>JANYBN010000001.1 GCA_025360785.1 Geobacter sp.
CGAGTAGTTTGATCCAGACATCACGATTACCGTTATTGAAGAGGTTGATCGATTCAAAAAAGATATGAACGAGACAGGGCGGAACGCCCGAATGGTGTCAAGGATACTTGATTCGTTGCGTGAAAAAGGTTCCCTTGCTTCCGGTGTTTCCATGCCGGGTGGCGGGGCGTTGCGGATTGAGATGTTTACCGAAAAATATTTCAAGAATCTTCCGGTTGATCTGCGTGTGGATAATGGCGACAACCGGATTATCGCCGTTGCCCTGGATGTCCGTGATCGCTTTCCTGACCTGATGACCGTATTTGTTACCAAGGATTCCAACCTGCGCATTAAGGCCGATGCTATCGGGCTGATAGCAGAAGACTATGAGTCCGACAAAGTTGATATTCAGGATCTCTATTCCGGAACCCGGTCAATTGAGGTGCCGCCTGATGCCATTGATAGATTCTATGGCCAGGGGTGGCTTGAGGCTCCGGTTGAAATGGCTCCCAATGAGTTCATAACTATAGTTGACAGCGAAAATCCGAATCATTCTGCCATCTGTCGCAACGATCCAGCCAACGCCCGCATTGTCCCCGTTCACAAGGTGCCGAAGGAGGGTATCTGGAGCCTGTTTCCGCGCAACAGGGAACAGTCGTTTGCCCTGGATGTCCTGATGGATGACAGTATCAAGCTGGTTACACTGGTAGGCAAGGCCGGAACCGGTAAGACGCTGCTTGCGATTGCTGCCGGTCTGCATAAAACTGCCGAGGAAAATATCTATAATCGTCTGCTTGTTTCGCGTCCGGTCTTCCCGATGGGCAAAGACCTCGGTTTCCTGCCGGGCGATATTGAAGAGAAGCTGACCCCCTGGATGCAGCCGATTTTTGACAATGTCGAATTGCTGATTTCCGGGCATGAATCTGAAAAGCGGCACAGCAAGGGATACAAGGAACTCATGGCCATGGGGCTCCTGGATATCGAACCGCTGACCTATATTCGTGGCCGCTCGATTCCTAATCAGTACTTGATTGTTGATGAAGCACAGAACCTGACCCCACACGAAATCAAGACGATTGTCACCAGGGTCGGCGAAGGGACCAAGATCGTACTGACCGGTGACCCGTACCAGATCGACAATCCATATGTCGATTCTTCCAGTAACGGTTTGACCTACCTTGTTGAAAAATTCAAGGGTGAGCGGATTGCCGCACATGTAACGTTGACCAAAGGTGAGCGTTCCGAACTGGCCGAGCTCGCAGCAAACTTGTTGTAATAAATATAATACATCGCCGAGGCACGGAGCCGCAGAGGGAAATCTATTTATTTAGAAGGAAATGAATCTGCAACTGATTTTTATCTTCTGTCATAAATGGTTTTTCTCTGATTTACTTCGTGCCTCTGCGTCTCTGTGGTAAGGCATTGTGAAATAAATGATTTTACTTTCAATTGAAACATCCTGTGATGAGACGGCTGCCGCAGTTGTACAGGGCGGCCGTGAAATCCTCTCCTCCGTTATTTCTTCTCAGATAGCCATTCATGCAGCATACGGCGGAGTCGTTCCGGAAATTGCTTCCAGAAAGCATCTGGAATCGCTGGCACCGGTTATCAGCCAGACGCTTAAGGATGCAGGCATCGGCATGGAAACGATAGAAGGGGTCGCGGTTACCCGTGGGCCCGGTCTATCCGGGGCGCTTCTGGTCGGTTTTTCTGCCGCCAAGGCCATTGCCGTCGCGCGAAAAATCCCTTTTGTGGGCGTGCATCACATCGAAGGGCATCTGTTTGCACCATTTCTGGAACAGCCGGTGGAGTTTCCCTTTCTGGCGCTGGTAGTATCGGGCGGTCACACCCATCTGTATCATGTCGAAGGTTTCGGGCATTATACGACACTTGGCAGAACGATCGATGATGCTGCCGGTGAAGCTTATGACAAATGTGCCAAAATTATGGGGATGCAATATCCCGGTGGGGTATTGATTGATCGGATGGCCCAGAGCGGCAATCCTGATGCGATTCGTTTGCCGAGGCCACTGCTTCGTGACGGTTCTCTGAACTTCAGCTTCAGTGGTCTGAAGACTGCTGTTATGCAGCATGTCATGAAGAACCCTCTTTCAATTCCGGGTCAGGCTGCAGACGATCTGTGCGCTTCATTTCAGGAAGCGGTATGTCATGTTCTCGCGGCAAAAACTGAGGCTGCCATCCGGCAGTGCGGTGCAACCCGTCTGGTGGTCGCGGGTGGGGTCGCCTGTAACAGCGGTTTGCGTGGTCGCATGGCCACACTCTGCACAAAGCTGGGTGTTGAGCTCTATATTCCGCACCCTTCTCTGTGCGGAGACAATGCAGCCATGCTGGCGGTTCCGGGTGACTATTATCTTTCTCACGGCCATGTTTCATCCCTGGCGCTGGATGTCACCGCCACTTGGGATATGGACAGTATAAAGGAAACATTAAAATGAGTTCAAATCGCCGTCCTTTGAAATCACTCGGGCAGAATTTCCTGGTTGATGGGAATGTCATCACAAGAATTATTCAGGCTGCCGAAATCCAGCCTGGCCAAGCGGTGCTTGAAATAGGCCCGGGACGAGGCGCCTTGACTGGGTATCTGGCAGAGCATGCCGGTCAACTCGTGCTGATTGAATTTGACCATGCGCTGGCGGCCTGGCATAGTGCCCAACATAAAGACAATCAGCGTGTTACGGTCATTGACGCCGATGTGCTGAAGGTAGACCTTGCCGATATTCTCTCTGAAACTCCCCAGAAATGGAACGTAGTCGCCAACCTTCCCTATAACATTTCGACCGAAGTTCTGTTCCGGTTATACGGCGTTCATGACCGTCTGGCGCGCATGACCCTTATGCTGCAAAAGGAGGTGGGCGACCGCCTGGCCGCTCCGCCGGATTGTTCAGCGTACGGTGTGACCACCGTGCTTCTAGGATTGTGGTTTGATATTCGTCGTGTTTTCGTGGTGCACCCCGGCAGTTTTCACCCAAGCCCGAAAGTTGATTCAGTCGTGCTGAATTTCATCCCCCGCTCAGAGGCGCGAGCTGATGTCGGTGATGAGGACGTTTTCAGGGCGGTCGTAAAAAGTGCCTTTTCCATGCGGCGCAAGACGCTGATTAACTGTCTAAAGTCTGCCGAATTCGCTAAACAGATCGATTGTGGTGAGCTGTTGGAAGCGTGTGCAATTGATGGTCGCAGGAGAGGGGAAACGCTTTCTCTGGAAGAGTTTGCTGTGCTGTCGCGATGGGTGACTGAGATGTTGGGTACGCAGACAAAAGCCGTGGCATTCAGCACAGGATCATAGAAGGAATCAGCGTTGCAGTAGGTCTTTGCTTCATTGCGCCTTAACTCGTACTTTAAAGACCCAAACTTGACAATGCTGTTCGTCCTTGGCGCGATGTTCGTAGTGCCAAGCCGGGTAGGGTGGGCATGGATTCATCATGCCCACCCTACGATTTTGCTCCAGTCGTTGTTTAGTTTGACAACACTACCCGCTGTTGTTACAATCTCCAACATGGACGCACACTTACTGCTCAATGAGCGACACACAATATCCGAAACAGCCTTTGTTGAATTGGTTGTGTGGCGCCTGCCCATGCCGCTTCCGGGGAGTTGCCACAGCTTCAAATATCGGCTTGCGCTAGTGGTGAACGGTTCTTGTGTGCTCCGTTACGACAATGAATCTGGCAAGGGTGATCATAAACATGTCGGACAGGATGAAAATCCCTACTCTTTCACGACACCGAAAGCCTTGCTGGATGATTTCTGGAACGACGTAGATAGATGGAGGTATTGACATGCGAACCGTGACATTGGAAGTTTCTTCCCGGGAAGCTGCAAACAGCAGGTTTCTGCGGGCATTTGAGGGTGAACCTCAAGGTGACATCATCAGCTTTGAGTCGCCCGCACTGTTGTTCAAGGTGCTCTCCGGCAAGCGTTGGGAAATACTGAATCTCATGACCGGTTCAGGACCGATGACCATTCGAGAGCTGGCACGCCGTCAGGTTAGAGATGTCAAGGCTGTGCATGGCGATGTGCATGCCCTGTTGAATGCCGGGATACTGCAAAAAACAGACAGCGGCCAAATCGTTTTCCCGTTTGAAGCATTACATGTAGATTTCATGCTGAAAGAAGCGGCCTGAACGAGCGAAATCCGTAAAGGACTGATATACAAATGAACGAAGTAATGGCATACGGTATCGTTCTACTCCTGCTAGCCTGCCTGGGCCTCCTTTGCACTCTGCTCATCAGAGGGAGGCGCGGGGTTGGTGAAACCGTCGCTGTGCAGAACAAGATGGACGGCATCGAAAAACGGCTCGAACGTCATGAACGGATTTTGCGCGAGGAACTTGCCCGCAGCCGAGAGGAAGCACACTCGGAATCCCGCCGCATGCGGGAAGAGATGACCGGCGGCATCACCCTGCTGGGTGATTCGTTGTCGAAGCGGATGAGCGACATCGCCGGTCTGCAGAAAAACCAGCTGGAACTGTTTGCCGCCCAATTGAAGGAACTTACGGCGAGCAATGAAGGACGGCTGGATAAATTACGTGATGGGGTTGATGCCAGGTTGAAGCTGATTCAGGAGGATAATGCTCTTAAGCTGGAGCAGATGCGGGCCACAGTTGACGAGAAACTGCACGATACCCTTGAAAAACGTCTGGGAGAATCATTCAAGCTGGTCAGTGAACGCCTCGAACTTGTGCAGCGCGGTCTGGGAGAGATGCAGACCCTTGCCAACGGCGTCGGTGATCTTAAAAAAGTGCTGACCAACGTCAAGACGCGCGGCACATTCGGGGAAATTCAACTGGGAAGCTTGCTGGAACAGATCCTGGCTCCAGGCCAGTATGAGTGCAATGTTGAAACCAGACAGGGAAGCGGCCAGCGGGTCGAATTTGCCCTGAAACTGCCGGGTCGCGATGGCACACCGGAAGGGATGGTCTGGCTTCCTCTTGATGCAAAATTTCCCCAGGAGGATTATCTGCGGCTTGTGGACGCTCAGGAAGCTGCCGATGTCTCAGCAGCGGCCGAATCCAGAAAACTGCTTGATCGCTCGGTGCGGGAGATGGCAAAAACCATACGCGATAAATATTTGGACCCACCCCATACAACCGATTTCGGGGTCATGTTTCTGCCGACGGAGGGGTTGTACGCCGAAGTTTTGCGACTGCCGGGACTTTTTGAAGCTCTGCAGCGGGATTATAAAGTCATGGTGGCCGGTCCGACCACGCTGGCAGCGCTGCTGAACAGCCTGCAGATGGGGTTCAGGACTCTTGCCATCGAAAAACGTTCAGCCGAAGTCTGGAACCTGCTGGGCGCGGTGCGTACGGAATTCTCAAAATTTGGTACAATATTAGACAAAACACGCAAAAAACTGGTCGAGGCGGGCAATCATATCGATCTGGCCGCAACCCGAACCAGGGCCATCGAACGTAAACTGCGCGATGTACAGGATATTCCTCATCAGGGATCAGGCGATCTAACAGACGATATATTAGAACTGGAAGATATTTCTGAAACTGCTGAGGAAATTTTAGATAAGATCCAATTGCAAGGGATGCTGCCATGATACTTGAAATTAACCCTGATTATCCTCAGCCGCACCAGATTTCCCGTGTGGTTGAAAGCCTTAAAGACGGCAAGGTAATTGCCTATCCTACCGATACGACTTATGGCATCGGCTGTTCGATCTTTTGTAAAAAAAGTATCGAACGAATCTATCAGATGAAACAGCGAGACCGTCGCAAACCATTCTCCGTTATCTGCTCATCGCTGTCAGAAATTTCCCAATATGCCAGGGTCAGTAACTCCGCTTTCAAGATAATAAAGCGTTACCTTCCTGGTCCATACACGTTTGTCTTTGAAGCAACGCGTGAAGTCCCTGATCTGCTCCTCACCCGTCAGAAAACGGTGGGCATCCGAATTCCAGATAACAGAATATGTCTTGATCTCGTCACTGCGCTGGGCAATCCGATTATAACCACGAGCGCCAATATTTCCGGAGAAGAGCCGGAAGGGGATCCGCGCAACATTGCCGCTACATTTGGCAATCAGCTTGATTTTGTCATTGACGGCGGTATTCTGACGACTGATGTGAGCTCCGTTGTGAGCCTGATAGGGGCGGTTCCTGAAGTCTTGAGAATCGGGCTTGGCGATGTTTCGTGGTGTGGAGTCTAATGGAGGACAACTGTGCGTAAAAGTACCGTCAGAAATGGTTTGCGTATGATCATGGCTGCGTTGATTCTGATCATTTTAGCCAGTTTTTATCACGTACAGATTTCTGATCTGTTCTCGCTGACACTATCTGAAGAGAGCCGCATCTATCGTCTCGGAATGTTCTGGGCGGCAGCAATTGGCGGCTACGGCGTTGTGCTGACGGCGTTCGGCTTCGTGCTCTCATCAATCAATAAAGACACTCAGGTTCGTCTACGGCCTCTCTTTGCGGGTGTTTCCGCCTTGATATTCCTTTTCTTTTACCTGCTGTCATCTGAAATAAGTGCTCCGGCAAGAGATGAACAGAGGCGGGTACATCCAGGGGAAACTATTACCATTTGATATTATGTTATATGAAGTGAAGTGAGGCACATTAATGCGAAATCCGAAAATCCATGGCCTGTTACAAACCAAATCTCCCCAGGACTGGCGAGGCCTGAAAGGGCGTTTATATTCTCTCCTCCAGTTCATCTATTCAATTTCATCCAATTTTACAGCTCATAAGGGGTCAATGCGCGCTGCGGCGCTTACCTACACTACAGTTCTTTCACTTGTCCCGTTTCTGGCCATCGCTTTTTCAGTACTCAAAGGTCTCGGGGCGCAAAATGCGCTAGAGCCGCTGCTGCAACAGATTGCCGGTGATTCTGAGGAAACTATCTCCCGGCTTATCGCGTACGTAAATAATACCAATGTGAAGTCAATGGGGGCGATTGGCCTTGTGATGCTTATCGTTACCGTCATCTCGCTTATGGGAAGTATCGAGGAGGCATTCAATGCCGTCTGGGGAGTGCGCGAGACCCGTTCGTTCCAGCGACGATTCAGCGATTATTTGAGTGTCGTTATCGTCGGGCCGATTCTGCTGCTTGCAGCGACCAGTATGACTTCCTCCCTGCAGAGTCAATGGCTGCTGCTGTGGTTGATTCAGAATACCTATCTTGGCGATGCAATCCTGCTGATATTCCGGTTGTTGCCATATCTCAGCGTCTGGATCGCCATGGTTTTTCTGTACATATTCATACCCAATACCCGAATTCGCTTTGCTTCAGCCGTAACTGGCGGGGTGATAGCCGGGACAGCCTGGCAGATGGCGCAGTGGGGCTATTTTCACTTTCAGGTCGGAGTTGCCAACTATAACGCAATTTATGGAACTCTGGCTGCGCTGCCTATTTTTCTCGTCTGGATCTATACGAGTTGGCTGATTGTGCTTTTCGGTCTTGAAATAGTGTATGCCCATCAGCATCGCGGTCATGGCCTCTCAGGGAGCAGCGCCTTTAGTTTGAATGCCACGGCGCGTGAAGAACTGGCTCTGGCACTGCTGGTGCAGGTGAGTCTCAATTTTCAAAAGGGAGGAACCCCGCCGTCTGCCCAGAATCTTGCCGATGAACTGAATGTGCCGCTGCTGCCGCTGGAGACAGTTTTCGGTGAGCTGGAACAACTGGGTTATCTGGTTGCGACCTCTGGGAACGAGTCCGGTTGGCTGCCTGCGCGTGACCCGTCTGAAGTTCAAGTATGCGAGGTTATCGGGGCGTTGCGTGGCGCTTCACCAATGCAGGCTGCAACTCCGGTCCTTCAGCTTGCTGAAAACGTCATACATCAGGGATGGGAAGGTAGCCGGGCCTGTCTTGAAGGTGTGACACTGCGTGATCTTTTGAAGAAAGCTTTATAGAGCAGAAATTTTGTCTACAAAACGGGGATGCAGTAATGGATGAAAATTTTCTGGCCGCCATGTCGGGAGAATTGCTTGATGCGCTGTACCGTGACTGGCAGCGTTCAGCCGATTCTGTGCCGGAAGAATGGCGGCTATACTTCTCAGGTTTTGAGTTCGGTCTGGATAGCAACTCCGGAAGCTTTGGCGGATTTGACGAACAGGCGGCGCTGAAACTGTCGGGTGTTCAATCCCTTATTTATCGCTATCGCTCCATTGGCCATCTTCTAGCCTGTACCGATCCGCTTTCCCCCTGTCAATTATCTCATCCTCTGCTCGAACTCTCTATCTTCGGACTTGATGAAAGCGATCTCGATACCATTTTCGCCTGTCGTAGATTTTTGAAGCCGCGCGCTTCCTTGCGTGAGATTGTGCAGACTATGCGTGATACCTACTGCCGGGAAACCGGTGTTGAATTCATGCATATTCAGGATCCCGGAGAACGGCAGTGGCTGATTGACCGCATGGAACCATGTCTGAATCATCCCGTCTTTTCGAGCGCAGAGAAATTGCATATTCTGGAAAAACTCCATCAAGCCGCTTTGTTTGAACTGTTTTTACATCGCAGGTTTGTCGGACAGAAGCGTTTTTCGCTTGAAGGCGGAGAAATTCTGATACCGGTGCTTGACCGCATTGTCAACAGCTGTCCCGGAGTTGGAGTTAGTGACGTCGTGATGGGGATGTCGCATCGCGGCAGGTTGAACGTTCTGGCGCATATTTTACGCAAGCCGTATCAAACCCTTTTTGCAGAGTTTCTGGAAAGTGTTTCACTCGGCTTTTTGGGAGATGGTGATGTCAAATATCACAAGGGACATTCCTGTGATATTGACCTTGACGGGCACCATGTTCATGTGACTATTGCCGCAAACCCGAGCCACCTTGAAGCGGTAAACGCTGTGGTTGAGGGTAAATGTCGCGCCCGTCAGGATCGCTATGGAGTTGATGGCGCCGGACGGGTGCTTCCGGTCCTGGTACATGGCGACGCCGCTTTTGCAGGGCAGGGGAGCGTCATGGAAGTTTTGAATATGTCCCTGCTGGATGGTTATGGCACCGGAGGGACGATTCATATCGTGCTTAATAACCAGATCGGCTTCACGACACTTCCACGGGATGCCCGTTCTACTCATTATGCGACTGATGTTGCCAAAATGCTTTCCTGCCCGATTTTTCATGTCCAGGGTGAAGCTCCAGAGTCCGCACTCCACGCGGTTGACCTGGCTATGGAGTATCGCCGGACCTTCCGCCGGGACGTTGTCATTGAGCTGATCTGCTACCGACGTCACGGTCATAATGAAGGGGATGAGCCGGCGTTTACCCAGCCGGTAATGTATCAGCAGATAGCACTCCGACCTCCAGTCAACCGCATTTATGCGGCTGTTCTGGCGGAAGAAACCGGGATCTCTCCGGAAAAACTGGAACTGCTTGAACGGAGCGTCAACGAAGCACTGGAGTCATCATTCATTAAGCCTCCTGTTGTTGAGCCAGCCGGTTTTTCTGAACAATGGAGTGCCATCAGTGCTACTTACACGGACGAACCCGTCGAGACAGCGGTATCAGTTGAAAAACTGGTAACTATTGCCCGGCGCCTGGCGGTTCTTCCGTCTGATTTTGTACCGCATGCGAAAATCGGCACTCTGATTCAGAAACGTTTTGAAGCGGTTCTGAAAGGGGAAGGGATTGATTGGGGGAATGCCGAAACGCTTGCGTATGCGACGCTGCTCGACCAGGGTTATTCTGTTAGAATATCTGGACAGGACTCACAGCGCGGAACCTTTAATCATCGCCACTGCGTCGTTATCGATAGCCACGATGAGCGCAATTATATGCCGCTGGAAACTGTCGTTCAAGAAGGTGCCCGTTTCCAGGCATGGAACAGCCTGCTATCCGAGTTTGGTGTGCTTGGCTTTGAATACGGCTATTCACTGGAAACGCCGGGTTGTTTGACCTTGTGGGAAGCCCAGTTTGGTGATTTTGCCAACGGGGCCCAGGTCGTCATCGACCAGTTTGTTGCCAGCGGTGAAACCAAATGGAATCGTGCCAGCGGATTGGTGATGCTCCTTCCTCACGGGTATGAGGGGCAGGGCGCCGAACATTCCAGCGCCCGCATCGAACGTTATCTGCAGCTGTGCGCGTTAGAAAACATCATAGTTACCTGTCCATCCACGCCTGCTCAGATGTTTCATCTCCTCAGGCATCAGATGCTGCAGTCATTTCGAAAACCGTTGGTGGTTTTTACTCCCAAAAGCCTGCTCCGCCACCCGAACTGCTCTTCCACAGTTACTGAATTCAGTGAGGGTACTTTTCAAACATGTATATGTGCCATGGACAAACTTTCTACTGCCCGACAAGTTCTGTTCTGCAGCGGCAAGATCTACTACGAGCTGGAAGTGGAGCGCATCCAGCGGGAGCGAAATGATACTGTAATCGTCAGGATCGAACAGTTGTACCCTCTGGATCCGGCTGCCGTAAAGAATGTCCTCGATCTGTGCGAGGCAGAGTGCCGACTGTTCTGGGTTCAGGAGGAACCTGAAAATATGGGGGCCTGGCATTATATGGAGCGCCACTTCAGAAAACTATCAGTTTCCGTCGAATATATCGGGCGTCCAGCCGATGCCTGTCCGGCTGTGGGGTCTCATCATATTAATGAAGAACAGCAGACGGAAATTTTGAACAGGGCTTTTTCAATATGAAATATGCAGGTTTTTACTGGGGTTTTACTTCCCATTGATGAGTCTGAAACAAATATTGGATAGGCACTATTCCATTTTTAACTGCTAAGGGGTGAACTATGAATCTCAGATCATGTTTTGCTGCAACAGTCGCGGTGTTAATTCTTCTTGCAGGCGCTTTCTCGGTGACTGCAGCGGAAACGGAGTCTGCTTTAGAAAAGTCCATGTCGGATACGCTCGATTCCTGGCGTGACGCGCGCTTTGAACAGCTTTTTGAACAGTTGGCGCATCGTGGCAAAACCTCTCGTGAAACGTTTGTAAAAAAAATGCGTGAATCGACAACCCGCCCTGCCTGCTGTTGGCAGAAAATGGAGAATTTCAAGATTTTGAATGAAAAGCGTACTGAAGCCACGGTGTATGTAAAAATCGGGCTTGAAGGTACTCCAGGCATCGCTGAGTCGACGACCCGTGAATTCAAGATGACACATCAGGATGGTGTCTGGAAGATGCAGCTGGCGGATGTATTTTCGATTGCAGGAGTGACTGGTAAAAAAGGTGGCGGCACAAAACGTCACACCAAAAAGAACTCACCGTACAAAAACTTGTAAATTAAGAGGCGGTACAATCCTCTCTCTGCAACCGGAGAACGACGATGAATGATTCAACCGAACGAAGCGATCTGGCCGGATATGCTTGTACCAGCAACGCATCACGTGGCCGTAAACATCCTGAAGAACATCGTGACAATCGCCCGGCTTTCGAACGCGACCGGGACCGCATTATTCATTGTGCTGCTTTCAGACGGCTTGAGTATAAGACGCAGGTTTTCGTAAATCATGAAGGCGATTATTATCGCACCCGACTGACTCATTCGCTTGAGGTGGCGCAGATCGGCAGGGCCATCGCGCGCAAGTTGCGCTTGAACGAGGAGTTGACAGAGGCTCTGGCTCTCTCCCATGATTTAGGGCATACTCCTTTCGGACACACGGGAGAGGATGTTCTGAATCGACTGATGAAGGGTTATGGCGGCTTTGAACATAACATGCAGTCTTTTCGTGTTGTGGACGAACTGGAAGAGCGTTATCCCGGATTTAACGGGCTCAATCTGACCTGGGAGGTGCGCGAGGGGATCATAAAACACTCAACACCCTATGACTCCGGTAGCGAAATAATGGCTGAATTCCTGCCTGGTATTGTGCCCACTATTGAAGGACAGATCATAAATTATGCCGACGAAATTGCGTACAATAACCACGATATTGATGACGGTCTGAAGTCCGGCTATATATCGTTAGAAATGCTGGAACAGGTGGATCTCTGGCGCGAAGTCTGTTCCGGGGTGCGCAGGAAATATCCGGCGATTGACGCCAAGCGTTTGGTGTATCAGACCATCAGTGCGTTGATCGGATTGCTGATAAGTGATATCTGCACAACTACAGCTGCAAACATTGAAAAGCAGGGCATAGTTTCACTTGAGGATTTAAGGCGGGTAAACAGAGCAGTAGTTCACTTTACCGATGACATAACTGCCCGTAATATGGAACTGAAACGCTTTCTGTTTCAAAATCTTTATCGTCACTACCGGGTTGACAAGATGCGGGTAAAGTCTGAAATATTTATCACGCGACTGTTTGAAACTTATCTGCGTTATCCCAACCTGCTCCCGCCTAAATACCGGTCGCGACTGGAGCGGTTTGGACTTGAGCGAGTGGTTTGTGACTACATTGCCGGCATGACCGACCGGTTTGCGCTGGATGAATATAAACGACTCTTTGAGCCGTACGAGCGAGTGTAATAAATGAATGAAACCGTAAAACCGGAACAATTTGATTTTTTCGCATTTCTGTCACGCATGCGCTACATCAGTCGCTGGGGGTTGATGCGCAACACCGTCCAGGAAAACATTCAGGAACACAGCCTCGATGTTGCCGTTATCGCACACGCCCTGGTTATGATCCGCAATACGTATTATGCCGGTACACTTGATCCATCCCGTGCGGCGATGTACGGCATCTTCCACGATGCCAGTGAAATATTTACCGGAGACATGCCGACACCGGTCAAACACTTTAATCCTGATTTCAAACAGTCATTCCATAAACTGGAAGACCAGGCGCGCAGAAAGCTTCTGGCGATGCTGCCGCCGGAGCTGGCCAAAGAATACGAGCCGCTGTTTTTTTTCGATAACGAGGAGGAGTATGTCCATCTGGTGAAGGCTGCCGACAAGATTGCGGCACTTACCAAATGCATCGAAGAGGGCAAGAGCGGCAACAACGAATTCAGGCGGGCGGAAGCGGAACATTTTGAACAGCTGTCAGCCAGCAAGCTGCCCGAGGTGATCTATTTTCTGGAGAAGCTCCTCCCCGGTTACCGTTTGTCGCTGGATGAGTTGAAGCTGGGGTAGGAATAATGAGCAAATACGAGCTTCTCCGCATATATTCTCCCTATCATCAGGTTACGAAAAGGCTGTTCTCCCATGTCTGGGGAACGGCCTCTCTCGTTTCTTTTAAAAGTACAAGCATCTTCTAATCCCAGTTCTCCAACTCTTTGCATAATCTACGAATATGGCTAGTCATTACGCTACTATATACTTATCGACAGCTTCCGGAGTCATGTCATTGATCACGGAAAATACCTGTGATGTATCATTAAGCCGCAGTTCAATGCGACATTCAGCGCCAGGCTCAGCTTTGGTATAACGCAACATTATTCTGGCGCTCAACTTGAAGAGCTCTTCGTCCTGATTGCCGATGATAATGGCCACCGGGGTGTTGCCGTCCAGCCAGGTCAGGGCCGCTTCACCAGGTTGACGGATCAGTTCAAGCTGGTTGTTATCCCCCTCGCTGCGCCCCATGATCGATTTGCTCTGCGGGTCGATGCGGAAATGCCGCCCGGTTTTGAGTAGCCTGAAATCGCGCAGGTTGAGCTCTTCCGAATGATCAAAAACATCCTTGATCTTGGGGACAAAAGACAGTTCGGTCAGCAGGCAGCCACCTGCGGGGCAGGGGTAGTTTTTGACATCAAGATCCTCAGCCATCTGCATTTGCACCGAGCGTGACCGACCTTCAATTGCCATCAGCTTGCTTCGATCCACCCATCCCTCTTTTTCCGGGATCGTCGCTGGAAAATGACGGGCGGAAAGCGGCCGCAGCAGAAGCCCTTCCAGACCACTTTCCCGCTCGATAACCCGCAGTGTGTCGCGCCGCTGGCTCATCGGCCTTTGACCGAGGACCTCTCCGGTAAAGACAAAGTCAGCGCCGCTTTCCAACATATATTCTTTGGCTTTTTTTAATAGATATATCCGGCAGTCAATACAAGGATTTACACCTTTTCCGTAGCCGTGAACCGGATTGCGGACTATTTCGAGATAATCCAGCCCCTTATGTACGACTTTGATCGGAATGTCGTATTCCTGAGCGACGCGAACCGCTTCAGATTTGCAGCCGGAGTTTTTTCCGGTACAGGTGCAAAATGGAGAGGTGAAGTTGAGTGCTTCAACTTCGATGCCAAGATCAAGCATCATCTTGACTGCCAGAGTTGAGTCGAGTCCTCCTGAGAGAAGGGCAATTGCTTTTCGTTTCATAAAGTGCTCCTGAGTTAAGCTTGAAGTAAAACATATAAATTAACACGAATGGTGTTAAAGCCATCCATGCGGATTGATGTTTTTGAAGGGAAATAGTTCATATTATGACTTTTGCGCTTGAGTATGGCAGATAAGGAGGGTGTGAGTCGGTCACTTATCAAATACTTTCTGATACTTCTGAACAGATGCTATGAAGATGTAATACAGATCGATATTCAGTAATTGTGAACGGTAACCGGAGTCTTTCAGGGGGGGTGTGAGGAAAGCACTACCATTGACAAGAAAATCTTGCGGAGGCGGGATGGATTACCCGACTCCGCAAGACAAATCAACTACAAGATTATTTTGTGTGGCAGCCTTTGCAGTTTGTAGGACCTTTTTTCATTTCGTTGTGGCATTCTTTGCAAGTCTTATGGGCAAAATCCTTGCCAAAACCAGCAATTTTACCGCCATCGGCTTTGTCATGGCACTTTTTGCAGTCCTTGACTGCATCAGCATGCTGCTTGTGCTTGAAGGTTACGCCTTTTTTAAATTCCAACACGTCTGCGGCAAATGCTGACCCGGCAAAAACAGTTACTGCAAATACTGCGATGATCATTTTTTTCATGTGTACTTCTCCTTTTGTTGTTTTGTCTGCGCCTTGCGCAGTAATAAGTTAGAGGTTCTCAGAGAAAACAGCAAAAATCTTATTAGTTACTTGGTAGCGGAGGCCGGACTCGAACCGGCATGAGGTTGCCCTCGGCAGATTTTGAGTCTGCTGTGTCTACCATTTCACCACTCCGCCAAGATTGTTACTTATAATTCAGACTAAGTCGTACGTCAAGAATTATTGACGGATTTGCATCGTGATGCCTGAAATAGAAAACCTGTTTAATAGTCCGAGTTTGCTGATCAGATAGTGGCAGAGATTTATTTAAATGTTTAGATTGTGAATAACAAAAAAATGTACCTGTGATTAATTTAATAGCAATTTGTAAATTGTGAAATATAACCCTGCAAAAAAAGCCGATACTGATCAAAGTTTCGGCTTTTTTGAGTTTATATATGGTTGACTCTGGATTATCCGCCCAGATATTTGGTCAATTCTTCAGCCAAAGTTGTTGGATGAAGAAAGCGGGCTGATATTTTATCCTCACCAAGAAAGTCTTTTGACCACGCTTGTCGTCGTGTCCATGACATCAGCTTTTCCCAACCTGGCCAGGTTGAAAAATCAACACCGTGAATGTTGGTGATCTGTTCCAGGAAGGTTTGTTCGTATCCTGCCATATCTACTCCATTGTATGAATGACCAGCTTAAGTGTGTCAAGTAAGTAAATCTAGCATAATTCAAAAAAAATACAATAAAATTGTCATATTTAAATTAAATACAGATAATGGACTAACAGATCAAATCAAAATTTAACCGCGTTGATACTCGGACAAAAACTTTGCTTTAAACTCCGGATAACGCCCTTCACCTATTGAATTACGAATCTCTGCCATCATTGCCAGATAAAAATGCACATTGTGAATAGCCGACAATACTGCCGAGAGGACTTCATTGGATACAAAGAGATGGTGAAGGTAGGCCCGACTGAAATTTTGACAAGTATAGCAGTTGCAGCTCGGGTCAATGGGGAAAAAATCACGTTTGTAGTTTTTGTTGGTCAGGCGGATTCTGCCGCGACGGGTAAAAAGGGTGGCGCTTCTGGCATAGCGGGTCGGAATAACGCAGTCGAACATATCGATGCCGCGCTCAACGCTTTCCAGGATGTCCTCAGGCAGGCCTACACCCATTAAATAGCGCGGCTTGTCTTCGGGAAGGTGCGGGGTGGTAAAACCGACAATCTTTTTCAGAAGTTCCAGACCTTCACCGACGCTGACCCCTCCGATGGCGTAACCAGGCAGGTCAAGTTTGCGCATTTCTTTTGCACACATTTCCCGCAGATCTTCATAGACACTCCCCTGGACAATGCCGAACAGGGCTTGACCGTTATCAGTCATGGCATTCTGACACTCTTTAAGCCATCGAATCGTCTTATGGGTTGATTTTTCGGCGTATGATCTGTCGCAGGGATAGGGAATGCATTCATCAAAAGCCATTATGATGTCGGCGCCCAGATCCTGCTGAATTCTGGTTGCAGTCGCAGGGTCCAGATATATTTCTGATCCGGTGATCTCATGTTTGAAGAAAACTCCCTCCTCGGTGATGCGCTTGTTGGGAAGGGAAAATACCTGAAACCCCCCGGAGTCGGTCAGTATCGGTTTATCCCATGCCATGAACTTGTGCAAGCCGCCGGCCTTTTTTACCAGACCCTCTCCCGGTTGCAGATGCAGGTGATAAGTATTCGAAAGAATAATCTGTGACCCCGTCTCCTTTATTTGTGCCGGTGTAAGTGGTTTCATGGCACCGTGAGTTGCTACCGGCATGAAAATCGGAGTCTGGATGTCGCCGTGAGGGGTGCTGACGATTCCGAGGCGTGCCGAACAGTTGGGGTCTTTTTTAAGAAGCGTAAATTCCATTTAATCTCCAAACTCCGGCTTGGATTGTCTGCCGGAGTTTATTTAAGATGTTTTTTCTATCAGAATAGGTGGGAAAATGCAATTTGTGAGTGCCGGAGAGTAGAGCCAGGTCGATGTCCTTCTCAACCGTTCGTATTCGATGTAGTGTAGTGTTTTTTACAAAATACCGCTGTCAGTTAAGCACTATCGCGTAAAGATGTTGCTGTAGTCAAAAGACTTCCATTTTAACCTGGATTGTTGTATATAGTTCATCCCTGTTTTTGCAATTGATTATATTTATTAGTACCTGATTGCCAGGCTGTGTAATTTTCACAGTAAGTATGCCCGAATGGCGGAACTGGTAGACGCAAGGGACTTAAAATCCCTCGGCGGAAACGCTGTGCCGGTTCGATTCCGGCTCCGGGCACCAATTAAATATCAAATAAGATGCAATGAAGTACTTAACCTCCTTGAAAATAGGGGGTTTTTTATTGTTTGTTGTCTTTTATAGTATGTTCTGGTATGGGTACATCTGATGATTTTAGGTACAGATTCAGTTTGTAAATGTACCCAAACAAAAACGGATGTACCCAAAATGGAGGATAATGTCATGCCTAAAAGGATTGCACCACTTTCTGACATTCAGGTGAGGAACGCGAAGCCGCAAGAAAAAGAGATTACCCTTTTTGACGGAGGAGGGCTCTATCTTCTGGTTACTCCTTCAGGCGGCAAATTATGGCATTTCAAATACCGCTATCATGATAAGGGCAAACGAATAACTTTTGGTGCTTACCCTGCTGTTACTCTTGCTGATGCCCGACAACGCCGTGAAGATGCCAAAAAGCTGCTTGCCAACGATGTTGACCCCAACGCTGCAAAGAAGGCTCAAAAGGCGTCACAAGGAGAGCAGGACGCAAACACCTTTGAAGTTATAGCCCGTGAATGGCACAGTAAATTCGCTCATACATGGGTTGTCAGTCATGCACAGCACAAACTTGAACGTCTTGAAAAGAATGTTTTTCCATGGATAGGAAAGCAGCCGATTA
>JANYBN010000013.1 GCA_025360785.1 Geobacter sp.
GAAAGACACACTCAAGCAGAAGATCGAGGAACACCGTCCCCGCACAACCAAACTTGTTAAAGAATTTGGCAATGTCATCATTGATCAGGTTACCATTGACCAATGCATCGGCGGTGCACGTGATATCCGTTCGCTCGTAACCGACATCTCCTATCTGGATCCGCAGGAAGGTATCCGTTTCCGTGGCAAGACTATTCCAGAGACCTTTGCGGCGCTACCCAAGGCTCCTGGTTCTGCCTATCCGACCGTTGAGTCCTTCTGGTACATGCTTCTTACAGGTGACGTACCGACAGATGCCCAGGTTGCCGAGGTTGTAGCCGAGTGGAAGACCCGCCAGATAGTACCCGAGTACGTATTCACTGCCCTTCGCGCACTGCCGCGTGACAGCCATCCGATGGTCATGCTCTCCGTGGCCATGCTGGCATTGCAGAAAGATTCCAAGTTTGCCGGTTTCTATAACTCAGGTAAATTCAACAAAATGACCGCATGGGAATATGTGTATGAAGATGCGTGCGATATCGTTGCCCGTATTCCGATCATTGCTGCTTTTATTTACAACCTGAAGTATCGCGGCGACAAACAGATCGCTATCGATCCGAGCCTTGACATGGGCGCCAACTTTGCCCATATGATCGGCCAGAAAGAGGAGTACAAGGACGTTGCCCGTATGTACTTCATCCTGCACTCCGACCATGAGTCCGGTAACGTTTCGGCCCACACGACACATCTGGTTCACTCGGCTCTCTCCGATCCTTACTATGCCTACTCTGCAGGCCTGAACGGTCTTGCCGGTCCTCTGCACGGTCTTGCCAATCAGGAAGTTCTCGACTGGACTCTCAAGTTCCAGGAGAAATACTGCAAAGGTGTCGAGCCTACCGCAGAACTGATCAAAGCAGCTCTCTGGGACACTCTTAATGCCGGTCAGGTTATTCCTGGTTATGGTCACGCAGTTCTCCGTAAGACCGATCCCCGCTATACCTCACAGCGTGAGTTCTGTCTGAATACTGAGGGCCTCAAAGACTACCCGCTGTTCAAAGTTATCTCCATGATCTTCGAAGTTGCTCCAGGCGTTCTTACTGAGCACGGCAAAACCAAAAACCCATGGCCAAACGTTGACGCACAGTCCGGCGTTATCCAGATGTACTTTGGTTTGACCGAGTTTGAATTCTACACCGTTCTGTTCGGTGTAGGCCGCGCACTTGGCTGCATGGCCAATATCACTTGGGACCGTGGCCTCGGCTACGCTCTTGAGCGTCCTAAGTCTGTTACTACTGCAATGCTCGAGAAATGGGCTGCTGCAGGTGGCCGTGAGGTGTAGTAATTAAATAATTTCAGAGAATGAAATCAAGGGGGGGATGCAGTTATGTATTCCCCCCTTTTTTATGTTATAATCCCTTCAAATGACTACGATACTTATTTACTCACTTTATGGTGCTTCGTGCACTAAACTGCGCTGTTTCTACGCGGCACACCCAGCCACGCGGTTTCAAAGCATCCTATGAAATTTTCCTTTCGCAAAATAAATATCAAACGCGCAATCAAAATAGTAGCACTGGCCATCACAGCCGGTCTGTTGCTGCTGTTTGGTTGTCTTTTTTTTCTTCCAAGTCTCATTAACAGCAATGCTGCACAGCTCCGAATTCAAAAATCCCTTTCGTCCTCCATGAAGCGCCAGGTGGACTGGTCGAGTCTCGTCATCTCCTGGTCGGACGGCCTGAAAATGTCGGGTCTTAAACTTGGTGACGGTCCTGCGCCTCTTTTAAAAACAGAAATCGATCAGGTGATTATTGCACCTTCATTCGGCCGCGGTGCAGACGGACGCTTCGGTATCGACCTAGCGGTCCGGATACAAAACGTCAGGGTTGAACTCGCTCCCGGCCCGCAAAAGCCACCGCCAGCTCCATCAGCCAAAGATCCGCTGACTCTGTTGGCAGAATCAATTCAACGTATTCAGGGGCTTGATTTCCCGCTGCCGGTGGATGTGCGTGTCATGGTTGAGGTGACGCCTCTGCAATTGGGATACTCCACTCCGGGGCGCGCCACAGTGCCGGGAAAACAGCTTCGCCTGCAGGACTTTTCGTTCCGTTTTTCTATGCCTTCTCTGGCTGCCAAACCGATTACTGCCGAGGTTAATGGCAGGGTATCGGTGGATGGGCGAGAACTGGGAAAAGTCGATTTCAACGCCAGGGTAAGTGATCTGGTCACCAAAGAGCAGCGAATTCATCCCGCCTCGGCACTTTTTGCCGTTGATGCGTCGGCACCCGGCACAAGCATCACGCTGTCTGGCGGACTCAGCCATGCTGACGGATTTGCCGCCCGCCTGAAACTTGATCTGCCCGGACTGATGGCGGTCGCACAGGCATTTGTCCCGCCAAAATCTCCAAAACCGGAAGGAAGAGTTGATCTTCAGTTGCGCGCAAAAGCCGATTCCAAGCGCGATCTGCATGCACTGCTGACCATTGACGCATCCGGACTGGCTGCAAGCGGCGGTTCACTGAAAGCAAAACGGGTTGGCCCGCTTGATTTTAAGCTGCAGCAGCAGATTGCCACCGATCACATCCGCCAGCAGGTTGGTTTCCCCGCTGGTAAGTTGTCAATTCCTGGTCTCATTGATGCCGCCTGGAGCGCGTCAGTAAAGAATCCCACTGTTCCGGAACGTTCGTTGGAGCTCCAGTTCGGCCCTCTGCGGCTTGATCTTGCCCGGGGGCTCTCGCTGGCCGCGCCTTTTCTTCCTGCTAACGCACCGGTCAAGGATCTTGTCGGCGAAGCCTTTATCCGTTCAATGAATCTGAAGCTGGCCGGCCCCGCTAATGACGGTACTCTTGTTCTCGCCGGAATGGGCGTCAAGCTACCCCGAGTTCGATTGTCACAGAAAAAAGGTGAGCTGAACGCTGAGAATATCGAACTGATCGTCGAAAAGGTTGAATGTCCGCTGACCAACAAACTGCCGACCAGGCTGGCGGCTGACCTGCTCTGGAGCATAAGGAGAGCCTCGCTTTCCGGTGCTCAGCCGCTAATTCTTCAGGGGGCGAGCGGAAAGATCGGGCTGACGGTCACTGACCTCAATCTGAAAAGCGCTTCGCCGCGCAAGGTGGCCGCTTCCGCCGTGTTGACTCAAGCCCTCGATCTTGACCACGCATCACTCGGATCACAGCTGACAATTGATAAGGTACATGAACAACTAAAGATTATAGCCCGTGCTGCCGAAAACGGCGAAATTGAGGCTAGTCTTCCGGAATTGGCTGTCACCATTGCTTTCCTGCAGGCTGCCAGCGCCGGCAAACGACTGCCTCCGATCCCGTTCTCCGCCTCTCTGACAGCGGCCGGACTTCATCTTCCTGCCGACAAAGTGGGGCGGCCGACCATGCAGCGAGCAACTGCAAATATTTCGGCAAGCGATTTTATCCAGCTTACCGCGGAGGCAGCGCTTTCGGGGGGGGCGCCTCAACGTGCCGCAACAAAAGGCACTGTGCGGCTTGACCTGCGGCGCGTAATGCCGTTTGCCGCCCCGTTTGTCCCGTCAGGTTTGAAGGCGGACGGCGTTATTAGTGCTCTATGGAATATCGCCGCACCGTTGCCGGAAAAGGCTTTCGTAGCTGATAAAAACCCCATAAAAAATGCCAAAGCCGGACTGGCGCTGTTGGACAAACTTGAACTGGGCCTGAAACTTGATAACATATCTGCAACGGTACCTTCAGCCAAAGGGGTGATCAAGCTGACAGGCCTGCGCACCAAGCCTGATCTGCGGGTTGTTGTTACTAAAAAAGGTGAATCGGCCAGGATTGAAGGCGGAGTGCTTTTTTCCGCCCTGAGCGGCCTTCCGGGAACCGCCGGAAAGCTGCCGGCCCAGCATGGTTCATTTGTGTTCAACGGTGAACTATCCGACTGGCGGGAGTTCCGTCTCAGCGAAGAGTTGCGGATTGATCCTCTGGCGGTCTCGCACGAAGCCGAGCTGAGCGTGGGTCGCCTTGATGCGTTGCTGGAAGAAAAGCTGCCGTTCAGTACGGCGACACTGATCAAACGCCTTGATGCCACGTTGTTTGCCACTGTGGATGGTACCTTTGCGCGTGAATTAAAGATGCTCCTGCCTGGCTTTGATGTCGCCGGGTACATCAGTGGCGGCGTACGCGCCGATCTCACCGCCGGTCATGAACTGGCGTTGCGCTGTTCCATGAAAACGAAGGATTTTTGCGTTCAGCTTGCCAATGGTACCAAAGTTGAAGATATGCGCTCAGATATCACGATTAATAGATCCTATGCGCTGGCTGCGTCTCAGGGGGAACGCTGGACGCCGCTCTCGACGGCACTGGTTCGGCCGGCCGCTGTTGTATTGGCTAATCCCGGTGCTGCGGAAATTGTCGGCAGGATTAACGCTGATTTGCGCGGCGATGTTCGCGGGGCCAGATCTTTCTCCATCCGGCGCATCACAACAAAAACGTCGTCCGGAGTGCCGCTGGAGATCACCGCGCTGGAGGGCGATCTGCTCTTTAATCAGGATAAAACGGGGCTCAGCTTCTTTCAGGCAGATCTGCTTGGTGGAACCCTGCTTGCGCGTGCCGTTTTCGACTTGAAACCGGAGCTTCCGAATATTGCTATCGGCAGTTCGTTTTCAAATCTGGATATAACCCTGATGCTGCCCAAGGAAACCAGAAAACAGCAGCTTGATCGCGATGCCGAAATCACCGGAGAGATGAGCCTGACTGCGCCGTTGACTGCAGAACAGCGGGAACTGTTCGAACAGCTGCGCCTTGCGGTGAATGTGCGCAAGATCGGATCGAATACATTGGAACGGGCGCTCTTCAGCCTCGATCCGTACGAACGTAACGAGCAGGTGGTTGCACAGCGTAAAATGCTGCGGCTGGGCGGTCTGAAGGGGCTGCGTGCCAATGCTGTCGATGGAGCTTTCAGCATGGAAGGGGAGGCTTACATTAAAGGCGTGGCGGTTGATATACCGAAGGTGGAGCGGATGCGCATTTCAGAACTGCCGCTGCGCCAGGAACTGGTCAAGAACAGGGCGGCCATCAAGGCATTGCGTGACGTTCTGGATCTGGTGCGTGCCGATACCCTGATTGTCGGCCCAAAAGGTGAACTATCATTGAAGCGGAGGAAGTATGCACAATAGGACACTGCGTAACATACCACTGGCTCTCTGCCTGGCTCTTTTTATATCCGGCTGCACCCTTGCCAAGGTCGATGTCAATGTCGTCAGCGAGCGGACCTCTCTTGAAAACCAGGTGCTCGGAACCTATAACAGTCTGAACGAGGATATGCTGCTGGTTGCTTCGGTGCGGGGCGTCTCTCCCACCGGAAAAATAGACGCGCCGCCCCGCCATACGCCGGAGCAGATTGATGCCACCCGGGCGCTGGAGACCATAGCCTTTCATGCCGATGATGTCGAGACTTTCAAACGTTTCGGCTGGGTTGGCGAAAATCAGGAAGGGCTGCTTACCCCGTTTACGCGTGAGACTCCGAAAGTTACTTCTGAAGAGTTGAAGTCATTTGCCGCCAACTACAGCGAAGCCGAATTCCAGCAGGTCGTCAAGGAGGTCAACCAGGCGCGGGAAGTATTGATGATGCGAGTGGTGCAGACCAATGAAAACTTTACGCTCAAGGATTTACCGGCTATTCGCAAGGTGTTTGCCAAGATTAACCGCCAGAACAGCGCGCCTGGCGCCAAAGTCCAGGAAGCCGATGGCCGGTGGCAGACGCTATGAAATGGCGTCGCTCACTCTGGGTTCTCTGCCATTTAACGCTGGTTCTGCTGATCTGTTCTTCTGTAGCTACAGCTCTGCCGCTTGGTGATGAGCTGCTGGCCCCGGCTGCGCCCCGCCCGGCGCCCCGTTCCCGTCCGGAAGTAATCCCGCAGCCCGCCATTTTTAGTTCGCGTCAGGTTCTGTACGTTGCCAGGGCTGCCGATGGCAAGCGGATGGTGACGGTTGAGCGGGGTGACAAGGGGGATGAACTCTGGCTTCACTCCTTCGCCGCTGTTCCGGAACTGCCGCGCCTGCTCCATTCAAGCCCGGTCCGTCTGGCCGCTCCGGCCCTTAATGCCGACGGCACACTCGTTGTCTATGTTGATGCACTAGATGACGTGAAGGGCGATGTCTGGCTGATTAATCTGACAAAGACCGACTCCATACCTCAGCGGCTGACAGGGCCCGAATCCGCCGATGATGCACCGGTCTTTACGGCTGACGGAGCGGCGGTTGTGTATCAACGCCAGTTGCCCGGATCGGAACGGCGTGAACTCGTGCGGCTTTATCTCAAGGATAACCGTAGTGAACCGTTACCTATTGCTATCGATGCCGCTTTTGCCGCCCCTGCACCGGATGGAAACAGGTGGCTGTTCGTATCGCGAAAATCCGATCCAAATGGCGATCTCTGGCTGTGGAACGAGAGGGGGGGAGAGCTGACCCGGTTGACGAGCGGCAGCGACCGCGACCTCTATCCGGCCTGGGAAAGTACGGATACACTGCTGTTTACCCGCCAGTCCGCTCTCGGCGGCAATGACGCGACCGGTCAGGAGTCGGGGCAGATCTATCGTCTGCATCTGAAACGGGTCGGTGATGACGGTTTCCCTTTCGCTGCTCCTCTGACCTCTGCCGCATTGATGGCGGTGGCGCCGCTTCCGGCTGGTGACCATTTTTATTTCGTCGCCGGTCTGGCCGGTGGCGGACAGGTTATGTCTCTTCCTGCCTCCGGTGAAATCCCTGATCGACCGACCATTGCCCAGCAGTGGGTGTTGGCCCGCATACTGCTGGAACGTCAACCGCCGGATCCGGCTCATGCCAGACTGGCTGCCGCCCGGGTGCTGGCGCGGGAAGACGCCCCGACGGTTGAAGGGGCACTGGCCGGACTGGCGCTGGCCGGACTGATGGAACAGGCTGGTGAAACAGCGCAGGCCGAGGACCAGTATGCAGCGGTAGCTCGTCGCTATAATCTCTTTCCGCAGGAAGCGGCCCTGGCCGGCATCGCCCGGATCAGAGTCCAGTCAGCACAGCGCTGCACTGGTGCCGTTCTGGTACAGCGCCGCCAGGAAATACTCCGTGAAGCGGAACTGGCCATGAAAGCCGCTGCGCTAAACCATGGCGCAGACGCCACGGCTCGCTCTCTGATCGACACCGCGCGCCTGCTGGCTGATTTCGGTGGTGGCGCGGCAGATCAGCTGACCGCGGTTGGTCTGGCTGAACAGGTTGCCGGCTTGAAAGATGTTTCCCGTCCGCTCAAGGCGGAGGCTGCCCTGCGCCGTGCCTTGCTGTTGGCAAAGCTCGAAAAAGGGGAGGGTGCACTAAAAGCGCTGGTCGAAGTTGCCACCCTGTACGGCGATCAGGAAGAATGGGCTGAAGCGGCAATCACCGCCATTCTGGATCAGGTTTCTCCCCGCGATCACGCCGATCAGGCGGCCCTTTCGGCGCTGGCAGAACGGTACCGGGTGTCTCTCCCGCGTCTGGTAATGGGCGCCTGGAACCGTTTGGGTGACGAGGCGTATCGGGCCAATGAGTGGGCCAAAGCCAAGGATGCTTATCGCACCGTGCTGGAAAATATCTCCGTGCTGCCGTCTCCGACCGCTGCGGCGCGCTTTGCCCTGGCGGAAGTGCTCTATCGCGAGGAACGATACGCTGAAGCCAAGGCGCTCTATGAAACCGAAATGAGCGAGCAGCCGGAGGATACGCCGCTCTACCAGCTGGCACGGGCCGCCTATATCCGCAAAACGGTAGCTGCGGGGGAAAATCTGTACCGGCTGGGGGAAATCGCCGCCGCCCGCTCGATTTTTCTCGATCTGATCCGTTATGACGGGCGGAGTGTAGAGGCGCATCGCGGCTATATCAAGTCGGTTGCCGCCATGGGACAGAGTCAGGAACTGCTTGATCGCTATCGCAAACTGCTTGACTCCTATCCGGATGATCCGGTGCTGCTGTATGCAACCGGGCTGACGCTGACCTATCTGCCGGGCAGGGAACCTCTTGATGAAGCTGACCGCCTGATTGCCAGATCGGCGGACCGGATGCCGTCATCGGAGTATCCTCCCCAGACCAGGGGGTACATTGCCGAGGTTGCCGAGACGGTGCATGGCGAACGGGGCGGACTGGAGAGGGCGCTGCTGCTTTATCGCCGCGCCTGGCTGCTCAACAAACCGCAGGAACAGCCGGAAAACCGGGCCAACCTCGATTTAAACATCGGCAATATCGCTTATCTGCTCGGCAGCAAGGCCACAGCCTGGAAGTTCTACAGCCAGAGACTCGCCTCGGGGATTCCGTTTGATAATCCCGATACCGAGCTGATCTTTCAGCAGCGTTATGCCGCCGTGGCATTCCAGATGCGTGAAAAAGAAGCTCCGATCAGCGGCTATCTGCGGGCACTGCAGTTGACCGAGGCGCGTTTGAACCCGTCCCGGCCGCTCGAACTGTTCGGGCGACTGTCGCGGAGGGTTGTAGAGAGGCTGTTCTCCGCAACAAAGCGGAGTCCCGCCACTGAGGCTGCACTGAGCGAGCATCAGTTGATAACCGCCGAACTTGAACGGCTGGGT
Source organism: Geobacter sp. (assembly GCA_025360785.1). Classification (GTDB taxonomy): domain Bacteria; phylum Desulfobacterota; class Desulfuromonadia; order Geobacterales; family Pseudopelobacteraceae; genus JACRCG01. The sequence continues at coordinate 8,528 of JANYBN010000013.1, forward strand.
GCTTCTCCCCCGGATGCGCCACCCTCAAGCGGGTGGACCAGTTTCGATAAAACCATGCGCTTACTAGCGGTGCGGCAAAAAGCCCTGCTTGCCTCAGCGCCTTCCTGGAACAAGGAGGCGGCCGACAAAAGCGCTGCCGAATTGAACGGCATGATTGCTGCCGTAGAAAAAGAGCTGGACGCCGTGCCGCGCCTGGTGGAAACGGCGGCGGAGATCCATGACCGGCTTGGGCTGGCATATCTTGAAGCGGATCGCTATGCCGCTGCCAGAGAGCAGTTCGATGCCGCCTTCAAGCTGAATCAGGGGCTGGGCTTCAGCGGTAACCTCGCCTCCAACCGGCGTTCGGCCAGTATTGCCACTTATAAGGAGGCGCACACAGCCTCCGGTGAAGAGCAGCAGCGCCTGCTGCGTCTTAGCCGTGACGGCTTCACCGAACTATTGACACTGATCGCTACGAATCCGCCAAAATCGAAAGCCCCGGCAAAACGGAGCGGCGGCTTGCTGACGGTGAACACAAACGTGGCCCTCGACAAAGGCGGCTCCACCGAAGCTGCCTTCGGCTTCAGCGCCGATCAGGAAAAACGGCTCGCCGAGATTTATCTGGCCCGCATTCAATCCGAGCTGGGTGACCCGGCAGCGGCCTCCGTGCTGCTTAAGAATCAACTGAACCGCTATCCTGCCGATGACAAAAAAATAGCGCTGCGTGATATATACGGGGTTGCGCTGCTGAGTCACCGCGCCGCTCACATCGATTATGCGCTGGGTGATCTGAACAACGCGACGTCAGGTTTTCACCGTTCCACACTCCTCTCATTACAGGGGGGCAACCCGATCAGCGCCATGCTTAATCTGGTGAACTGGGGTCAACTGCTGGCCGGCGACTCAAATCCGGGTGATATTGCCGGCTATCTCGCCGCCGAAGCACGGGTTGCCAGGCTGGCGGAAGGTTCCCGTAACGCTCTGCCGCCGCTGGTCTACGGCCGCTATCACAGCGACGCCGGGGCGATAATTACCCGGCTGGCCCAGGCGGCAGCTGATGACGGCAGTCGTCAGGCGCTGTTGTATAAGGCGCTGGGACATTGGGACAAAACAGTGTCACTTCCGGCCGATAGCGACAATACCGAGGTGCTTCAGCAACAGCGCCGCCAGCGAACGGTTGCCCAGCTTAACCGTAGTGCTGTCCTTGCCGCGCTCGGCCTGACCGAAGGCGCTGTAGCGGCCCGCAGCGCCGCTCTGGCCGAAGCACACGACTCGAAAGCGTATGCGCTGGAATGGCGCGCCCTTGCTGCACTTGGGCGCTATGAGGAAGCGCTGGAGCTGATCGAACGCCTGCCGCTGACGGAATATGATCTCCAGCGCGGCGAACTTATGGAGCTCTTCGCCACGCAACTTGAAAAAATCGCCGTCAAAAACCCCGAACAGTCGTTTGCCCTGCTGGAAAGGTTGAGTGAGCTGGAACGCGTTCAGCTGCTTGGCCGTGGCGCTCTCGGCCTGGATGATCCGGCCACCGCCGGACAGTTTCGAGCCGCAGCACCACGTCTGGCCGAGATCGACCGGCTCCGTGCCATGATTGCCAAGGCAGCGGCAGCCGATAAGGAATATCTGCAACTGCGTCTACAGCAGGAACAGGCGGCTGTTGATGATATTTTCGGAGCCAGGCTGGAACGTCTCCCGGCTTTTTACGCGCTGGCTGGAGAAGGCGCGCTGCGCCTGGCGGCAGCCTCTGTTGACCTGAGCACTCTGTCTCAATCCGGAGATAGCGACGCCTTGAAGTCCGTCCAGCAGCGTCTTAAAAATCTTCAGATCACTTTCAACAAGGAGTGCGCCGCCGGCAAGGGAGGCAAACTCTGTCGTTTGATCTCTGTGCAACCGGTCGAACTTATCGATGTTCAGGAAAACTTGCCGGGGAAGACGCTGCTCCGCTTCACGCCGCTGGAGAACGAGCGCTGGCTGCTCTTTACCATCGGCGGCAAAAAGGGCATTGTCTCCGAAACTGTGGACCGCCAGGCGCTCGATGCCAGGCTTGCCGCCGTGCCACCGGTACTGGCGGCATACGAGGAACCGTCCGGATTTAGTGCCGCGCCGGTGACCAGCTGGGGTTTAAGCGCCAGCCATCTGCTGCAGTCGGTTGTGCAGCGCAAGCCGTTCCGGCGTCAGATCCTCGATCCGTCCGGGTGGTGGCAGAACGCCGAACCGTTCGCCAAACTGCCGTCGCTGCAGATGACGGAAAGGCTGTTTGATGCCCACACCCTGGTGCTCCCGACCCGGGCCGGTCTTTTGCCTGAAGTACCGTCACTCCCTGGCGGGAGCGGCTATTCCCTGCCGTTATGGGAAGATGAAAAGGGTCAACGTCACCCGTTTGCCGACCTGATGTCGGCGGAAAATCTCTCGTTGGTCGTCGCACCACGTGCCGGTTCACGCCAGGCCTACAGCCTGGGGCATCTGACGGCGCTGCAGGGTGTGCCATCGCTGCTGCTGGCCGCCGGAACTCCAGGTGAATCAAAAGCTTTTGTCACAGCCTACGCCAGCCAGTCGGTCGGCGCTGCCCGCACACAGCTTGGGCCGGGCTGGCTTCTGCTCGGCGACTGGGGGCCGGATGCTGTGGAGGCGGCCAAGCTGGGTAAAAGCCGCTTCACCGAATACGGCAAAGCCGGGGTGCTGGCCCACAACGCCGGGTCATTCCCGAAAGCGCTCTCCCTGTTCGAGAGTGCGCTGACAATAGTTGAGGAGAATCTAAGCCTGGCAAAGCATCGCAGCCAGCTGCACCGCTATGCCCGTGAAAGCGCGTTTGCCGCCGGCTTTACCGAGCGCGCCATCGTCCACGCCGATGCTCTGGTCAAGGGTCTGGCCAAGGAAAAGCCATATTCAGCCGAACATGCCGATGCCTTGCTGCGGCTCGGCCTGCTGCAGGGGAATGCCGAGCGCTTCGCTGCTGCCGCCGTGTCACTGAAAGAGGGGGTCGGTATTTTTGCCGATCTCGGCATGGCCAAAGAGCAGGCGGCGGCGCTGTCCGATTTTGGCGTCGTGATGGAAAACGCGGTCAATTTCACTGCCGCCCGGACCATTTTCGAGGAAGCCGCCGGCCTGCGCCGCACCTTGAAGGATGATGTCTCTCTGGCCGAGCAGTACCGCAATCTGGGCCGCATCTACGACCTGCGACTCAATCAGTATGCCGTGGCTGAGCAGTATTATGCCCAGGCGGGAGCAATTTATGCGCAGGCTGCCAACGCGGCACTGGAAGCCGAAACGCTGCTTGAGCGGGGGCGCTGTCAGCGGCTGCTCGGCAACTTTCCGTCCGCCGACAAGTTCTACAGCGATGCGCTGGCAAAAGTCGGCGCCAAGGATCTGCGCACGAAGATGCGGATTGTGCTGGAGCAGGCCAATAACGCCTGGTTCCAGGGTCGTTATCAGGAGGCGTTTGACCTACGCGACCAGGTGGAAAAAAACGCGCTGGCCGAAAAATGGCCGCTTGAGCAGGTTATGGCAAAGAATACCGGCGGTCTGATCTGGTGGACTCTTGGAGACAACAAGCGCGCCCAGCTGGAGTTTCGCGGTGCGCTGGAACGCGCCGAACATCTGGCGGTCAGGCGTGATGAGGTCGCGACGACACTCAACAACATCGGCCTGGTTCAGCGTGAAGCGGGTGAATACCCCAAGGCGCTGGAAACGCTGGGAAAGGCGCTGATAATCGACCGTAAACTCGGTTCCCGCTGGGCGATGGCCTACGATCTGCGCAACCTTGGCCAGACACGCCTGAAAATGGGGGATGCCGCCACTGCGCTGCAGCAGTTTTCCGAGGCCGCTGGCATGGCGTCCGAAATAGGTGACAAGGTCAACCTGGCCAAGATCTGGCTTGCGCGCGGCGATGCCGAAGCAGAGCTGAAACAGCCGGCTGCGGCAGAGGCGAGTTACCGGAAAGCTCTTGAATTTGCCGATGCGATGCTGCTCAGGGAAGTGCGCTGGCGGGCACTGTTTGGTCTGGCGCGGCTGCAGAAAAATGCCGGAGATAATGCCAAAGCGGTTGCTTCATACCAGCAGGCGTTGGATACGGTTGAAGGCTTGCGGGCCGAGATCAAGCTGGACCAGCTGAAAGACGGTTTTCTGGCCGACAAGATGGATGTCTATTCCGGGCTGGTCGGTCTGCTGGTAGATCTGCAGCGGAGTGACGAGGCGTTTGCCGTGGCGGAACGCTCCCGCTCGCGCAACCTGATCGATATTCTCGGTCGCCAACGGCTGTCGCTGAAAGGATCGGTGGATCAGGAGCTGTACGACCGCCAGATCCGTCTCAAGGATCAGATGCTGGAGCAGGAGAATCTGTCGGTTCAGGCGGTGAACCCGAAAGACCGGGCCCGCTCCGCCCTGGCGCTGGAAAAACTGCGCGGTGACTATCAGGATCTGCTCATCGACATTGAACGGAAACGCCCCGAACTGCTTGCTCTGGTGAAGGTGAACCCGACGTCGATTGATGATATCCGCAAACTCCTGGAGCCCGGTGTTGTCCTGCTGTCGTACTATCAGCTTGCCGACCGGCTGCTATGCTGGAAGATCGACCATGACCGGTCAACGCTGATAATTCAGAATATATCGGCCAGGGAACTGGCAGCCAAAATTGCATCATACCGCCGGATGCTGCAGAATCTGGAGCCGCTTGAAAAACAGTCGCGCGAACTGTATGACCTGTTGGTGGCACAGCCGCTGGCGGGCAGTGGGCAGCTTAATGCGGTCGGTATCGTTCCGCACGGCAGCCTCCATTATCTGGCTTTTGCGACCCTGAACGACGGGCGTGATTATCTTGTTGACCGGCAGAAGCTGTTTTATCTGCCGACGGCCTCGGTTTTGAAATACACGCTGGCAAGACGCAGTACAGAGAAAAAACTGCACATTCTGGCGATCGGCAACCCGGATCTCGGCAATGCCGCACTCGATCTCCCCTTTGCCGAACGTGAGGCTGGCACCCTGCGCTGGAATTATCCCGATGTGACGACATTGACCCGTGAGCGAGCCACCGAGAGCTGGATTCGCGAGCATATCAGCGAATTCGGTGTTATCCATATCGCTTCTCATGGCGAGTTCGATCCGGTCAATCCGCTCTTTTCGGCGATCAGGCTGGCCAAAAACAGCAAGGCGGACGGCAAACTTCAGGCAGAGGAGATCTTCGGCCTCGATATCAAGGCCGATCTGGTCGTGTTGAGCGCCTGTCAGACCGGTCTGGGAGATATACGGAGCGGCGATGATGTGGTCGGGATGAACCGGGCGTTCATTTTTGCCGGCACTCATTCGCTGATGTCCAGCCTCTGGCGGGTCAGTGACGTTTCTACGGCAATCATGATGAAACAGTTTTATCGCAATTACATGAGCTATGGCAAAGCGGAAAGCCTGAGTCGGGCGATGCAGCATGTAAAAAACCGCTATCCACACCCCGGTTATTGGGGGGCATTCGTATTGACCGGGGATTATCTGTAGATAGGATAGAACATCGGGGGAGGATTTAAAAGGCCGTAGGTTGGGCAAAGCTAGCGTGCCCAACGGAAGCGGCGCTATGTTGGGCACGGCATGAAGCCTCCTTTGCCCAACCTACTAAAAACAAAATGTTACAAAAATGCGAAGTACAAACATTTACAAAAGGAGGTTCACAATGAGAATTACACGTAGCATGGTTGCAGGATTGGCTCTGTTGCTGATCGCTGCTACAGCAATGGCGGAAGAAAAACGCTGGGTGTCCAGTGAAGGTACAACACTCAAAGCCGAGGCATCAGCCACGTCCGAAAATGTTGCTGATGTGCTGGTAGGCGCGGAGGTTACGGTTGTCGAGTCTGGCGGTCGCTGGCTGAAAGTCAGGACCACTGCCGGAAAAGAAGGGTGGGTGTACGCCGGTCGGGTCTCCGAAACGCCGCCTGCTTCAGAAGTTGCCGGCGGAGACGGTGGAATCTTCGGCGACAGCATGAAAAGCAGCCAGATAAAAACAGCCAAAGCCGACAGTGCTCGCAGCATCCGCGGCCTTTCTCCGGGGGCAGCCCAGTATGCAAAAGATCGTGGCACACCGGAAATATATAAAAAATCGCTTGACGTAGTGTTGTCGCGAAAAGTCAGCCCCAACGAGCTGAAAGCATTTCTGAAAGAGGGCAAAATAGGCGAATACGCCCAGATCCAAGGGGGTAAAAAATGAGATTCTTACTTCTTTTTGTGTTAATTGCTCTATCCGTATCGTCTTCGTCAGCTTCAGCCGGTTTTTTTGACCAGATACAGAATCTCGCCAAGCCTGATTCAAAAGAGAGGAAAATTCTCGAGGGTGCGACTCAGGTTGCTTCAAGTTCAAAGGAAATTGATTACCAGACCGAACGCAACATCGGTGAAAGTCTGGCTTTGGAAGGGTTGCAGCGTTTCGGTAATCCCGTGAAAAACGAAGCTCTGCAGAAGTACGTCAACCTGGTAGGAACTGCACTTGCCGTCAACAGCAAGCGTGCTACCATTCCGTATCAGTTCGCGGTATTGGACAGTCCGGTGCAGAACGCCTTTGCCGTTCCGGGAGGGGTTGTCTTTGTCAGTCGCGCCCTGGTGTCCATTCTGGACGATGAGGCGGAGCTGGCAGCCGTACTGGCACATGAAATCGGGCACGTATCTATGAAACATGCATTGAAGAGTACCCAGCGTGCTCAGCTCCTGCAAGGAGTAGGGACAATTACCGCAGCGAGTGTTGGTGGTGACAAGGGGAAGAAATTCGCTTCGGCAATAGGCGATATGCAGGCCGTTCTGTTTGACAAGGGTCTTGATAAAGAGATGGAATTCGAAGCCGACCTTGCGGCGATGGAGACAACCTATCGCACCGGGTATGACCCCTCTGCAATGATCAGGGTTCTGGAGAAACTGCAGAAACTGGAAGCATCCAGCAAGGATAAAAAGGGTTCGTGGTTCTCGACGCATCCGCCGCTTGCCGAGCGCATTGCACGGTTGCAGAGTCAGTTGAAAAAATATCCAGATTACTCGTCGTTGGCGGAGGTGAAGGAACGGTTTGCCAAGCAGGCGAAGGTGAAGTAACAGTAGTATAGGCTATGTGATAGGCAATAGTACCAACCTGACCTCCGAGGCTTTTAAAGCTTCGGAGGTTTTTTTGAACAACAATAATCATTTCAAGTATCTCGGTGAAATGGAAAAAAGTTGTTATTTTGCAGAACTAAATATAGACTAAATAAAATTCTTTTTTTAAGAGGAGGCCGAGTGTTACTTCAACATGCAGTCAAGCCGATCAGCTATTTCAAGGCGCATGCAGCCGATATTCTTAATGATCTGGCAGCTAATCAGGGTTCTCTCGTCATCACCCAGAACGGCGAAGCAAAAGCAGTACTTCAGGATATCGGCGAATATGAACGTACTCAGGAAAGCCTGGCACTCCTTAAGATACTTGCTCTTGGTCGCTCGGAATATGAAGCTGGCCGGCTTAAGCCGGTCGAAGCAGCTTTTGCAAGTGTACGGGATTCAATCAAACAGCGGCGGCAGATATGAATTATGCGGTTGTGCTGCTTGAAACAGCAGAGTGGGATCTGTTTGATATTCATCAATATATTGAGCAGAACGATTCACCAGAGTCAGCTGATCGTTTGCTTGATAAGCTTGAGCTGTGTATGTCGGGCTTGGACACTCTACCGGAGCGAGGTCATTTCCCACCGGAACTGGAGAGGATCGGTATTCACCTCTATCGCGAAATTCATTTCAAGCCGTATCGAATTATCTATGCCATTGAAGGCGATTGCGTCGTCGTGTATGGCGTACTGGATGGCAGGCGTGATATGCAGACATTATTGCAGCGGCGTGTGTTGCGGAGTAGATTAAACGGTTGAGTATAGGGCTGCAAGTTCCATTCTTTCAAGCCTGACCTTGGATGGATCCCAAAAATATAAATGCACTTTACGCTCCCATAGCGGGAATGAATGTAGTCGTTGCGAATGTGACGCTTCAGTAAGTGGCAGGTAGCAAATACCTTGACGATGAACGGGCTTCCGGAATATATCTGCCGGAGGCCCGTTACTTTTTTTGGCATAATTATGATTTGACAAGGCATTTCCTAAAAGTGTATACAGTATGCGATATATTCAAGTGAATTAGCGGCCTTAACCACTGTAAAAATATCCCACAAAAGGAGGAAAAGTAGATGATTGAAGCGTATCTTGCACATGAAAAGGAGAGGGCGGCTCAGGGCATTCCCGCACTCCCGATCACTCCTGAACAGACTGCCGATCTTTGTAAATTGCTGGTAAAACCACCAAAAGGGAAAGAGAAGTTCCTGCTTGGCCTGATCAAAGACCGTGTTTCCCCCGGTGTTGATCCATCTGCCAAAGTGAAAGCAGAATTTCTGGCCGGTGTCGTATCCGGCAAGATCAAATCTCCGCTGGTTACTCCTGTTGATGCCATCAAAATGCTCGGCACCATGATCGGCGGCTACAATGTGGCTCCTCTGGTCGCCGCACTCAAAGACAAAGCTCTGGCCAACGAAGCCGCCTGTGCTCTGTCCGGAATCACACTTGTCTATGATGCTTTTGACGAAGTCGTCAAGCTTGCCACCACCGGCAAGAACGCTGCCGCCGCCAAGGTTCTCAAATCCTGGGCCGATGCAGAGTGGTTCACTAATCGTAAAGGTGTACCCGAGACGATCAAAGTCAAGGTGTACAAGGTTGAAGGCGAAATCAACACAGACGACTTCTCTCCTGCAGGCGATGCGTGGAGTCGTCCCGACATTCCGCTTCATTCTCTGGCAATGGGCAAGACTCGCTTTAAAGACGGTCTTGCCACAATCGCAAAGTTCCGCAAGGATGGCTTTCAGGTTGCTTTCGTCGGCGACGTTGTCGGTACCGGTTCTTCACGTAAATCGGCCTGCAACTCGGTCCTCTGGGCAATCGGCGACGAAATCCCATGCGTACCGAACAAGAAGACTGCCGGTGTTATCATCGGCGGCGTTATCGCCCCGATCTTCTTCAATACCGCTCAGGACTCCGGCGCACTGCCGCTCAAAGCAGACGTAAGCAGCATGAATACCGGTGATGTAATCGTAATTGATACCAAAAAAGGTGTTATCACCGACGAGAAGGGGAAGAAGGTCCTCTCCAAGCTCACCATCGCCCCTAACACCGTACCGGACGAATTCCGTGCCGGTGGCCGTATTCCGCTGATCATCGGTCGCGCCGTAACTGACAAGGCCCGCAAAGTTCTTGGTCTCAAGCCGACCACAGTGTTCACCCTGCCGGTCAATCCTAAACCAAAAGCCAAGCAGGCTTTCTCTCTGGCCCAGAAAATGGTCGGTCAGGCCTGCGGAGTTGCCGGTATTCTGCCCGGCACTGCATGCGAACCGAAGATGACTACGGTCGGTTCACAGGATACTACCGGTCCGATGACCGCCGACGAGCTGAAAGAACTGGCATGCCTCAAGTTCCAGGCTCCGATGTACATGCAGTCATTCTGCCACACCGCCGCTTATCCGAAACCTGCCGATGTCAAGATGCACAAAAACCTGCCCGGCTTCACCGCCGAGCGCGGCGGAGTAGCTCTCCGTCCCGGCGACGGCGTTATTCACTCCTGGCTGAACCGTCTGCTGCTGCCTGACACTGTCGGCACCGGTGGTGACTCACACACCCGTTTCCCTATCGGCATCTCCTTCCCGGCCGGTTCCGGTCTGGTTGCTTTTGCCGGCGCAATGGGCTTCATGCCGCTGGATATGCCTGAATCCGTTCTGGTCCGTTTCAAGGGCAAGTTGAACACCGGCATTACCCTGCGTGACGCTGTAAATGCGATTCCTTTCTGGGCTATCAAGCAGGGTCTTTTGACCGTGCCGAAGAAAAACAAGGTCAACGTCTTCAACGGCCGTATCCTTGAAATGGAAGGTCTTCCCGACCTGACTGTCGAGCAGGCTTTTGAACTGACCGATGCCGCCGCTGAGCGTTCGGCTGCTGCCGGTTGTATCCAGCTGTCCGAGAAGTCGGTTGCCAAGTACCTCAAATCTAACGTGGCTTTGATGAAGAAGATGATTGCCGAAGGTTACTCGGATGCTAATACCCTGAAAAACCGCATCAAGGCAGTTGAAGCATGGCTCAAGAAACCGACCCTGCTGAAGGCTGACAAAGCGGCAGAATACGCAGCCGTTATCGAAATCGATCTGGCTGATATCAAAGAGCCGATCCTGGCTTGCCCGAACGATCCGGATGATGTCAAGCTGCTCTCCAAAGTAGCCGGTACTGCAATTCAGGACGTATTCCTCGGTTCCTGCATGACCAACATCGGTCACTTCCGTGCCGCCGCCGAGATCTGGCGCGGTCAGCCTTTCAATCCTGCTGTTCGTACCTGGATCTGCCCGCCGACCCGCATGGATCAGAAACAGCTCAAAGAGGAAGCCTACTTCGCTGTCTACAGCGCTTTCGGTGCCCGTATCGAAATCGCCGGCTGCTCGCTCTGCATGGGTAACCAGGCTCGCGTACCGGACGGGGTCAACATGTTCTCTACCTCGACCCGTAACTTCGATGATCGTATCGGCAACGGCGCCAAGGTTTATCTCGGTTCCGCCGAGCTGGGCGCAGTAACGGCTCTGTTGGGAAGACTGCCGAAACCGGCCGAGTTCCTCAAAATCTACAAAGAGAAGATCGAGCCGAACAAGGACAAGATCTATCAGTATCTGCAGTTTGATGAGATGCCGGAATATAAGTAAGATGTTGAGATGAAAAGCTTGAGGCTGAGAGGCTGATGGCGTGAAATGAGAAACCCCCGTTCGGGCTTGCCCGAACGGGGGTTTCCAAGTCTGATCCATCCTCCATAATCGCACAACGTTAGCATCGCGATAGAGGGTAGTCGCCTTAACCAAGCTCTGTGCTCACAAGGCAAATCTGGCTGAATATTGTTTTTAATTCCGTTGATAATTTATTTATTACCTTGATTCCGCTATCCCAATCGTCTCTTTTTCTGCCTCCTGCCTTCAATTCTTCGTCACTTTCATTCCATGCCCTGACAAGCACAATCAGCTCCTTTGCTTCAGGAATATTCTGACATTCGTAGGCGCTGCCGGAGTCATCCTCAGAAGGGTATTTGCACTCTATATCGGACAGAAAACCTTCCAGAATCGTAGCAATTTCTTCAACACGCTTGTTGGATGCTTGAGGCAATTCGTTAATTAAGTTTTCAATTTTGCCAGTCATCGTAACCTCCATTTTTCCGTGCGCCAGGATATTGCCCATAACCTCCCATAATGTCAGTGAGCATTCGGGATCACGTGTCTCAATTTATGCGAACCGGCAAATAAGGTCTCTTTTATGATCCCGCGTTTCTCTTTAAGATCCTTCCTCTCATCATCTATCTCTATCAATATTTCGGCATCTATGGTCAATTCCTCGATCATTTTGACTTCTTTTTCATCAGTAAAAGTTGCCATTTAGCTCACCTCCTCTTACCTCTTTTGCAAGTAAATTGTCTCATAATACAGCAAATAAAACAATTGCAGCATAGCTCTCCCAGGGATCAGACCTGCCTTTATCGATGACTCCAAATCTCGTCGAGCGAATGTCGCGCCACAGCCCCTTCATATCTGGCTGTTCTGTTAAATGCGACGGTTGTCTCTGACGGCTTATCCTTCATCCCTGTTGCGCGCTCTCAATTTTATACTGCACAATCAAACACTTACTCTCGCAATATCTGCAGTTCTCCACTGGCATGTTAGTTGCCTCATACCTTCCCAAGAAGTGGCAGGCAATCAGGTTTGCCACAAAATCCTTTTCAGGTTTGAAAGTCCCCAAGGAGGGGACAAATTTATGAACAAATGTAAAAGAAATTCAAAAAAGTTGATTTTGGGAGCACTTCTCAGCATTTTTGTAGCCGTTAGCGCAAACGCTGAAACCGGTAAGCCTTGGCGAGGCCGGTAGCTTCGCGATTCTGAGCCAGAGCGGAATCACCGACGTTTATCGATCAGCCGTTGTCGGGAATGTTGGAACGAGCCCCATAACCGGTGCAGCTCTCCTTCTCACATGCGGGGAAGTGTCGGGGAAAATATATACCGTCGACGTGGCCGGTCCTCTTCCCTGTTCGTTGAATGACGCCACCTTCCTGACCACAGTTGTTGGCGATATGGGATTCGCGTACAACGACGCAGCGGGACGA
>JANYBN010000032.1 GCA_025360785.1 Geobacter sp.
CTGTCTGCTTATAGCGCACCAGAATATCCCGCCAGGCTAAAAAGTAGAAAAGCTCCCGGTATCTCCAAAGATCCGCCCAGTAGTGGTGCTCCGTACGGCCCGCTTCGATTACAAGCCGGTGTTTAGAATTAATTTCAGATAGTTTCATTGTTTTTCCGGGTAATTTCACACTGTAGTTTGTTATGCTAGTGCAACGTCAGTTTTCAAGCCAATCCACGCGCTTTCCGGTAGCTCGTTCATACAAACTTTCCGGTGCCAGATCAAACCCGCATGACCAGGCCAAGGTAGGCCACCCATCCAGGTAAAAGTTTTTAAACTCGTTTTTATCTAGAAGCGGTGCGGCTACCTTGTACTTAAGCAGCAGATCGGCAAGATCAACGACACCGTCCTCTCCAGTATTGAAGCTTAGCCAGATTTTGTACCCTTCCATATATTTTGCTTCGCATATTTCAATCATTGTCAATTTCCTACACAAGTGGATCTCAGATAAAACGCCTAAGTCTGGCAGGGTAACCATAGCCCATTCCACGATGTCCTGCAAAGCCTTTTGAAAATTCCAGCGACTGTTACACATCTCCGGTAACAAAGATTCTGCCACCTGCCACACCCAAACCGTGGAGCATCTGCTGCAGCCCGTCTCTCTGTTTGAGTGATGATATCACTAATGGAGCACGCAGCCCATGTAATCCCTCAACAATCGACACAACCGGCACTCCGAAGAATACATCGCCGCTACGCGAGTCATCCATGACCACCACTAGCTCAAGCCCTGTTTCCTGAAGCGACAAATAGGCCACTTCCGCCACTTCATCAACTCCGCAAAAAGCAACCTCACGCACACCGGCATTCTCCATACGGCGGAACATATCCAGATAATCCTGCCTCGCCACTGTGTAGAGGCTGGTGAAATAGCTGAGGTGCTGGTAGGCAAGCCGGCTTTTTTCAGCCAGCCCTTGTGGTGTCAGAAGATAGGCATAACGATTACTGGGGAAGTTTTTGACACGTACAAACCCTTTTGACACCAGGTTTTTAAGGTAGGAGTTGACCAATCCGACAGCGATGCCGAGACGGCGGGAGAGTTCCCGCTGTGAAAGCGGCTCTTCGCCGCTGATTTCGGAAAGAAGCTGGAGTGAGCGGGATGAATCGAGAGGTTTTTCGGCCACATTGTTCATAATCTGAACAATAGTACAATATGAAAGTGGAATGCAAGCATATTGTTCATATCATGAACAACCTGCGGCTCTCTGACAACTGTTGTTTAGAGATAATTCTCTATAAACCATCGATATGCCCCCGCAATGCCGTCCCGTAATTCAACGGTATGTCGCCATCCCAGGGCATGAATACGAGTCGAATCCGCCAGCTTGCGTGGCGTTCCGTCAGGTTTGTCAGCATCGAAAACCAGTGAGCCGGCAAATCCGACCACATCCTGGACCATCAGCGCCAGATCACGGATGCTGATCTCCAGACCGGAACCTACATTGATCAGGGCAGGTGCAACCGGATCATTCAGCAATGCATCATAGCGCATATCGTCGAGATTCATTAAAAACACACAGGCCGCCGCAAGATCATCGACCTGGAGAAATTCGCGCAGCGGCGTACCAGACCCCCAGATTGTCACAGAGGCATCGCCACGCAGTTTGGCTTCATGAAACTTTCGGATCATGGCCGGCAGAACGTGCGATTTTTCAAGATCAAAATTATCGTTGGTGCCATACAGGTTATTCGGCATTGCCGACAGATATTTTGTGCCGTACTGCTGGTTATACGAGCGGCACTGGCAGATTCCAGCTATTTTAGCAATCGCATACGCATCGTTGGTCGGTTCCAGAGGGCCGGTCAGCAGGTACTCCTCCTTCATCGGCTGTGGAGCAAATTTGGGATAGATGCAGGTGCTCCCCAGAAACAGAAGTCGTTTGACCTCTGACTTCCACGAACTATGAATGATGTTGTTCTGAATCATCAGATTGTCATGAATGAACTCGCCCTTATATGTGCTGTTGGCAATGATGCCGCCAACCCGGGCTGCCGCAAGAAAGACGTACTCCGGTTTTTGTTCGCTAAAAAAGGCTTCAACTTCGCTTTGATTACAAAGGTCAAGCTCCGAACGCGATCTGAGCAACAGGTTGTTGTACCCGGCTCCATGGAGTGCTCTCACGATAGCAGAACCAACCATACCCCGGTGGCCTGCAACAAAAATTCTCGAATTACTCTGCATTGACTATAGGCCTCTATTTTCCGTTAGTTTCCGTTAGTTATGTAAAAACTTCCGCACCGACGTGCGAAAGATCACTTAGTCAGCGTGGCGGTAACGTATGACGGTTACCTTCTCCAGCGTGATCATACCGCCACCCATCATAGCGTCAATTCTCGGCATGATGATGTCAATCTTATCCTGAGTATCAACCACCTCGACCACGAGCGGCAGCTTGGCAGAAAGATCCAGCAGCTTCTGGGTATGATAGACACGACGGGCTCCGAAGCCGCATACCCCCCGAAGCACAGTAGCCCCGGCAAAGCCCTCGGCCCGTAGCAACTCCATCAGGACTTCATAGAGCGGTTTATGCTCGTAGCGGTCACCCTCCCCGATGAATATCCGCATCAACACCTGATCACCAACCAGTTTTGTCATAATATTATCCTCAAGCCAGCGTTCTAACCGTAACAATCCCGAGCCAGGTAAACAATAGACAGACCGCCACGCTTACCACGACATTGGTAAATGCCATCAGGAACTGACCATCCTCCAACAGCGAAAATGTCTCGTAGCTGAAAGTAGAAAACGTCGTCAAGCCGCCCAGAAACCCGACCGTCAATCCTAGCCGGATAGTGTCCGGAATCATCGTGCTGCGCAAGGCAAGCTCCATTATCAATCCGATCAGATACGCACCGATAATATTAACCACAAAGGTACCGTACGGAAAAGCCCGCCCCAGCAGATTATAGACCCACCCCGACATATAGTAGCGGGTAACTCCTCCGCCGGCGCAGAATATGGCTATGGTAACTGCGGTTTTCATTTCAGGCATTATCCACCAACATTAGTCACAGGCAGCTATCGCTATTTTAGGACTCAGGAGTGACATTCAACGAGCAGACACAGCATTAGAATTGTTTTGAATCCGTATCGAGCTCAACAACTGCCGCGAGAGATCGGTATCTAGGTCTTGGAGAATTGTGTGTTCTTGCAGAGCACCTACAGTATCGCCTCTGAATAACATCTGCAAACCCAGCTGATAATGCGCCATTCTATAATCCGGTTCAATGGCTACGACTTTCTGAAAATGCTGGAATGCCTGTTCGCGATTC
The DNA here is from genome assembly GCA_025360785.1 of Geobacter sp. GTDB lineage: Bacteria > Desulfobacterota > Desulfuromonadia > Geobacterales > Pseudopelobacteraceae > JACRCG01. Next base: position 3,313 of record JANYBN010000032.1, read on the forward strand.
CCCAATTTATTCTGAAGTATCCCCATATTGTACAGTGCCATGACATTTTTCGGATTTAGCGAAAGAGATCTGTTCAAAAGCATTAATGCCTTGTCCAGTTCGTTTGCAGTAATGTAATCATAACCGAGAACGCCGAGTGCCACCCAGTTATTATCAGTCACATCCACCGCATGATTGAACAGTGTGAGACTTGTTTTCCAGTAACCCACCTGATTCCAGGTCACAACAGATAAAACTGAAAAGACGCCTATGGTTAGCGCATATTTGACTTTACTGCTGATTTTGTCAAAAAGATTAAGCTCAAAAAGTCCCCAGACAAGCAGTACAAAAAAACCGATGTGAGGCAGGTAGGTATATCTGTCAGCCAGTGACTGCTTGCCCACCCGAATAATACCGATTACAGGCAGCAGGGAAATCAGATACCAAAACCAGCCAACCATGAGATACGGTTTCTCTTTTCTCATAATTATTACAGCAGCAGAAGCAATTACAAGAAATGCAGCGGCGGCTATAGCCGTCATAATATTTATATCGGACGGAAAGGGATAAAGAACCGAAAGCTTAATAGGCACGAAAGTTTTGTATATGTACGCCACATAGCTGATTAGAGCATTCTTTGTGTTCATATAAAGAGAACTCTCTACATAACTGACAACAGCTTTATGCTTCTGGACGTTGTAGGTAATTATTCCTGAAAACAGGGAGAGGATGAAGAAAGGAATTTTCTCTATCAGTAATTTTCCGAATTTCAGACTTAAAATAGATTCGTATTTTTTCAGCGGCCAATAGTCGAGCAGCAGAAGGAGCAACGGCGTGGAGACAAGCATGGATTTTGACATCAGTCCGCAGGCAAACAGGAAAAGCGTGATGAAATATCTGAAAAGGCCCTGACGTTCCCGATATTTTGCATAGAAAATAATGGTCAGAAAAAAGAAAAACAAACTTAGCAGGTCTTTCCTTTCCGATATCCAGGCGACGGATTCAACATGAAGCGGATGAAGGGCAAATAATGCTGCTACCAGAGCACATCTTTTGATATGCCCGGTCATCATATAAAGCGCTGCAAAGAGAAGAGTACTGTTAGCCAGATGATACAGAAGATTACTGATGTGAAAAGTCCGGGGAGTTGATCCCGCAATTGATATATCCAGCATGTAGGAGAGCCAGGTCAGAGGAAACCAGTTGCCATCCGTTCTCGTTGTCAATGCCCATTTAATGGACTCAAGAGTGATCCCGGTTTTAATATGATCGTTTTCTATCACATATACGGCATCATCATATGAAACATACCCGCAATAGATGACCTGATAATATGCTGCGACAGTTAGTGACAAAATCAAAGTTAACAGCAAAACAATTTGCATTCTGCTGTCAGTAGTTTTGTTCTTTTGAAATGGCATAAATACTCAATAAAATTTATTTAGTCCGCAGCTCGTTGACGAAATGCCAGGCTTCCGGCAGCAACAAGTGCGAACCCCGCCAGTATCGAAATTTTACCGTAGATTGAGACGCCTGATGCCGTGGCGGCTATCCCCCATGACTGGGCAAGAGCTCCGCCGATAAACATGCCGATCACGACCAGCCCGGCATCGGCGTCGCCCTCACCCGCCTTGATCAATTGCCTGAATGGGCAGCCGCCGATCAAAACCGAAATCCAGCCGACCAACCCCATACCGAGAAAGCTCCAGAGATACTCCAAATGAGCTCCTGGTTGCCCGTAAAGTCCGGGATTGAATTTACCGTATGCTATGTTAACGGCCCAGGCAGACGCTATAAAAGCCAACAGTCCCCACAAAGCAGGCGTCCGCAATCCCATCAATAGAAAATTACGGATGCTGCCGGTAATACAAAACCGGCTTCGTTGAGCCAGCACACCAAGCGCAGTACCTGCAATCAGAGCCAACGGCCATGGAGCAAATTGTGCCCCGCCACCCTGAGATGAAAAGAGCAGAAAACCGGGACGTACAAGAAAAAACAGCAGAAGCAGCATGAACAGACCGGGAATCAGTAAGCCGCCGTTAGCTTTGCTTTTAGACTGCGGGACGAATTCAACCCCATGAGCCAGACCTTTTAGCCCAACCCATACACCAGCCACTAACCCGACAACTCCGGCAATGGCTGTGAGATCTCCAGCAGTAAGACGGAGCAACAGCTTGATAGGGCAGCCGATAAAGACAGCACAACCAAAGATCATGAACATTCCCAAAAATAGTCTGGAGAGCGGCGCACTGCCACCACGGGAACGAAAATCACGGAATAAGAGGGCACTCAATAACGAACCAAGCACGAAACCGATCAGCTCCGGACGCAGATACTGTAAGCGCTGATTATCATGAAGACCTAAGGCTCCGGCACTATTCTCAACGAAGCAGGAGACGCAGATACCGGAGTTTTCGGGGTTCCCCCATACCGAAAGCAATACTCCGAGTACGCCGAGCATCAGTCCCGACGCTACAACCAGCCAGAACTCCCGATTGCGCACCATTTATTCGCACCCTCCGGCCAGGCGGCTTTTTAGATAGTTTACCTTCCTGACGGTTGCAGCGAGAGTCCGGTTATCAGGATTGGCCGCTGCTATGGCACCGACACTATTAATTGCATCAACAACAATCTTTTGTATCTCTCCGCGCCGCGATAGAGGACTTTTCTTGTCAACGTAATCACCATTCAGCTTCACACCATCCACATATGAAGAGATAGATTCTTCCAGTGCCCCCATTTCCATAAGTATTTGCCCTTGAAGGATATGTCCGTGAGCCTCGCCAGGATATTTCCTGATCAGTTCATCCAATTTCAGCAGGGCTTCCTGACGTTTACCTGCTGCCCGCTGCATTTCGACCGGACCGTACAATTTACCTATCAATTCAACCCTGGCGCGATATGCCATCTCGCGTTCCACCGCCTTGCCAAGGCCCGCAGCGCCCTTTCCTTCACCACTGCTGTTAAGTGCCAGCATGGCAATCAGGGCGGAGATGGATATGGCAAGAAGCGCCCAGCATGTTTTGTCAAAGGTATCCTTAAACATTATTACCCAGCCATGAGAAACAGGATAAGTGCATCAGCTTTAACTTTTAATATTTCTGATACGGCGGCATATTGACCCGCTTAGCCATTTCCCTGATACTGTCATAATCACTATCCAAAAGTTCCTCATACCCGTCGATCCAGGCAGCCTTCATAACCTTAACCAGTTCGCCGTCAACGGCGGCTGTATCATTTGGCTTCAGCGCCATAAGCGCGCCCTTGACCTTCTTGACAAGTGCCGGGTCGGTTCCCTTGGCGACTGCAAATGTACAGTATGGAATCGGCTTGCTCTGTGCCAGAATCACGAAGTCATCCGCGTTTATTTTGCCTTCTCTGGTCATGACTTCGATATCCATCATCGGAGCTGCGGCAACGTCGTACTTACCATACAGAACACCGTAGATCAGCTTTTCATGTTTAAATGACCCGGATGGGATCGTGTAATGCCCCAGATCATTCTCAGGATTGATGCCTGCCGCCAACATCAGGTCATACTCGGCCATATAGCCGGTCGGAGCGAGCATAGGACCGAATGCCATACGCTTGCCCTTGATGTCGGAAAGCTTCTCAATGCCGCTGCCCTTGAGAGCAATGATAGCGCCAGCCGTACGCGCACCGAACTTGCCCCGTTTCTCGGCGGCGAGCAGCTCCACGCCATGATTTTCCCGAAGAACGACATATAGGACGGAATTTGTATGGGTAAAGGTAAATTCCCCGTTTTTAAAGTGTTTGTCGAAGTCATTTGTATCGACCGGAACCATGACAAAATCAACGCCCACCTTGTCTGAGAGATATTTTGTCAATGGAGTAAAGCGTTGCGTTGTCTCCTCTTCGCTGTTACACGTCATATAGCCGATCTTGACGACCTGCCTCTTCCCGCCCCCCTTGCATCCGGACACAAGAAAGAAAACTACCATCAGTAAAGCACAGCCGGTTAAATGTAAAAGTCTCATAAATTAGTTATCCTGTACTAGTTTGATATATCGTTGCATCAAGCAGATGCATTTTGTTCAGCACATGGTATGCATACATTTTGCCCGTCAAACTCGCGCAATCTGGCATCCATGACAAATTCGCGGCAGAGAGGGCATAGAACTGAGGTACGTATTCTCGCAGGTAACGGTATATCCTGGGCTACCGACTGCATCTCAATAATAGTTTCATCCGGACACTCCAACAGAAAAGCCGCATATGCGGCCCTCTCCTCGCGTAGTCCGTCTGGAATCCCCCTACCGTGAAACACAACACGTACTCCGCGCCCGGATTTCCTGGAGAAAAGCGTATACACACTTTTCCCGTAATCGCGAAACACCAGGTTTCCCTTGCCAAATGTACAACCGGTCACGCACTGCAGGGCATCAACCCCGCAGGCATCGTTTTCAACAATGGCAACGACTTCCTCGTCGCCGGAACGGCACAAGCCTAGCGCCTTCATCGCTGCAGTGGACATACGGTACCCCATCGCCAAACCTGGGCAGGAGTGTCCGTGAAAATTCACGATATCGGCATAATCCATCAGATTTCTCCCAAAGTATTCACTGACAAGCTGAATCAATTCCATCAAACGAGGCATGCAAAGCAAGCGCTCTGCCGCGGCATCCGCCACGACATTCAAAAAGGTCCTCACATCCACGACAGTCCTCAGGCGCTTCTAACAATCTGCGGCGAAATTCTTTTTTAGCCGGAGACTCTATTACCTCTTTCAGAGATAATTCGCCAACAGTGCCAAGACTAACCGCCAAAGTTGGGCATGGGTAAACAGTACCTGTCGGATCAATATAAATCATTGTGTTGGCAGCCTGACAGCCAGCCTGCGGAAACGCAATCTCAGGGTTGAATGCCCGCCAGAGAAAAGGGTCGTGAATGGTAAGATTCAGGTCTTTCGAACCGCCCGCTTCTACAAGAGAGGAGCCAAGTTCCAGTTGTTCATGCCGGGTAATGAAGAATGGAATTTCACCATTGATCAAACGCTGCATCGGCAAAACGAGCCTGTTAACATCATTGTTTCTGCAATATTTCACAAGTTCCGGAAGCTGACGCCAGTTTTCGCGATTTACTGAATATGATATTCCGGATAAAGCCTGCGACTTCATAACTCCAGAGAGGTTGTCAAGACATTCCACCGAAACCAGCAGCTCCTTGAGTCCGGTATTGACAAGATAATTGCCTGGAGAATCGACTGGAACCGTGAGGGTAACCGCAATCTGCGCACCATTTAACAACTCCAGCAATTCCAGGCGTCCATCATCCTGCCGAATATCCGGGAAGTACAGCTGAAGCATAAGCGGTCGGCAAGCAAGAATGTCTGAACATATCCGCCGGTGAAAGTCGGTATTCTTTGAGCCTTTGGGCAGATCCCAGTAAATGGTTATCGGTGATGCCAGTTCCATTCAGATTCCTTTTAGTACTTAATCCATCGTACAGGGAGAAGAACCTGTTATTGGGACTCTGATTCAGACCCTTCGGTCCCCCAACAGTGCGGGTCGGGATTATTCATGTCGCCTGTAAGAGCCAGAGCCCTGGCGGTACATCCGCCAAGACAATCTTCATACTTGCTGCATCCTGAACATTTGCCGGTCGGTTTTTTGTTCCGCATTCGATCCAACACCGTCGATTCCCGCCAGACCTGGCGGAGGTCATCCGTGGAGATATTCCCGATCACAACGGGGATAAAGCCGCAGGGGGTGATGTCACCATTAGATTTAATATTTAGAGACAGCTTTCCGCAAACGCTTCCCTTGACCATGCTTGAGGTATCTCGTGCTCCAAGCAGAGCGATTATTGGATCATCAAGAGAGACGTCTATCCCTTTTTCCCGTTCTTTTGCAGCAAGCGCACTCCGATAAAAGACCTTCCACTCTTCAGGAGACAGGTCGAGCTCATCCTTATTAGACAAACCAAGACCCGAGCATTTAAAATTATGAAAATTAATTTGCCCGGCCCGATTATCCAAAGCAAACGATACCAGATCTTTAACAGAAGCGTTGTTGATACGACATATGACAGTGGAAATGGATGTGGCGATTCCGACTGCGGAGATGTGTCCAAGAGCAGCGACAGCGCGCGCATGGCTTCCAGGCATGCCACGGAATGAATCATGCGTTTCCGGGAGATGACTGTCTATACTGATACCGATCTTGGTGAATCCGGCTGCCTTCAACGTAGCAGCCATCGGCGCATCAATCAACCAGCCATTACTGTTCATTGAAACACGGAGACCCAAGCCACTTGCAAAAGATGCAATATCCAGCAGGTATGGGTGTAGCAGCGGCTCCCCGCCGCCAAAATTAATTGAAAGCACCCCCGCCTTGGCAACCTTTTCGATGCAGGAAAAGAGCACATCGCGAGCCAGCTCATCGTGAGTGTCGTTCCTGCTGTAACAGTGGCGACATGCAAAGTTGCAACTGTTATTGATTGCCCAGTTTATTGTTATCGGGGCTTCCAGCATAATTTCATTCTTCATGTGTAATAAATCCCTTTTTCAGCAGATCCTCAAGAAAAGCCTGAACATCGGCTCTAAGCACTTCCTCCTGTACATCAAACTGCTCAAACAGCTCCTTTACAATGCCATCCATATTACGACCGTCACATAACTTCCAGATCTCGGTTCCAAGCAAATTGATTGAAAGCATTGCCCCGCCGGAGAACAGTACCGCAGTTCCTACCTCTTCAATATCATCACCACGGTCGAGGCCGACCTGCGCATCGGCCAAAGCGTCGGACTCTTCACGCCACATGACGTTCGGATTACGTTGAATTTTAAGCATCTGCACTACCGCCTTAATTTCAAATTGGATCTAATCGCCCTGCCCGGTTATTGATGCAATAACCAGGTTCTCCTGCGATGAATTCCTGATACCATGATCCTCCAATGCAGGTACGACAACGATCTGCCCGACAGTGATTGACTGATTCTGCTTTCCGTTGAGAAGTTCACCTGTTCCCTCTAAGACGGTCCAGATATGACTACCGTGGTGAGTATGGGTGATAATCTCCTGGCCCGGCTTCATACAAATCAGGCTGATTTTTGCGTGATCATCAGACCAGATTATTTCATGATGGCGCTTTTCGTCATTAAACTTCTTCATTTTCTGCACGTCAAAAACCTGTGACATTTATTCCTCCAAAACGGTTATTTACCCATGAATATGGGGCAGGACTTTAACTCAAACTGTGGACATTTCAACCAGTTATCCTACGCATCATAAGAAAACTAAAAATTGTTCAACAACACGGTCAGGCTTTTTTTACAAATTTCAATACATAACCCAGTAATTCCGAGGTTCGGTTGAAAAGGTTTGAGGCAACAGAGACATTTAATTGCTGTGCATTCTCGACAACACCTGAAAACCGCACACCATAGTGAGATGACACACTATTTGCCGGTTGTTCGACAACTCCTCCGGATTCCAAAACGGAAGCAACTACCAGAGTTCCTCCGCTTTTGGAATTGTGTTGCGATATCAGCTTCAACTCCTCGTAATTCAATACATTAGTGCTGCGATTGTCAAAAAACAGCCACAACTGGCTGCAATCGGCAAGCAGAGGAGCTGAGATGCGAGGAGAGGCTAACCTGTTGACCATCTTTACTACAAATCCTTCTTTTGCCAGCTCATCGAGAGCTGTAGTCCCTAAAGGTGAAATTTCTGAAAAGTTATAAATAACAATCTGCTTATATGCTTGGGAATTGTTATTTTGCTCCAGCCATTCTGCAACATTGAGGACATATTTCCGGTTATCATAGCGACCATCAAAAGCACTGCTGAAACGCGCAGGAGAGGCATCGAACACGATCGCACCCTGCCCCTCCACATCGTTTGAATAAGTCGCGATGATCCCCTTACCGGAGGGATCCATAACCATTCTTGCGTTATGAGATTGTTTTGTGATGCTGGATGAAACACCGCCGGAAATGGAACCAACTCCTTTCATAAGCGGGTTGCCCAAATCAACACCGGGTACAAAAACAAAGAACTGAAAAGTATACGCAATCAAGAGTGTTCCGGTAAAACAAACAAACATATACAGCACAAAAACCCGCTTTTTGAAAAAGGTCCAGAACAGCACCATTGTGGGTACCGCCGTCACCGGGCCACCGACCATGAACGCCAGAGCAGCGCCGCCGTCAATTGTCCCCCCCAGAGAACCCTTAATGTGCGAAAGAATGCTCGATGCACTGATCTGGTGGAGAAACATCGGGACCGACGCAAGGGTTATCCAGATAATATTCAGAGAATCTTTCCGACCAAAGAGTCGATATATCCATTCACTGGGCATGTAGCGCTCGACTACCGCACCAATCACAACACCTACGAGAACATATTTCCCAACAGTCCAGAGCATTTCAGAGGATTTCGCCAGAAATACAAGGAATTTGTTTCCCGTCCTGACTGCTACCCGGTTGCCGAAGTTCCTTCTGCAGTTGCATCGCAGACGTTCATCAGGATAATCATCGTCATGGAAGTCGCCTCTTGTGATTGCCCCTTCGATAAATATTTCATTATTCTTAAAACCACTCTTTTTACTTATGAAGTGGGTAACTAATCCTGCGAAAAGCCCCATAGAGTAGGCAGAGATGGTTCTTATAACCGTCCATTCCGGGCCAAGGTCATTTAAGGTAATCAGATAGGTTGAAGGACTCAGGAGCGGAGAGGTAACCATCAGGGACATAACCGGCGCGAGGGGGATGCCTGCAAACAGAAGACTTATGGCGGTTGTTAGCGTACCGCATGCACAGAGCGGGGTGATAATCCCCACAAAAGAAGCAAGAAAGACGCTTAGCACCCCGTACTTCCTCAAGTACATCTGCAGCTTGACGGCCACTTTGAAGGTACGGAGATAGCCGGCTATCAAAACACCAGCGAGAAAGTAGGGCAACACATCCTGAAGCTCGGCTAAGATGCCGTGCTTGTTGAATAGCATGTCCAACAGCTCTTTTCCGAGCAGACTATAAAAGGATCTTGAAGTATCGCCCGGCAGGATCAGGTGACTGCTTGGTCCGTATGCCCATACATGCCACACTATGAGAGAGAAGGCCGCCAAGGTCATACCAAGGAGCATCCAGTTCCCATGGCTGCCATGGTTTCCATGAATTTGGCATAGGTCTTGTTCTTTTTTATCGGGCAAATTTAACGACATTGTGCCACGCTATGGTTTCCCAATATAAATAGGCTGGCTGCATCTAGTGATGACACCACGGTTTTGCCGGGCACTGAATCATTCAAATTTTCCATAGATTTTTCCTCACGAAGCGTCTCCAGAATGACAAGACTGCGCCAAGTCCCATAACAGCAAAACCGGCAAACACGTATGGTCTCCCGGGATCGCTCACGATCTGAATGCCGGCATATGGCATACCTTTAGGGTCTTTATCAAACAGTATATTGTAAAAATACAGCTCCCCCCAATGAAAGGGGCCATTTACTTCAGAGGTTCCCTCTGCAATCTTTTCGGAGTCCCGGTGTATATTCAAATCAACCCACATTCTTTTCAAACGCGGATTTTGAAAAGCTACCAACTTGAATGTGTACGGAAACGAAGGCGGGAGGTTCGATACTCCTGATGTATTATATGTGCCAACCTTGCGGTTTTGCTCATACACGGCAAGCTTCAAATGTTCATTCTCAGGTTCAAGTGACTCTACTAAAATGCGATAGGTGTTGTAATTAAAACTTTCCCCTGTTTTAAGAATAAACAACTTTTCTTTTTGTTCTCCTCTTAACACGCCTACTTTGATCGGTATCGGATAATACTCCCTGTTGATTTTCTTGACGAGCATGTCAAAACCAAGGTTGATATCCTGATCCAGATCCCATCGGTAGAAACGGTTGACAGATGTGCCTTCATAGACATTTACTGTTGCCACAAAACCGAATGAAGTCGCTATACACCCCGCCAATGTCAGAAGTACCCCGAAATGCAAAACAAGAACCGGCTTTGAAAGACTCTTCGCCCGCTTCAAGGTACAAAGCAATAAATTCAGGCCAAACATGCCAAGCAGAAACAAAAAGAGAGGACTTGAATAAATTGTTCTATCTTCCGTAAAAGTACCGGGAACTGCAATTGCGGCAATAGTCAGAAACAGGGTTACGGCACACTCCGATGAGGCCAGCCAGCTCCACAACTTCTTTAAGTTTACGGTAAAAGACATTCCGTTAAATCAATTTCCTGCCCTTAAGAAAATCTTTAGCCACCTTTTTGGTTTTATCAGGTGACTCAACTGATTTGAGCAACTTTGTATAGGTATCATTTGCCAAAGCCCCGGAAAGCTTGTTGAGCAGTTTGGGTAGAGCAGGATAGGTGGACAGTGTTTCAGCGGTCAGGACCGGGGCATACTTCGTAGAACCGCCAAATAGTTCTAACCAGGTCAGATTCAATTTGGTTCTGTATTCACGCTTGATTTGATCATACGTTGAATCCTTGGGTTTGCCGACAACTTCTGCAGCTCGCAACGGGCTTTCGAAAAATACGTTCACATTGCCCTGTTTGATGGCTTTGTAAAGCTCGTTGGAATCCTTGTAGACATCTATCTGAACAGTAGAACCGGTTCTCTCTATTATAAGAAGTGAAGCCAATTCCGCCAAAAGCCTTTCATTTGCAGCATTGGAAATACCCAGATGAACAGTCCTGCCAACACATGCGTTCGAGAGGCCTACAACGGTTATTATTGAAGCAAAAATACACAAATAAATGATTTTTTTCATGTCCATCCCCTATCGTCTTGTAACAATTAGAACAATTAGTTAACTAGTAAAGAACTTGCCTCTCAATGTACTATTAATTGAATATCTGTGGCAATATCTAATTTTGCCGATTCCGGAGAAAGCACCCTGAGATTTTGGAGTTTTGCTGGTGGTGGAAACTGCCTGGCGCTTCCGAGAAACAGACTTCTTCCGGACGGCAGATATATTGTGTAGTTACCTTCTGAATCTGTCCATGCGGACAGAAAATCCGGAACATACTCTATTTCTTTCGTTATGCTGGCAAAGACATAGGCCCCCGCTACAGGATTACCATCTTTATCCACGACACGCCCCCACAACCTGATAGTGCCGGCGTTGTCTGTTCGCTTCTTTTGACCAACCTCACGAATATCGGCAACTTCAAATACGACCTCAGTATCCATGGTGTCGGAACACTCTACCTCTACAGGCTCTCCAGAATGCTTGTCACCCGGCATCAAAGGCCCATATAGCGCATCCTTCTTCAAGCGGGCAACAGCCCAATATTTCCCGGCAGGTACAGTGACAATAACCAGTCCATTATTGTCAGACTGAGGAGAGATAAAATCGGCAGGCTTCCTCACATTAGTGCTTTCGTAAAGAAATATTTTAACCCCTGCTGCCGGTTTTCCGTCGATATCCTTTACCTTGAATTTGAGAACATCAGCCTGTGCGGTTGAAATTGCGCTAATGACTATAGCCATTACTGCCGCTATCTGCAGGAATTTTATCAAGGCTAGCGGCCTCATCGTGAAAAGCTCATATCCAGCCTGAGCGGCTCTTTACTGAATGGTTCAAACAGGACATTCCCGATGCCAGGTTCGGATCTGCCATCAAAAATGGTTAAAAATGGATCGATGCTTCCCCACCAGTTGTCACGTGCTGGAACATCCTCATTGTTGAAATCGCCGATCCTGATGTTGTAGTTGCTGTTATCGAACATATTGTTCCCGGAGATCGCGAGTCCTCCACCCTTTTCACGGACAAATATGCCGGTCTCATTTTTGGTAATGACATTTTCCTTGATGACCGCATTCCCTAGGTACGCCCTGATACCGATGGAGTTATTTTCAAAAATGGAGTGTTTTACCTCGACCGGACCGCTCCTGAACCTCATCCCACCAAAATTATTACTAAACCGGCTATCCGTGATGGAGAGATTGGTAAAGTGGCTATGTAGTCCCCAGGTCGCATACTCAAAAACACAATTAGAAATCACACTGCCTGTTGCGTATTCAAGCCGAATCTCATCCCAATCCGAAGCAGCTTTATTCTCCAGAGACGTAAAAACTATTTTCTCAGCCGGTTTCCCTACTGCAATCATCCTGCCCTTTATCAATAGACCTGTACCTTGCGAAAACTTCACCGTTGTTTTTGGTGTGACCCTTAATTCCGCACCTGTCATTACAGATGTATTTTTATTAACGGCAATAGTACCCCGCCAGGTCGTATCAGTAGATATGTTTTGTAAAGGCCATGTAAACTGTAACGGACTCTCGCTCGGCTTTTCGTACAGCACCCTTCCCCTTGATGGTTCAACCCGATTATCGAAGATCACCTTTGCCGGGTCGCCCCCTCCCCACCAGTTGGATGGTGCTGATACATCGCTTGGCCCATCCAGATCAATGGCATACAGGCCGTTATTGTCGAGGTTATTCTCTGTAATAAGACCGCTGAATGACTGGACTCCGATCCCACGCTCCGCATTATCAGTGATCTGGTTACCCTTGATAAGAGCACGCGAATCCTGAATATTCAGGCCGTTAATTCCGTTCCCCGCAATAAAATTATCAGTTACTTCAATATTATCGGCGTTTTTCAGTGCAAGGCCGGTTTCAAGGTTATTGGTAAAGTTGTTGCGGCTATAGCTGCCATAAAACATATCACTCAGCATAAGTCCCTGACGGTTGCCATCAATCAGATTTTCCTGCAGTGTGGAGACACCCTCGCGTATCCGCCAACCTTCCTTCCAGTTCCCTACGATACTGTTCCCACGAGCAACAAGCGTGGTGCGAAAGAAGTTGGCACCCACATAGTTGTTGTGAATAGTGTTATTTGAGAATATCAGATCAGAGTCCCTTCCCTGGAGACCGCTTTTGTTGGCATAAAGATAGTTTCCCATCAGATCGACTTGCGATTCCTGGAACTGGATACCACGGTAATTGTTAGTGATGAATGAATTGTGTACAGCAACATTGGAAAAGTGAAAATGAAGCCCCCGGTATGCGTGCTCGATTCGGCAGTATTCAATAAGATTCTGCGCTCCGGCACTGTCCATGATATTGATTGAATCCCAATCCCCCATCTGTTTATCACGTTCTGCGGAGCGGAATACTATCGGCAGTTCCATGGTGCCTTTGGCAATCAGCCGACCTTGTATCAGTATGCCGTTTTCTCCGATACCGTCTCCGTCCGTATCCCGCTTCAGAAACTCAATGATAGTCCCCGGCATGACAATCAACCTGCTCCCCTGAGGTACGCGTATCACTCCGGCAATCTCTATACGCCCCTGCCAGACAACATCACCTCGAAAGACCTCATCCTTGTAACGCCTGCTGACCGACATATCCTGCGGAGCATCGACCTTGACACCGTGATTGTAATCTTTAGCCTGTGCAATAAAACTGTTTTTTTTGCGGTTGCCTCGAATGTTGGAAGATTTTGTAGTAAGGTGTGCGCCTTGAAGAGTGAACACACCATTATCGTTTTCGGTGACAGTGGAATCATCCACGAAGGCATCGGCCTTATTTCCCTGAGCCACCAGACCGTAGCGGTTATCCTTAATTATCGCTCCCTTCATTTGCAAATTGCCGTCAAGCAGGTAAACGGCCGTTTCCGCGTTTCTCACCCGGAAGGAGTTCATGGTAGCCGTTCCATGATCTATCACTATGCCGGCCCAACTCCCCATTCTATCCTCTTCTCCGTGAAATTCGACATGCGAGCCTTTGCCGTCCCCTTCTACCTTCAGTGCCCCACGAATCGTTATCTCGGTCAAAGGCGAAAGATATTCGGGATCGGACTTGGTGCTTTCCGCCGAAACGACCTTTATCGTTGTGCCGGGCCGAATGGTGAGTGTTATCCCCTTCGGCACGAGAATATCTTCTGTGACCACAACGTTGCCAGTCCAGACAGTATCTTTAGAGAGGGTAATCGCGCTGGAAACTCCCGGAATCATACATAGGCAGGTAAACAGAAACAGAATTCGATATATGTATTTATTCATCACTACGATCCATTTCAATGACTATCAGCTTGTTTAGGATATTGTCAGGGCTTTGACTGGCGTTGTCCGGCAAGCGGGCCTTTCTCCGGCTGACGTTTTGCCTTTATAATTACCCCGGTAAGCTTCTCACCTATTTTTAGTGATAAGGCGATTTGCTCTTTGGGGTCATTAGCATTAACAAATTCACCGGCATTAGGAGCACCGCCATGGTACTCGCTTCTGACACGGAGATAGAAGTTCCCCCCATCATTGAGAAGAAGCTCAAACTTGCCATCCTTGCCCGTCCGCTCAGACACATAGGAAGCCATTTCCTGAATACCGGGCTTCATATGCACCAGGATCACCGCGTTCTCTACCGGCGCCCCGTTTTCATCAATTACGGTGCCCTCGATCATGGTCGCGTCGAGGCCACGATTAGCTCTATCAACTCGTCTGTAAGGAATAGCCGAGGATATTATCCCGGCATTAGTTTTCTTTCCGGCTTCCACGATAAAAGGCTGGATTTCCTTCTTTGCATTCATCTTGAAATAGATCAACTCCCCTTTAGGGGGAGGACCCATGGCCCCATCGGCTGGTGCCTTGACCGCTGAGAGATAATAGACACCGGCTGAAAGCTGCAGAAGAAATTTTCCTTCTTTGTCAAGATTGATATTCAGGTCAGGCACCCTCACGTATCTATCCGTTGAGGGTGGTCCCAGCGCCTTATTATAGATAAACAGCCTGCCGTTGGCTAAAGGGGCCTTGCCGTTTTTCTTGAACTGCCCGGCAAGAACGCCAATCGAAGGATCCACAGAACTGACAGGAGAATCAGCCGCAAGAGCAGAATGGTACAGCATGAATACCGTAAGAAAACCAACAAAATAACGCTTGACATGACTCATAATTTGCGCTCCGTACACACATTAAATCCGGTAGCAAGATCAACCGCGTCGTCTTGCTACTTAATTAACAGTTCCTCTTACACCGGAATCCTTTACCGACGACTTCAAAAAAGGCTCAAATTCGATCTTCCCGAGCGTTTTGTCGTTACTCCGGTCATATATTGCTTCACTAATGACATCCCTGTTCGTAGATCCCCACCAGTTACCTGAGACGTTGATATCCCGTTCCTGCCCCTCCCCGAGAGAAAAGTTGTATTTGCGGTTATCATGGATGTTGTTCCCGTCAAAACGGGGAGGCTCCTTACCCTGATCCAGGTTTTCGAAATCCACCAGATTGATATGCTGTCTGACGAACTGGACGCCAATATCATTACGGGAAATTTCATTATTGGTGAACCTGACTTTTCCTTCGAAACGTACGAAGTAAACACCAATCTGATTGTCGACAAAGGAGCAATGGTCAACAGGCATATCCGTTGAGGTAAAATGCATGCCGCGTCGGTTGTTGCGAAAGAGCGAATTACTGATACTGACATTGGCATAGTGAATCATGAGTCCGGCATATGCATATTCAAACTGGCAGTTTTCGATCACATTATCCGGATCGGAGGATATAAACTGGACATACGACCAGTCATTAACTTTTGGTTTTTCCTCAGCAGACGTAAATACTATCTTTTTGTCGCTCGTCCCCTTCGCAAACAGGCGACCTTCCACCATGATTTCACCGTCGCCAACTTTATTATTGTCCCGGTCGACTTTTTTAAATTTCACCAAAGTTCCGGGACGGATCGTGAGAGTAGCGCCGCGCTTAACTGAAATTACGCCACTAATGTGAATTTCTCCCTGCCAGACAGTGTCGTTGACAATCACACTGTCGGTAAGCAAAACCGGCTCTCCGACGCGTGTGCCAACGATTTCAGTGGCTTTTTTATCTGCGGATTCTTTGGGTTGCTGCATCACCTTGTCGGCCAGAATATTGATATTTTCAACCATCTGCCCCTTTTTAAAAGTAACCGCATAACGGGAATTCCCCTGATAAAAGCCAAAGGTTTCACCGCGATGCGGGCCGTCGCCAAGCACATTACGAGCCAGCACACCATAATCTCCGTCTTCATCCACCGGAATAAAAAACCGACCTGATTCATCGGTGATTGTCGCATATTCAGTCCCATGAGCAAAGTGATACATCTGCGTTACCGGAGCTGTCAGCATGTACGCCTGCACAGCAATATTGGCAATCGGCTTGCCCTCCGGATTCGTTACCCGTCCGCGAATACCACCACCTGAAGAGGTCCTGCGGTCGGCGAACGTCTTTAAATCATCCTCTTTAATAGTCGGCGCCGTAGAGAAAGATGCCCGGTCGTTAACCGGAAAGCATGAGAGCTCAATACGGGTGGATTTACCATCCTTTACTTCCACCGGGTTGTTGGAGTTATAGCACCAGAGATCCCCCTTCTGGAGAGGGCGGTTGCTCATGCCTTTGAAGTTCTTCTTGGCAAAGACCATATAGCTGTCGGAAAGCAGGCTAATCTTAAATTTTCCATCGATGCCAACTGATTCGGTTTTCACCCCTAGCCCCTTATATTTTTTGCCAGGGGTATAGATCGCGACAAAGGCACCGTCGACAGGTTTGCCTTTATAAAGAATGCTTCCTTCGATGCCGGTCGCACCATCGACATATTCCAGTGACTTTTCGGGGTTGGCCATGAGGGCAAGCCAGAATTTATCATCACCTACCTTAATAGGGTTTGCTCCATGATAGGCAAAATAATGACGCCCCTCCGAATCGCCCCGAGCAATGAAATAGTATGAGCCACTATTCAGCTTCAACTGATAAACCCCGTCAGGGTCCGTGACCGCTGAGGCAACTGGCGGTTTTCCTTTTTGAAGGTCGTCGAAGCTGTTAAATGCAAACACCTTTGCAGCTGACAGGGGACCGGCTTCGGTAAAAACCCGCCCCTTGATCATAGTCCCCGCGGCAGAAGCGGAGATCGGAAGCACCTGAAAAAGGGCAAACATCATCAAGAACATGAGCTTGGTATTACGAAAAAGACCGGACATTGGGTTCTCCTGTTATTCCTTGTATATTGAATGCCACTTTACGTCATTCCAAGAACATTCGCACGCTAAAAAGTCAAAATAACGGCTCTTTCCTGACGGCTTTAAAGAGGAATATTGCCAATGGCATATCCTGATTCAGTGCTGCTATCATGTTGGCAAGCTTCCTCAATTCAACCGTTTCATACTATCAAGTATTGTGCCAAAAGCCATGGCAGCCGGGATGACTCTGATATTAAACAGTTATATTTCTATTACCTTTCCACGGCCTACCTTGATGATTCAATTTGCTAAAGAATATTCTACAATCAACAAGAATATTCCACTAATTGGCGAGCTCCTGGTCACCACAATAAAAATGCACTAACATTTCGGTCAGTGCAAAGAGTTCACAATAGATGACTTTAAATTCGGCTATTTCTTCTTAGAGCCCGGGCCCGAAAAGGTGGTCCCGGTAATATCAATTCCCTTGGTGATCGAGCCGGTTTTGACCGCAACGGCGACGGGCATCTCCTGGCCATAACTCCCCATGATTTCACCGCTCTTCATGGCTCCACCTCCGTAAGAGCTCCTTATTTTCAGGTAATAGCTCCCCCCTTGGTAAACTCTGAGAATATATTTCCCGTCCATCCCGGTTTTCTCCGATATGAATAGCGGTTTGCCCAGCATCGATGGGGATGTAAACGCAAATACCAGAGCATTTTCCATCGGTTTGCCGCGTGAATCGGTGACTACGCCCTCGATGGCGGTAACTCCGTCACCCGTCTTAAGGATTGACTTTCTAAACGTCTGCGCCCCGGCAACTACACCCAGATCCGTGGCTGAACCGCTGGAAACGGCATACAACACCGGCACGCCGTCAGCATAGAACGGAAGAAACAGATCGCCTTCCTGCAACGGCCCTATTTCATCGGCGGTTTTTCGTTTTATCGCCCCGATATAGTACTTCCCATCAGCCAAGACCGCCCTGAAGTTCCCATCGGCATCAGTTTTTACGACATCATCCGGCACCCTCCAGTACTTATCAAATGACGGCGGAGCACCCGAAGATTCACTGAATATAAAAACCAGCCCGTTGGCCATTGGCACCCCGCTCTTTACCATGACCTTACCGGAAATAGATCCGGCCTTTGGAGTCTCGGCAAAGGCCATAGTTCCAGCGGAACAGATCAGAATCGATACCATCAGCTGAATCAGGATTATTAGTGGATGCTTGGCTACCAGGTTGTTTTTTGGTTCCACTGCTTACCCCCCTGTTTTGTTGCAGGAAAACTTCCCCTGCCAAATTGCCGCACATGACATCCAACTACTCCGGCTTTCCCGCTGCTTTTATTTTTAGCACCGCCCTGAACTGGCGGTTTTTGATCATTCAATTCAGCACCTTCCCTTTTATCGGGTAACCATGACAAACCGCTGTTTTCCCGTAAGCCGTCAGGACCCTCCTCAAAGCAATTGGTCTGCATCAATCTGGGCAGCCCCGAATTGTGCGCCTGATGACATTTGGAACATGGAAATGAATGTTCCTTATTGCTTCCCCACCCCTTTACGGCCCGATGAACCCGGGCGGCCCTGGTCGTTCCTCCCGACTTTTCCCTTGTATGGCATTTCAAGCAAAGACCTGCAAATTTATCATCATTTTCAATGACACGGCCACTGTCGCCAAAAGTATTCCTGTCAACATTGTACCTCATGTCCGGCATGGACATCGGCTCACGCGCTGACCCGCTTCCCCCCGGCATCAAGGCAGCACCGCCGGGACGCTTGCTGTTGGCACTATTCCCCGGCAAAGCGGAAGGGGGCGAATCCTCCCTGTAAGGGGATGTCAGCCAGGTCTCCTTCAGGAGCGGCACGGCATACGGCATTTTTTCCTTCAATGTCGGACTGACCCCGTGCGGGTCGTGGCATGGGGTACAGAGGCCATTTACACTGGAGTGAGCCGAATAGTTGAGAAATCTGCCCGCCTTTAAATGGCTGCTGGCGATCTCCGTACGGTTCTGCCTGCTGGCAAACCTGGCGGTTGATCCTTTGTTGCCCGGACCGAAATGCCGGGTGTCCTTGTACCCCATAATCGGCTGTTCTGCACCAAAAGTGGAGTTGTAGCCCCAGGGGGTATTCTTCCCAACAGCTGTCTCATGGCAATCGAAACAAAGCCCGGCACCAGCATTGTAGGGGTTACTGCTTTTTGCATCCGGATTGGCCGACGGCCGGTAGGACATGCGATAACCGCCCTTGCCCGCAGTTGTATCCTTTAGAATGCCGCCGTTATAAGTACCGTCGGTCCCCCGATAGCTGGAAGTAATCCCGGACACTGCCGATCCGTGCGAATTGTGGCAGTCAAAACATTCAACGTTACTGGCGGCCGCCCCGCCCCGGGTGACAGGTATGTAGCCTTCATAGCCGCTGGTCGGACTCCACCCCCCTTGATTTGCGGCCGCGTTGCCATGAGCAGAAAACGATTTAATAACTCTCTGTTTCTTGTTGGTGGCGGCCGTGGAATATTTACCCCAAAGGGTGCCCCCCTTCTGGGAATAACGGGAAGCGACACTCTGCCCATCCCAGGCATACTTGACAGGCACATTGGTATCGCCAGAGAAAGTACGGATAACGTTAAAGTTATCACTGTGACAACCAAGGCAGTGCCGGGTAACTTTAGCAACCTCAGCGCGCTCCGTGGGAGTACCCAGTTTCGATGCAAGGAACGTAATTGCGGTAAGACCCGGTTTATAGACAGTCGGCCTTACAGCCTGTTCCCATATAACCAGATCGACTTTCCGGTCCTTGACCTTTGTTGATTTTTTTGCTGGAGACCTATGATGCGAAACATTGATCCGTCCTTCCGCAGTAGCCTCCCAGTGACAGGCGTAACAGTGTCTGCCTGAAACAGCGACACCCTGTACATGGTGAGAATTCCCTTTCATCTGCTTAAGTATGTCGGCATGGCAGTCGAGACATTCCTTTGCCATTGCCTGACTGACCCCGGTCAGCACAAGCGCGGCAAGCGCGACAAGAAAAAGAAAATCCGATCGGCAAAAACTTTTTATCATGATGGTCCTATTACGAGATATTTGTCTGATTCAGGGATACGGAATGATGAGCCGTTTATCGCCCAAACGGTAATTTGCCTTTTTCTTTTCGACGGAAGCATCCCATTCAAGCAGAGGTTTTTTAAGCCGCGCGACTACATCGGGAAATTTTACGGCCACGTTGGTGATTTGATATGGATCGTTCTTCAAATCATACAATTCAACTTCTTCGTGATGTTGGGGGATGCCGGTTATAAAGCCCCACCAGGATACTTTTTCCAGAATGTCATGATTTTTGCGGAGAATCAGTTTCCAGTCATTGGTGCGCACGGCGATATCGCCAGGTGGATAGCCCAACCGGGCGAAACTGCCTTGCAAAAGCAGTTGATAACCCTTGAGCTTGCTAACTTCGGACGGAGCAAACTGGCCTCCGTTGGCATTCTGCATCTCAAGATACCACTTGCTGAGGGTGTACTCCCACCATGGCATCCGGTCGATGAATACATAGTCATCACCCACCGCCCCGCTGTCGCCCCTGATGAGCGGTATCATGCTTTTCCCCTGAGCATCGTGCGGCGGCTGAATATCGAGATAATTCAGTATGGTCGGCATTACATCCAGCCCCTGTACCTGCTCAGGAATGCGCTTTCCGGCAAACTCACCTTTAGGGAAGCGCATGATCAACGCATTTTTCATAACCGGTTCGGTCACGTCGTAGTGAAAAAACATGCCCTGCTCGCCCAGGTCATCCCCATGCATGGACTGCAGAACGATGAGGGTCTTTTCCGTCAGCTTCAGGGAATCGAGGAGTTTCATCAGTTCGCCGATGAAAAGGTCGGTGTAGTAAACACCGGCATCGTAACGGCCTGTAACGTATTTCAGGTCGTCGTCAGTCAGATGATAGATCGGCTTGAAGTCGCGATAGAAGTCATTGCGGTAGACTCGTGAGAAAACATCGTAAGAGGGATCAGCGTTCCAGGTGTTGTCTCCAGCCAGTTGAGGCAGCCTCTGCCAGAAAGGAGTGTAACCGGGAGGGTCATACATCGATTGATATGGAGCGGGTACCGCGGCAGCATAAGGCATATGGAGCAGGCCGCTGCCGATCCAGAGGAAGAATTTCTTTTCCTTGTTGCTCTTCAGCCATTGAAAAGCATCTACAGGAGCCACCCTGAGACTGGCCCCCTCGGGCCCGCGGGAGGTACGGCCGAAGTAATCGAAGGAGCGAGAAAAGACATCGCCAGGATTGATCATTGTCCCGGCTTCGGTATCGAAGCGCATGAAAAATTCTGGAGAGCTGACGGTAGCGGCGGTGGTATAATCGTAATATTTGAGAATTTCCGGAAGGGTCCGGGCGGTAACCTGGTCCTTTGCCACATCAAACGAGATCATGCCGTTGACCCGGGGGTACTGTGAGGTCAGCACACTCATCTGGGACACCGGAGTCAGATTGGCCTAGGAGATAGCGTTGTCGAAGATCACCGATTTTTTTGCCAGAGCATCAATGTTCCGGCTGGTTTCCCTCTTATAGCCGTAAGTCCCCAGATGGTCAGCCCGCAGACACTGAAGAGAGATCAAAATGACGTTAGTGTACTCATGCCGGGGGGGTGGCTTGGCAACATCCTCGGTACATCCTGCATCAATACCTGCCAGACTAAGCCAGGTAAACACCACCGAAAAAACAATATTGGATAGCCTGCCGTTCCGCCACCTCATTTCTTACCGTTAGTGTATCGTTCTTTCTGTAAATTAGAATAATCCTGACAAAAAAGCAGGTCAGGGTCATTCTCTTCTTTTGGTGAATCGTCAAACCCAACCAGAGAGGAGAAGAAACCATGACCTGCCCCGAAGAGAGTAACACTTTT
>JANYBN010000099.1 GCA_025360785.1 Geobacter sp.
ATGATGGCCTTGTATGCTGTTTCTGTTCGTCGGCTCATAGCTTTGCGCTCCGGCTTCCTCCAGGCCCCTCCTCGCGGAGACGCCCTTGCCTTCGGCTAGTACTTGTTTTACCCTGTCGTCTCGACAGTGACTGAATTCTCGTACAGGGGACTTGCACCCCATAAGTTCACGCCCATGACGGGCGTACACAAAGCGCGGCAGACGGTCGGTCGCGATGAAACCACGCCCGCCGCTGCGCTCTCAGCCGTTGGACGACGAACAGAGGAGTGATCCGTGCTTGGCTGCCAGAGTAGGCTGAAGTGGCGACATCGGCCCAAAGTGGCGGAACAGAACTCTGGAGTGGTGGCGTTTCGTGGCGACGGTGGCGAGGACGGGAAAAGAAACCGAGTGCCGGAAATGTGCCGAAGAAGTAAATCAGTGAAAATATCAATAAACGGGAAAATGCTATCATAATATGATTGCAAATAATATCACTTCATGGTTAACATCATCATATGAATAAATCGCATCGAAAAACGCTAAATGACATTTTCTCGCAACCGGTTCCAGCGACACTGGAATGGCGGCGAATCGAATCTCTTTTTGTATCGTTAGGCGCACAAACTATTGAGGGAGCTGGATCACGTGTTCGCTTTGATTTGAACGGAGTAATAGCCGCATTTCATCGACCACATCCGGCAAAAGAGGCAAAACCATATCAAGTTAAAGACGCAAAAACTTTTTTGGAGAACGCAGGAGTAAAGCCATGAACACAATGATTTTTAAAGGATATGCCGCCAGAATAGAATACAGCGATGAAGATGGATGCTTCATTGGTCACATAGCAGGAATTAAAGACGTAATTGGTTTTCACGCAGATTCCGTCAAAGAGTTACGTGCTGCATTCGTTGAGGCTGTAGACGACTATCTTGCTACATGTGAAAAACTGGGAAGAGCGCCACAAAAACCATATTCAGGAAAACTGATGTTACGAGTTCCCCCAGAAGTTCATGCACACGCCGCAATGATGGCTGAAGCTCACGGAAAGAGCCTGAACCAATGGGCAGCAGACGTCCTTATGTACGCTTCTTGAAAAGATTGAAAAGTGACGAGCAAACAAAAGTGGCGCGTATCAATTTCGGGAATTATCGAGTTGGCCGCGCTTTTTTTGTCATCACATCTGACAGAAAAGGCAAAATCAACGGCTAAAACACGAGAGAAGGCAAGTCTATCCGCAATGCCTACAAAGAGGGAGAGTTGCATCCGTTTTGAACTACCGAGGATTCCTCGGTAGTTCAAAACGAGGGGAACCGCAAGGTTCGCAGAAAGATCCGTTACTATCAAAGTGATTGTGAATTTGATTAACCAACGGAATGATTGATGAAAAGCTGAAAAGGTAGATGCGGCTAACTTGCGCCAAGACCGGCCCAGAAACCGGCCGGTCAGGCTTATGGCGGTAACCATACGCCCAACAGCCTCCTGCTTGTAAATGCCCTGAACCGTGTTATAAAATATTCACTAACGACATCCTTCATATCCGGGGAGGTATTTATGCCTAACATCCGTCCCGCCGCAGTAGCGGGGAGCTTTTATCCGGGAAACCCCGAAAAGCTGGCCAAAGACATCGACACCATGCTGGAAGACGCGGAGCGGCGCTACCCTCCGGTTTACGGCGAACCTATGCCCAAGGCGCTCATCGTCCCACATGCCGGTTATATCTACTCCGGGCCAATTGCCGCCGGTGGCTATCTCCGACTGCGGGAGGGTGCGAGGAGCATCAAGCGGGTGGTTCTTCTCGGCCCGGTACATCGCGTACCCGTGCTTGGTATGGCGCTCCCGTCGGCATCAACCTTCGAAACCCCTCTGGGAAATGTTCCCGTCGATGTTGCCGCAATCAAACTCCTTGCAGGCCTGTCGCAGGTTATCATCAGTGCTCCTGCCCATGCACTGGAACATTCGCTAGAAGTGCAGATCCCCTTCCTGCAGCGGGTGCTGGGCGAGTTTTCCCTTGTTCCTCTGGCTGTAGGCGACTGCCGTCCCGATGCGGTGGCCGAGGTGTTGGAGCGGCTCTGGGGCGGACCTGAGACCATCATTGTCATCAGCTCCGACCTCTCCCATTATCTCCCTTACGACACGGCCCGGCGCAT
This sequence comes from Geobacter sp., assembly GCA_025360785.1. GTDB lineage: Bacteria > Desulfobacterota > Desulfuromonadia > Geobacterales > Pseudopelobacteraceae > JACRCG01. The sequence goes on from JANYBN010000099.1 coordinate 2,127, forward strand.
CGACCATGATACCGTAGAGGCGCTGCTTGGCCTGCATCTCCTCCCATCCCATGAGCAGGCGTGCGGCGCTACGCCGGTCAACGGCATCATCGTTGCGGCCCGCAGTAAGGGACTGATCCCGAAACTCATCGACCTGCGCAACTCCGGCGACACAGCCGGCGACAGGGATCGAGTGGTCGGCTATGCCTCCATTGCATTCTATGAGGAGGTTCCGCATGCCTGACGACCGTGGAAGGATCATGCTGGCCATCGCCCGCGCCGCCATCGCCACGCATCTGGGACTAGCAGCCGCTGCGGACGAAAACGCCCCGTGGCTTTCCGGGCCGGGTGCCTGCTTCGTGACGTTAACCATCAAGGGGGAGCTGCGGGGATGCATCGGCAGCCTGGTGCAGTACCGACCGCTCCTCGAAGACCTGAAAGAAAACTCCCTGGCCGCTGCCTTCAGCGACCCGCGTTTCGCTCCTCTCAGCGAACTGGAGCTGGCTACCGTTCGGGTGGAGGTCTCACTACTCTCTCCGGTTGTCCCTCTTGACTTCCGGGACGAGGCCGACGCAGTGGCGCAACTCCGTCCCGGCGTTGACGGAGTCATCCTGCAGTATGGGCAGAATCGCGGTACTTTTCTTCCCCAGGTATGGGAACAGCTCCCGACACCCGGAGAGTTTTTCGGGCATTTAAAGATGAAAGCGGGGCTTCCCCCGACGTTCTGGGCCGATGGAGTCCGGCTCTCCCGTTACACCGTGGAAAAGTGGCAGGAAAGCGACCATTCAGGAGCCGCGACATAAAAACATATGCCAATCAGCCCCGCCGGATGTTCCGTTCCGCTCCCACGGTAAATATTCCCCTTGAAGATTAGCGGTATTTTCCGTATATAATTCAGGTATCGATTAAATTCCCGGAGGCTCTAGACATCATGGACATCGCCGTTCTCCCCCTACAACCCGAAAAGATAAAAACCAAAATCGCGGATCAATCCAAGCTAGGCTTTGGCAAATACTTCACCGATCGGATGCTGGTAGTTGAGTGGAAAGCCGACCAGGGGTGGTGTGACGCGAGGATAGAGCCATATGCTCCATTTATGCTTGACCCGTCATGTACGGTTTTCCATTATGCCCAGGAAATATTCGAAGGGCTCAAGGCCTATAAATGGGCTGACGGCCATATAGCCCTGTTCCGTCCTGAGATGAATGCGCGCCGTTTCAACCAGTCCGGCGATCGTATCTGCATGCCGGAAATACCGGAAAAGCTGTTTCTTGACAGCATTAAAAAACTGGTTTCGCTGGAGCGCGACTGGATTCCCACAGCTGACGGCACGTCGCTCTATATTCGCCCCGCCATGATTGCCGTTGAACCGGTTCTGGGGGTCCATCCTTCGAATCATTATTATTTCTTCGTCATTCTTTCCCCGGTCGGCGCCTATTACGCCGCCGGATTCAACCCAATCAACATTATGGTAGAAGATCATTATGTCCGGGCAGTACCAGGGGGAACCGGCGAAGCCAAGACCGGCGGCAACTATGCCAGTTCGCTCAAGGCAGGGCTCGAAGCCAAGAACAAAGGCTATGACCAGGTGCTCTGGCTGGATGGCCGGGAGCGTCGCTATATCGAGGAAGTAGGCGCTATGAACATGTTCTTCGCCTATGGTTCCCATATTGTCACCGCCCCTTTGACCGGATCGATCCTGTCAGGCGTAACCCGCGATTCTGTTCTGAAACTTGCGCCAACCCTCGGCTATACGGTGGAGGAAAAACAGATTGACGTAAATGACCTGATGGCCGATATTCGCTCCGGCAAAGTCACCGAAGCCTTCGGCAGCGGCACGGCGGCGGTTATCACCCCGGTCGGCAAGCTCTGCTATAAAGATGAGAGCCTGCAGCTCACCGGCGGCAAGGTCGGAGCAATCACCCAGAAACTTTACGATACGCTGACCGGCATCCAGACCGGTAAACTGAAAGATGAGTTCGGCTGGGTCAAATTTGTTGAATAATCAGTTTACATCCAATAAAAGACCGACCTCCGTGGATTATTAAGCCCCGGAGGTCGGTTCGGTAAAGTATGAAAGCCAAACACACAACCACATCAAATCGCCCATCTCAAAACAAACTCTGCAACTCCTGCCGTCGCACCTGCAAGCAGGTGGCGAATGCCATCGTTGCCAAATGTCCCCGCTATTACCCCTTTAACAACAAGATGACAGAACGTGAGTTTACATGGAAACAGATGGATCTGGGACTCTGACAGACCTTCCGGACGTCCCGAAGATCGACTCCGCACGCTGCAGCGGTTGCGGTCGCTGCGTGGCCGCCTGCCCTCTCCGCCTGATTACCCTCGAAGTCTCCGGATTTAGTAAAAGTGCGGTGTTGTGCAATGTCGAGCTGTGCACTCGCTGTGGGCAGTGCGTGAAGAGTTGTTTATTGAATGCGATTATGGCAATCCGGAAGTCATCAGACAAAGCTACACCAGAAGCGTAGCAGGCTTTTCCAGAACAGATTTCAGTTTCGCCAGAAAAGATGCTGCATCGGCGCCATAGACTCTTCGATGATCACTGGAGAGGGTGACCATCATGGTCGGCGCCACTGCAAGTTGGCCATTCCGTACCAACGGCCGTTCACGCACGGCACCGACAGCCAGAATGGCCGTCTGACCGGGCAAAATCAGGGCGTTGAACTCATCCACACCGTACATTCCCAGATTTGACACAGAGAAAGACCCACCCGCCATCTCTTCGGAGGTCAGATGACCGGCACGGCTTTTATCCGCCAGGCGGGAGGACTCGCTCTCGATCTCCGTAACTGACAGACGCTGGCATTGCCTGATGACCGGCAGCAGCAGCCCATCCGGTTTTGCTACGGCAAAGCTTATATTGATGTCGTTTGAGGAATTGGAATCGCTTGATCGAAGCAGCGGGAAGTTCAGCAATGTGCAGGCACAGGCCTTGATTACCAGGGCGTTGTAACCAATAGAATCAGGCCCGTCCTTCAGTTCGCGAACGATCTCGTGACAGGCGCCCATATTAATTTCAATGATAACGGAAAATTGGGGAATGGTCTGCCACGACTTAGTCACCGTGGCGGCAATAGCCTGCCGCATTTTTGTTGTCTCCGCACCCTCTGACGATTCTGCTTGAGCCGCTGCCGCAAGTGGTGTGGATAACGCCTCAGGCTCCGGTTTTACCTGCTGTTGCAGTGCAAAGGCGGTCAGGTCGTCCTGGGTGATCCTCCCCTCAGGACCACTCCCTTTGATCCGTTCAAGATCAAGGCCCTGTTCGCGCGCCAGACGGCGTACCAGCGGAGAAGCCTTCTCGTGCTGCAACTCGGAGCGGGATGCGGCGGCCATTGATATTTCCGGGGGGACGGCTTGTTCCGGAACTATTTCTGCTGCCGACCGGGTTTCCGCTTCCTTGGATACGGGCCGGATAGCAGCGGTTGTTTCCACTGTTTCTACTGTTTCTGCTGTTTCACCGATCAGGCCGAGTACGGTTCCAACCGGGACATTTTCACCACCATGGACCATGGTTTTGATCAGAATGCCCGAAGCGAACGCCTCCAGATCCATGACCGCCTTGTCGGTTTCAACTTCAGCGATTATATCGCCCCGTTCGATCCGGTCCCCGATATTTTTTTTCCAGCCTGCAAACAGACCCTCGGTCATAGTGTCGGAAAGCTTGGGCATGGTGATTTCAGTAGCCATCAAATGCTCCTTGATCCGTTAATATTTGCCGGTCATGACCTTAGTCACAGCCTGCCGGATTGTGCCGGGTTGCGGTATGCAAACCTTTTCAATTTTGCGTGAATAGGGCATGGGCACGTCAAGCCCCGATACTCTTTCTACCGGCGCCTTGAGGAGGTCAAAACAGTGCTCGTAAATTCGCGAGGTGATCTCGCCACCCAGACCGCAAGTGCGCCAGCACTCCTCCACCACCACCGCCCGGCCGGTTTTGCGGACCGATTCCAGGATGGTCTCCTCGTCCAGCGGCGCCAGGCTGCGCAGATCGACCACTTCGCAGGAGATCCCCTCTCCGGCCAGTTCCTCCGCCACCTGCAGCGCCAGCACGGTCATGCGGGCATAGGCCACAATGGTCACATGATCCCCGAGGCGCTTTACATCAGCCTTGCCGATCGGAATAATATGTTCCGGATCTTCCGGCACCTCTCCCTTGCTGTTGTAGAGCAGCTCATGTTCCAGGAAGATGACCGGGTTGTTGTCGCGGATGGCGCTTTTAAGGAGCCCTCTGGCATCGGCAGGTGTCGCCGGATAGAGAACGTACATGCCGGGGCAGTGCATGAAATAGGTTTCAAGGCTCTGGGAATGCTGGGCGCCAAGCTGGCTTCCCCCGCCGCCCGGCATGCGGATCGTCATGGGGAGAAAGGTCTGCCCGCCGAACATGGAACGAATCTTGGCCATATGATTAACGATCTGGTCCATGGCCAGCAGAGCGAAGTTGACGGTCATCAGCTCGGCAACCGGCCGTAATCCGCCCATTGCGGCCCCGACCGAGACCCCTATGATCGTGTTCTCCGAGATCGGGGTATCCTTGACCCGCTCCTCGCCAAACTCGGCCAGCAGGCCGCGAGTCACCTTGAACGAACCCTCGTACAACGCCACATCCTCCCCTAGAACGAACACGGACGGATCGCGGCGCATTTCCTCCTTCAGAGCCAGATTGAGGGCATCCCGATAGGTCATCTCAAACATAGATATCCTCCCATACGGCACCGTCATCCGGCCAGGGAGACTCTTCCGCAAAGGTCACCGCTTCATCGACGATTGCCCGGCAGCGGGCCTCGATGTCAGCCAGCGCCTCGCGGGTGGCGATACCCTCTTCGATCAGGCCTTTGGCATAATTCGGCAACGGGTCGCGGGCCCTCCACATTTCGTTCTCCGCCGCAGAGCGGTATTTGGCCGGGTCTGCCATGGAGTGCCCACGGAAACGGTAGGTAGTCGCCTCGATAAAGTAAGGGCGACCGGTCTCGCGGACCTTTTCGGCGGCATATTTGACCGCCCGGTAGACGGCGATCACGTCCATACCATCGACCTTTTCAGAGGGGATGTCGTAACCGCAGGTTCGCTTGTGAATGGACGCCAGAGCCGAGGAGCGGTGAACTTCGGTGCCGATGCCGTAGTAATTGTTCTCACAGATAAACAGTACCGGCAACTGCCAGAGCTGGGCCCAGTTGAGGGATTCGTGGAAGGTACCCTGGTTGACGGCACCATCGCCAAAAAAACAGGCGGAAATTCGGTCCTCGCCACGATAACGCGCGGCAAAGGCCAGGCCGACCGAGATCGGGAACTGTCCCCCGACGATGGCATATCCTCCCATGAAGTTCAATTTTGGATCGAACAGGTGCATGGAGCCGCCTTTGCCTTTGCAGACGCCGGTAGCCTTGCCGAAAAGTTCTGCCATGACCCGCTTTGGATCAACGCCGCGAACAATAGCCTGAGCATGCTCACGGTAGGCGGAGAGGATGTAATCATCCCGATGCAATCCTGCGGTAGCTCCGACAGCAACAGCCTCCTGGCCGCTGTAGAGGTGCAGGAATCCGGTAATGTGCCCTTTGGTATACTGTTCAGCGCATCGCTCCTCAAATTCCCTTGAAACGAACATTTGTTCGTAAAATCTGATCAGCTCCTGATCCGGCAATACGTTGCGCAACCTGGCTTCCATTGCTATCCTCCGAGTCATCACCACTGAATCATTGCATCCGGGATCATCAAATCAGTATTTGCAGGTAGTATGAACATAATGAACATTTGGGGGAATTACAGGTGACGGCGTACCCAGGCGACTATCGCTTCACTGCTCTGGGCGCCGGATAGCCGGTCGATAATCTTCCCATGCTTCAACAAAAACAGCACCGGAATGCTGCTTACGCCGAAACGTCCCGCAAGCACCGGATTTTCCTGGGTGTTGACCTGTATAACGGCTGCTTTGCCAGCCAGCATTTCGGCTGCCTTCCGCACTGCGGGGTCGAATGCCCTGCAGTGCGGACACCATGGCGCCCAGAACTCGGCCAGCACCGGACCGTTGTAGGCATTGATAAAGGAGTCGAAGGTCCGTTCCGTAAGTTGCTGCGGCCGGTAGTACATCAGCGGCAGATTTTTGTGGCAGTTGCCGCACCGACCGCTTTTGCCTTCTTTGTCAGCCTGGACCCTGTTAGCCGTACCACAGAAGCTGCAGGTGACAACATATGTTGACATGCCACACTCCCTCGCATCACAGGAAAGCTAAACACCCCCGATTCAGTTACAGCACCGCAATATTCAGGGTTGATTCCCATAAGCCGTGAAGGTTACAGCGCTGCGTTGCAGCCAGTGTTATCATACCGTTAGAGGCAACATCCTTTGGAATCGTAACGGCAAAAGTAACCTTCGGCTTCATGAAGCCTCTGGGCTGAAACTCTGCCCTGCCTAACGGCTCGTTTCCGATAGCAAGTTCGATGTACTCAATCCAGTGGGCCGGCCCCATGTCATGAATCTTCTCGCCGACAGAGACCTCGACCATGAACATTTCTCCGGCTTTGACTGATGCGGGAGCCGAAATTACCGGGGCGTGCGACATTTCCAGTGGAGATTTTTTTCCGGGAATTTTGGTCCGGTTGATAGCGTCGAACAGGGATTGATCTACCTTGGCAGGAAAATAACGCTCTGCTGCCGTAGCAGCGCTGCTGACCCCGGCGGCCATGGCGCCGATAACTGTTGTTGTCAGGAATGTTCGTCTGTCCATGTGTATCTCCTCCTGAAAATATTGCTGTTGATAATCACCTGAATCAAATCAGTCTGGACTCGACCGCTGCCCAATCGATGTTGGCAAAAAAGGTATCGATATATACAGCGCGTTTCAGTCCGTAATCCAGCATGAAGGCGTGCTCGAATACGTCCATAATCAACAGCGGAGTACATCCTGCCGGATGCCCGGCATCATGCTCATTGATCCAGAAATTCATCAGACGTCCGTTTGTCTTGTCCTGGCAAAGCACGACCCAACCGATACCTCGCATGGCTCCAGCGGCCTTGAAATCAGTTTCCCACGCTTCTCTGCTGCCGAACGCGTCAGACAGCATGTCCGAAAGCTTGCCACCCGTGCCTGGAAAGCCTTTACCGCCGAGATTACCAAAATAAAGTTCATGCAGGCGCATACCGTTAAATTCCCACCCCAGACGACGCTTCATCTCGGCGAATTCGGGTCGGGAAAAGGTATTTTCTTTCAGCATATAATCCAGTGATTCAAGCAACTTATTAGTGTTGGCAACATATCCCTGATATAAAGTAAAATGGTTCAGAAGCAGAGTTTCGCTAAAAATCTTCAACTCCAGCAGCTTGGAAAAATCCTGGGCAATATAGGTCATTGCAGAGTCCTCCTTGGATGTTTTAGTGTCAGCTCAGTCAATTTGTTCAACCAGATAGTTTTGCACACCCATCTGGGTTATCTGATCCATCTGTGCCTCGATCAGGTCGATATGTTCCTCTTCTTCTTTCAGAATAGACTCAAATAGTTCACGACTGCCGTTGTCACCGACTTCAACGGCCAGGCGGATGCTTTCGTTGTAACCCCGAATTGCACCGACTTCTGAAGCATGATCGTTTGTGTGCATCTTCGGGACTTCGCTGCCAATATGAATCTTGTTAAGCTCACTGACAATCGGAATTCCCTCCAGAAACAGGATGCGGGCGATCAGCTTCTCGGCATGCTTCATTTCCTGAACGGAGCGTTTGAAAATCATCTCGTTGAGACGTTTGTAGCCCCAGTTTTCACACATTTCGGCATGGACCATGTACTGGTTGGTCGCTGTCAGTTCCTCAGCCAACCGCATATTCAGGTGTTTGATAATCTGCTCGTTTCCTTTCATGTGCCCCCCCTTTGAAAGTCCATTACGATTTGGTCAAGCTATTTCCAGTGAATACAGGTTACAGGACACATATCAATTGCCTGAAGCTGTATTTCCTCTTCTGTGTCTCCGTTCGGATCAAAACAGGCTGCTTTGCCGTTGGCGGTGAAATGAAATACGTCCGGGAGATTGTTGACGCATATTCCACATCCGATACACATTTCCTGGTCAACAAAAGGCTCTTTCTCCATGTGCGTATCTCCTTGTAAATTCCGGTTTATCTGTTTTTGATAATCACGATTTGTGCCACAATCAATAAAGCGATTTATCAATGTGTTATGAATAATTCCAACAATATACCAGTGTAAAAGTTATGTTCAGTTTGTGTTGGTAAGATGATTTGAACGCATGCCTGGCGGGAATCGGCGACGCTTGTTAATAAAGTTCATCCTGTTAATATCAGAGAAGCTCCCGGCGGCAAAATGTTAGAGCGCTGAAGCACCTCCGATATGATTTTAGCCTTGCCATCTTTTGAAGATTCGTGATATAAAACCCCGCTATTCAATTCACACGCCTCGGTAGATCCGGTGGTGTCCCTATTTAGATGTCGGGGATTCGACGGGGCGGAGGAAAAAACCAAAGGAGAAACGTATGTCAAGTATCAGCATGAAGGAACTGCTCGAAGCCGGTGTCCATTTCGGTCACCAGACAAAACGCTGGAACCCCAAGATGAAGCCCTACATTTTTGGGGCACGTAACGGCATCTACATTATCGATCTGCAGAAAACCGTCCGCTACTTCAAAACCGCCTACAGCTTTGTCAAAGAATCCGCTCAGGACGGCTGCACAGTTCTGTTTGTCGGCACTAAAAAGCAGGCTCAGGATTCAGTAGCCGATGAGGCCACTCGCTGTGGCATGCATTACGTCAACCAGCGCTGGCTGGGCGGCATGCTGACCAACTTTGCCACGGTAAAGCAGAGTATCGACCGTCTCAAAAAAATCGACGCTATGTTTGAAGATGGCACCATTGATGCCTATACAAAAAAAGAAGCACTGCAGTTTACTCGCGACCGCGAAAAGCTGCAAAAGACTCTGGGCGGAATCAAAACGATGAACAAGCTCCCGGGCGTCATGTTCGTAATCGATCCAAAAAACGAAGAAATTGCCATCCAGGAAGCCAACAAACTCGGCATTCCAGTTGTAGCAGTAGTCGATACCAACTGCGACCCTGACCCGATTGATTATGTCATTCCGGGCAATGATGATGCTATCCGTGCTATCCGTCTGCTATCCGCTAAAATGGCCGATGCGATTATAGAAGGAATTCAGGCACGTAAAGCAGCCCTGCAGAAAGATACCGAAGGTGCGGAATACGCTCCTGAAGAAGTAGCTGCAGAAGTGGCTGGCGAATAAATATTCATTACAAACAATTCCTGTTTAGTAACAGGATAGGAGGATAGAAATGGCTGTAACAGCTGCACAGATATCTGAATTGAGAAAATCAACCGGTGCCGGAATGCTTGACTGCAAGAAAGCACTTGAACAAACTGAAGGCAATTTCGAGCAGGCTGTGGACTTCCTCCGCACAAAAGGGCTTGCGGCCGCTTCCAAAAAATCCGGACGCGCTGCTACTGAAGGCATGGTAGCTGCAGCGGTTTCTGCTGACGGTGACAAGGGCGTTCTGCTTGAAATCAACAGTGAAACCGACTTCGTCGCAAAAAACGAGAAGTTCCAGGGCTTTGTAAAAGACATCGCCAATCACATCCTGCTGTCTAATCCAACATCTGTTGAGGATCTGTTCGCCCAGCCGTATTGTGGCGACAACAGCAAAACAATCCAGATCATGTTGAATGAAGCGATATCCGTTATCGGTGAGAACATGCAGATTCGCCGTTTCAGCAGCTATGTAGTTCCGGGTGCCGGTGCAATCGGATCCTACATTCACGCAGGCGGTAAAATCGGCGTTCTGGTAGAGGCAACCTGCGACAATGCCGCAGCAGCCAAAAGTCCTGTATTTGCCGCATTTGTCAAAGATGTGGCGATGCATGCCGCAGCTGCTTCACCTCTGTATGTTCAGCGCAGTGAAGTCGATGTGGATGTGCTTGAGCGGGAAAAGGATATTTATCGCGCCAAGGCCCGTGAAACCGGTAAACCTGAAAATATCATCGAAAAAATCATCGACGGTCAGGTGAACAAGTTCTATGCCGATATTTGCCTTCTTGAACAGGCGTTTGTCAAAGACACCGACAAGACGATCCAGCAATTGGCCGCTGAAACCGGCAAAGCACTTGGCACATCTATAACCATCACTCGTTTCACAAAATATTCCCTCGGCGAGGGTCTTGAAAAAAAGGAATCTGACTTTGCCGCCGAGGTCGCGGCAGCTGCCGGCCTCTAATCTTTCTATCGAAGCCGGCCTGAAATGGCCGGCTTTTTTTTATTCTTTTCCCGATTCACTGCACAATTCATGTACTGTTCAGGACGATGTAATCAATAAATGCCGGAGGCACAACATGGGCAGAAAATCCTACACCCGGGTACTTTTGAAACTTTCTGGTGAATCTCTGGCCGGTGATCAGGGCTACGGCATTGACCCGCAGACATTAAGCACCATCGCCAGTGAGATCAAGGACGTGGTAGACAGCGGGGTCCAATTGGCGCTTGTCATTGGCGGAGGCAATATTTTCCGTGGTCTTGCGGCTTCGTCCAACGGGATGGATCGTACCAGTGCCGATCACATGGGCATGTTAGCTACCGTCATAAATTCGCTGGCCATGCAAGACGCCCTCGAAAAGCAGGGTGTTTCGACTCGCGTCCAGTCAGCAATCGCTATGCAGGAGGTTGCCGAACCGTACATCCGGCGACGGGCCATGCGCCATCTTGAAAAGGGGAGAGTTGTGATTTTTGGAGCAGGAACCGGAAATCCCTATTTCACCACCGACACTGCCGCAAGCCTGCGCGCCATGGAAATCAACGCCCAGGTCATCCTCAAAGGGACGAAGGTGGATGGTATTTATACAGCCGATCCCAAAAAAGATCCTGATGCGGTGAAAATTTCGAAACTGTCCTACATTGATGTTCTCAAAAAAGGATTGCAGGTTATGGATGCCACTGCTATATCGCTCTGTATGGACAACAATCTGCCAATTATTGTTTTTGATCTGACAACCGAAGGTAATATCAAAAAAGTTATCTGCGGTGAAGAGATCGGCACCATCGTACAAGGAGAGTAACATGCCAAAGAACGTGCTTGATGACATGAAGATTCATATGGAAAAAACTCTTGGGGTCCTGAAAAACGAATTCCAGAAGATTAGAACCGGTCGGGCCACAACCGGCATTCTGGATTCCATAACCGTAGATTATTACGGCAACACCTCCTCGCTGAGCCAGGTGGCAACCCTGGCGGTTCCAGAGGCGCGTACCATTACCATTACCCCATGGGAAGCCAAAATCATACCGACTATCGAGAAGGCCATCATGAACGCCAACATTGGCCTGACCCCATCCAATGACGGCAAATCCATTCGGCTGAATCTTCCTCCTCTGACTGAAGAGCGCCGCAAGGAAATCGTAAAAGGACTCAAAAAGAGGGCTGAAGAAGACAAAATAGCCATCAGGAATATTCGCCGTGATGCGATTGACAAGCTGAAAAAGCTTGAAAAAGAAAAAGCCATTACTGAAGATGAACTAAAAAGATGTGAAAAAGAGGTTCAGGACGTTACCAAAAGTTTTGAAATGAAGATGGATGAGGTGGTTGCACATAAAGAGAAAGAGGTACTGGAAGTCTGATGACGCCTCTTGATCCGCTAAAACTTCCTGTGCATCTGGCAGTCATCATGGACGGCAACGGTCGATGGGCTCAGCAGCGCATGCTCAAGCGCATTATCGGGCATCAGCGCGGCGCTGAAACTGTAAAAATGGTTGTTGAACAGGCGTCCTTGCTCGGTATCAAATACCTGACTCTGTTTGCATTCTCCACGGAAAACTGGTCGCGGCCGACATTGGAAGTGCGGGCATTGATGACACTGCTCAAAAAATATATCCATCAGGAAACCGCGCGCATGATGCGCAAAAATATTCGCTACAATGTAATCGGCAATCGCTGTGAGCTTCCGGATGATGTCAACGAAACCCTGGATGAGGCCATTTGCAAGACCGCCAATAACACCGGAATGGTCTTGACTCTGGCCCTCTCTTACGGCGGACGCCAGGAATTATGCCGCGCCGCTGCCCGCTTGGCACAGGATGCCGTAGCAGGCAAAATATCAACCAGCGACATCACCACCGGACTTTTTGACAGCTATCTGGATACCGGCGGTCTGCCTGATCCGGACTTCTTGATCCGCACCAGTGGTGAGATGCGTATCAGTAACTTTCTTCTCTGGCAGCTTGCCTATACCGAACTTTATTTCACTGATACCAACTGGCCCGACTTCACCATCAATGAACTTCACAAGGCTTTGGCCGACTTCCAGTCACGTGAGCGGCGTTTTGGGATGACCGGTGACCAGATCACACAAAGGGGCGATCTATCAAACGCTTGATTTCAGCGTTCATCCTGCTGCCAATCATTATCCTGATTGTCCTGAAGGGTGGTACGCTTACCCTCGCCTGCCTGCTGGCGCTGCTTTCTGCAATCGGAATTGCCGAATTCTATCGCATGGCTCTGCCGGAACGAAAGCTGGAACTACGACTGGCTGCCCTGTCCGGATCGGCACTGATCTTTATACCTTTCGCAAGCGACAACAAACTCCTGATTCCAGGTATCGGGCTTCTTTTTATCGGGTTTTCACTGTTGTTCCTGTTCCGGATCCGAACCATTAATAATGCTGCTCACGAAGTGGCCTTCGCTCTGCTTGCGTTCCTCTACATACCATTCCTGTTGATGCACCTCATACTGCTGCGCCAGACCACCTTCGGCATTCAGTGGCTCTTTGTGATCATGCTGATCGTCATGACCAATGACTCGGCAGCTTATTACACCGGCAGTGCTTTCGGCAAACACCGTCTGTACCCGCTGGTCAGCCCCAAGAAAAGCATTGAAGGCGCTGTCGGCGGCCTGATCGGCAGTCTCTGCGGCACTCTGCTGGCTAAATACACATTTTTTCCACAGCTAATGTTGATTGATGTTGTTGTGACTGCCTTAGTTGTCGGTATAGTCGGTCAGGCAGGAGATTTGTTCGAATCTCTGCTGAAGCGCAGTTTCGGAGTCAAAGATTCCGGGACTATTATTCCGGGTCATGGCGGTGTGCTTGACCGTCTGGACAGCATCCTGTTTGCCGCCCCGATCACCTACTATTATGTTCTTTTCTTTTTCAGAGGCTGACCTATGAAAAACATCACCATCCTCGGCTCAACCGGTTCAATCGGAGTCAGTACACTCGATATTATCGGCGCCCACCCCGACCGTTTCCGGATTGTGGCCCTGACTGCCGGGAAGAATCTTGAGCTGTTTGTACGGCAGATCAAACAATTTGCGCCACGGATTGCAGTCGTTGCCTCACCTGCCGATGTTCCCCGTCTCAAGGAGCTTTGCAGCGGCCTGGACGTCAAAATCCTGGGTGGTGTGGAAGGATTGATAGCTGCTGCCACTGCGGATGAAACAGATATGGTTGTTGCCGCAATTGTCGGAGCTGCCGGACTCGTCCCGACAGCCGCCGCCATCCGTGCCGGCAAGGACATCGCCCTGGCCAACAAGGAGACCCTGGTTACGGCGGGCCATCTTTTCATGGACCTGGTTGCAGAGTTTGGGGTAAAGCTCTTTCCAGTTGACAGTGAACATAGCGCCATCTTTCAGTCGATTGAAGGACATCGCAGCGTAGATATTCACAAAATCATCCTGACCGCATCAGGCGGCCCGTTTTTGAACACTCCGGCCACGCAATTGCCGACTGTCACGGTACGGGATGCCCTCAACCACCCCAACTGGAACATGGGAAAAAAGATCACCATCGATTCGGCAACCATGATGAACAAGGGCCTGGAGGTTATCGAGGCCCGCTGGCTGTTCAATACCCCTGTCGAAAAGATAGTGGTTAATATCCACCCTCAGAGCATTGTTCACTCGATGGTCGAATATGTTGACGGCTGCGTAATTGCCCAGTTGGGGACTCCGGACATGAAGGCTCCCATTGCTTACGCCCTGAGCCATCCTGAAAGAATTTCAACCGGCGTCAAGCCGCTTGATTTGACATCGTTCACTGGGCTGACCTTTTCCAACCCGGACTTCCTTAAATTCCGCTGCCTGAAACTTGCCTACCGTGCCATCACAGCAGGGGAAAGTATGCCGGCAGTTATGAATGCAGCCAACGAAATTGCTGTCGCAGAATTTCTGGAGGGGCGCATCAGCTTTACCCAGATTGCCGACACCATTGAGCGTACTATGGATGCCCACTCCGCTCACAATTTAAAATCCATCGAAGAAGTATTGAAGGCCGATCTCTGGGGCAGAGAATCGGCCAGAGAAATCTGCAAGGAAATGGGACACTGATATGACCGTTGTTTATGCAATCATAGTTTTAGGTATCTTGATTTTCATACATGAATTAGGACACTTCCTGCTGGCCAAGCTTATGGGAGTCAGTGTTGAGAAATTTTCTCTCGGTTTCGGCCCAAAACTGATCGGTAAAAAAATCGGCGAGACGGAATACCTGCTTTCGGCCTTCCCGCTCGGCGGCTATGTAAAGATGTTCGGTGAAGGTGGTTTCATTGAAGGCGGGGAACAGGATCCACGGCCTGCAGACGAGAATGCTCCGTCATCAGTCACGGCAGAACCGGTACTGCGCGAGCTGACCGAGGAGGAAAAGAGCCGTTCGTTCGCCCACAAGCCGGTGCTGGCACGAATTGCGATAGTCATGGCCGGTCCGGTTTTCAATCTGCTTTTTGCCTGGCTGATCTTCATTGTACTCTGCATGATGGGCGTCCCCACCGTTACTACGAAAATCGGCGAAGCCATCAAGGACAAGCCGGCCGCCAGATCCGGCATGCAAAAGGGTGACGTCATAACCTCCATCAACAATAAGCCGATCACACATTGGGATCAAATTGCCGAAGGTGTAGCTGCTAGTAAAGGGAAGCCGCTCACTCTGTCGGTAAAACGTGAAGCCCGGGAGATATCATTTACGATTACGCCAGAACCACGGATTTCAAAAAATCTGTTCGGCGAGAAAATCAATGGCTATGCTATCGGAGTGGCATCTTCCGGTGAAGTTGTGACCGAGTATTTCAATCCCTTTCAAGCGGTCATAAAAGGAACCGAGCAGACCTGGAAAGTTATTGATCTGACGTTTATGTCGCTGGTTAAAATGGTGCAGCGCGTTGTACCTATGGACAGCGTCGGCGGTCCGATCATGATCGCCAAGATGGCCGGAGAGCAGGCTTCTGCCGGCATAGCTCCCTTTCTGGCTTTCATGGCGCTGCTTTCGATTAATCTCGGCGTACTCAACCTTCTGCCGGTACCGGTGCTTGATGGCGGACACCTGCTGTTCTATCTCATGGAATTCATCTTCCGTCGTCCGGTTCCGCAAAAGATCCGTGAATATGCCCAACAGATCGGGATGGTACTGCTGCTAGGCTTGATGGTGCTTGCCTTCTACAATGATATCATCAGGTATTTTATCAACCGCCAGGGGTAGAGATGAACATCCTCGCCATCGATACTTCAACATCCTTCGCCAGTATCGCCGTCGCAGTTGACGAACAGATCGTTGCTGAATCTCTGGTGAACACCAACCGCACTCTTTCTGCCCGCCTCGTGCCCGAAATCGAGCGACTCCTGGCAACGGCAGGACTCGCGATATCCGACATCGACCTTTTCGCCTCTTCCATAGGCCCCGGTTCTTTCACCGGTGTCAGGGGCGGAGTAGCCACAATTCAGGGACTGGCGCTGGCGGTAGGCAGACCATGCGCAGGATTTTCCTCGCTTGCGATGCTGGCCATGAATTTTACTCTCACAACCACCCTGATCTGCCCGTTGCTTGATGCCCGTAAAAGTGAGGTGTATGCAGCACTCTACGACTGTTCCTCTCCCCTCCCCTCCCCGCGCATCTACGATTGTGTTTTACCACCTGCCACACTTCTTGATCAGCTTGCCGATATGACCGGAGAGCGGATTATCTTCGTTGGCGACGGCGCCGTGCGCTATCACGATCAGATCGCAGAACGTCTGGGAGACCAGGCGGTTTTCGCCCCGTTCCCTCTCAATTCCCCACATTCCGCCAACGGTATCCTGCTGGCAATGCATTCCTTCAGTCGCAATGAATTGCTTGAGCCATCCCAATTGCTGCCGGTCTACCTGCGCGCGTCTGACGCCGAAATCAATAACTCATCAAAAAAATAATCCTTAAATATGTGTCCTGATTTGGGATTTATGAAATTTGGAAGGATCATACGACTTGCAATGAAGGACATCCTTGGCGTTCCTTATGGAACACCAAGGATGTCCTGAGATAATAATTGTTTCCGTACAAATAGCGAACCATTGTTATTACGATCAACAAGTTGCCATTCCGGATCCATTTCTACTTTTACTGTAAATTCAGAAAGTTTGTTTGGGGCGTCATATGTCGGCAGTATCACTACACGGATGTCGTATTTATCGAAAACCTTTTTCCAATTATTATCCATGTTAAAATACTCCCAGGTACGTGCCAGATCGAGAAGTCGCCCATCGATGAAAATTTTTCGTTGTGGCGCGACCCTCCATAAAACATACCCTCCCCAGTTCACGGTTGTAAACACATTGCCCTCGATGCCATGATCAATAAGATAATCACAAACCTTTACCGGGAAATAGGCTGTCGGGATCCAGCCATACTGCGAAATCCTTTTGAGGTTTTGTGGAGTCTTGGAAAGTGACAACATAACAACGGTTATTAAAAAGACAATGATTACACTCATGGATACTTTTCTTATAACCGTGGTGTCGAAGTGCCTGATAGAAAACAAGATGGCAGCTATGAGGAAAAATGTGTAGTACCTGATATGCTCCAGCCCCATATACCCCAATAAAAGCAGTAAGCCTATCCAGGTTATGTTGGTACGACCCCGTGAGTTGAAAAAAATTATCAGGGTGAACAAGTAGGTACAGACGGCGATTATCGGTCCAGTCCCACCCACTTCCTTGTAGTATTCATACAGATTCGAGGTCTCCAGCATTGGTGTATGTATGATGCTGCTGGCTTCTGCATAGGAGCGTATCATTTCAAAGCTATAGATGTGGTTCGGGTTCAGGATCGAGATGAGCATGGCAGAACAGATTGAAACAGCCAGGTTCAAATATTCTCTGCCCGAAACGGGTTCCAGTTTGGGGTGTATAAACTTGAACGCTTCAGCCAACAGGATACAGAGAAGCAGAATATCTCCCAGGATGAATCCGCCATGCGTGTTGGCCCAAAGAAGCATAGTCAGGCAGAGTGGTACCAACAGGGATAAGAGTCCCCTCCTTCTCTCCGCCAGATGAGTAAATATGAGGGACAGAAGCAAGGCGCAGCAAATAAACGATATAAATTGCGGACGTTCCGGGAAATTTGCTTCCAGTAGTTGAGTTATCCCGATTCCTGCAACAAGCGCCGTAAAGAGTTTCTTCTCGACTGAAAACCGGTAAAAAACAGCTATAATGATGGTTGCCAAAATGAATCTAAAAACAAGTATGCCGCCAAACCCGGCTATTTTATAGAAAGCACACAACATTAGCTGAAAAAGCCAATAAGAAGTGAGCATGAACCGGGCTCGGTGAGGGTCTTCAGGTTGGGGTGGGATTGAAAACGGGTCGATCATGGGAAGCGCTCTATGATCCCAGATCCAGCAGCCGGTTTTCAGGTGCCAGTAGAAGTCCGGATCGAACAATGGCTTGACCATGTGGATAGCCCAGACCAGAAATAGTAAAACGAAAAACATGGTCAACAAGCTCGACCGGTATGACCGCTGGTGCGAGATGTGCGGTAATTCCGGGATGCCGGCTTTCATTGATAGTTTCCTACGTTTAACCATATCTCCACCAGCAGCGGCCGATCTTCCCGCGAAAAATGAGAATTTGCATTTTAAACTGGCTGGAAATTATATCAGAAGCAAGATGGTGTCAACGCAATTTGGGAGATTATGACGAGATTTAAAGGGATCTTTCCGATAACCAGAGTAAGCATTCCCCATCAGAGGTGGGGGCTTTTAAAATTACTGGTATACTAAATTTCAGTTAAATCTCGATGAGAGGTGAGACATGAAATTCAATCGATACAGCGGAACATTCAAAATCACTGCCAGTCTTTTAGGTTTGATGGCGACCGTGACTGTAGTCTTGATGTTTGCCGGAATGGCATGCGGCGGCAACGCCGTACTTGATTTGAATGCCCGGCACATAATCGGATTCGAGCGGATGATCGAGGAATTAAAGGGGTCGCGACTCGTATTTGTGGGTGAAACCCATGAAAGCATCGAACATCATGCGGCGCAACTGGAAATCATCAAGGCGTTCAGGAAAACGGGCAGACCATTCGCCATCGGCCTTGAGATGTTTACCGCCGAAAAACAGGGAGAGCTGGACAGATGGGTCTCCGGAAAACTTGATCTAGACAGTTTCATCAGGCTCTACTCCCGCGATTGGCAGATGGCGTGGCCGCTCTATAAGGACATATTTCTCTATGCCCGTGAATACCGCATTCCTCTGATCGGGCTCAATATACCACGGGAAATCACTCACAAAGTTGCGCAAAACGGATTTGCCTCGCTGACTGCAGAGGAGCGGAGACAGCTTCCTTCGGGGATTACCTGTGTGGTAGATGCCCGGTACAGAGCCTTTATCGAGAGGGTATAATAAAGGGGCATGCCGGAAAGGACAAGACATTTAACCACTTCTGTGAAGCTCAAATGGTCTGGAACAAAAGTCTGGGAAAAAACCTTCAGAGGTTTCTTGTCCGGCATCCCGATCTGCCGGTGGTTGTCCTGACCGGTAGCGGACATGCCATGAAACATGCGATACCCGAAGAGGCGTACCCGGATTCCGGGATCAGCTACAAGGTAGTCCTGCCCGAAGTTTCCGAATATAACCGCTATGTAGCCGACAAGGAAGATGCCGATTATCTGATTCTGTCCGACGATGCCTTCTAAACTAGTGCTGTTGTTTCCGGATCAGGTTCGAGACATCCCTTTCCAGCGGCGGGTTCAACGTTCTCAGCGTTTCGAGTATCCCGGCGACAGTGAATGAGTCGTCCCGGCGCACCGCCACCAGGGCCAGATTATACCAGGCAAAGTCAAGGTACGGGTTGAGGGTTACAGCCTTTTGGTAGTTTTCCTGCGCCAGAAACATATTACCCAGATGTTCATAAGCTAGTCCCAGATTGTTGTAACTGATGGCACTCCATTCATTTTTGTATGCCGGTTTAACCTTGTCAACTGTGGCTTGATATTCCATGCCGGCCGAACACCGCCCATTGTACCTGCTCAGCAGTGAGATCGCAGAGTTCAGAATGATCCGGTATTTATCCTTGCCGGGCTCAATTTCCACAGCTCTCACAAGATACGGCAGCGCCTTTTCCGGCATAAATTTCTTCACATAGAGGAAGCCTACAGTGTGTCTGGGGCGCGCCTTGTTTGGTGATTTGTCCAACACATCCTGCCACAGGACCATCGAATCAGACCATATACGGTTGCGGGCGATCGTGCTTGCCGTGAGGCCAACAGAGAGCAGTACCGTCGCACTCCATAAGGCATTGCGATAGCGCCGGCGGTGCGCCGCAAAACCGGCCATGGCCGCTGCGGCTGCCATAAAAAACCCTACAGAGGGAAGATAAACCCGGTGCTCAAAGATTACATCTCTGATCGGGATCAGACTCGATTCCACACTCAAGGCAAGGTAAAACCAGACGATGCCGAGACATGCGAGCCGCATAGCTATGCCTGCCGGCAGGTTGCCGGTAGTCAAGCACCGTTGCGAACGGATAAAAAGAGCAATGGCTGATCCAATCAGAGCGATATGCAGCAGCAGAGCAGCAAAAACTGCCGGATCAATCAGTGAATGATACACAGGATAGTCGTAGTCCAAATTCTGGTTGACCGGAAGAATCAGCAGACGCAGATAGGTCGCAACGACCCTGAACTGGGTCAGCAGGTAGTCCACCCTGGAAATGGTTTGGGTTTCAGCGGTTGCCAGCTGCATCTGGTCAAGCATGTTCTCGGCACTCACCGAGCCCTGTATATACATCAGCTGAAGCGGGATTATCAGCAACAGTCCTGCGGCAAGGGCTAAAAAGAGGCGGTTTTTCAGCAACCGCCCCCTGAAAAGCAGTACCTCAAGAGCAACTATCATAAGCGGCAGCGTAAATGCGATCTCTTTACTTTTCATCGCCAATAGTGCCAAAAAGAAGCAAGCCGGACCCCACGACCAGATACGGAGCTTTTTTGTTTTATCGGCAAACGAGATACGAGCCAGCAGGTACGACAGCAGTGAGCTTAGATAAAGGAGCGTTGCCAGTGAGGTGTAACGTTGGGAAATATAGGTAACTGCCTGGGTCTGAACGGGATGACAGACAAAGAGCGCAGCAGTGGTAAAAGGGATAAAGCATTGCAGAAATGGATAGCAATCAGCAGCGAGTGAAATTCTAAAATTCAGTTTCAGGGCTTCGATAGCCCGATGCACGAGCAGGTAGATGAAAACTGCCGATGAGAGGTGGATAGCCAGATTAATCAGGTGGAAGCCTTGAACCTGCTCACCGTGCAGGAGGCGGTTCAGGGCGAACGACATGTCGGTAAGCCACCTGTTTTTGCGTATAAAGCCTTCAAAGCTGTAAAGATCTATACTGAAGTCGGTAGAGATACGAACCGCCGTCTCATCATCGAACTGCATCGGTACGGAGAAAGAGTTGGCGTAGGAGGCAATGCCCAGAAGCAGGATTATTAAAATCCGGACCGAATGAAATGATGTAATGTATAAGGCTTCCAAGCGGTCGGATACTTTTATTATCAATGACTTCATAGCGGCGCTAGTGCGGCTGTTCCCGGATTATTTTTGCGGCATGCTGTTCCAGAGCAGGATTGATTGTTCTCAGACTGTTCAGTGACGATTCAACAGCGGCTGCATCGTTCTTGCGCGCCGATACCAAGGCCAGATTGAACCAGGCCAGGTCAAAGAACGGATTGGCCTTTACTGACTTCAGATAATTTTCCCGCGCCAGATACAGATTACCAAGATGTTCATATGCAAGCCCCAGGCTATTGTAATTGTTTGCCACCCAGCGGTGCTTGTTTTCCGGTTTAACTATATTAACTTTATCAACTAAATCAAAATATTCAAAGCCGGATGAACATCGCCCCTCGTAGCAGACGAAGAGCGACATTGCAGAGTTAAAGGTATCCCAATAATCCTTCATGCTGGTATCAAGTTCCAGTGCCCTCACAAAATGCGGCAGCGCCTGCTCCAGCTTATATTTTTTGAAATATTGAAAGCCTATATTAAATCTGACCCTTCCCTTGTTCGGTGATTTTTTCAACACATCCTGCCACATAACAAATTCACTTGCCCATATCCGGTTGCGCGCAATCGTAGTTGCGGTAAATACGATACAGAGCAGCACTATCGCTGCCCATGAGATATTGCGATATCGCCACCGATACGCCGCAAAGCCGAACAAACCGGCGGCAGCCATAAAAAAACCTACCGAGGGAAGATATATCCGGTGTTCGAAGATCACATCTCTAATCGGCATCAAGCTCGACTCCACGCTCATGGAAAGGTAAAACCAGAAAATGCCAAGACTCACCAGCCGCATGTAGATGCCTGCCGAAGGAGTGCCGGAAGTCAAGTGCCGCCTTGAACGGATGAAGAGGGCCAGGGCCAATCCCGCCAGGGTAATGTGCAGCAGCAGGGCGGCAAAAACAGCCGGATTAAACAGCGAGTGATATACAGGATAGTCGTAGTCCATATTCTGGTTGATAGGAAGTATCAACAGGCGCAGATAAGTCGCCACAACTCTGAACTGGGTCAGCAGGTAGTCGATCCTGGATATGCTTGGTGTTTCAGATGTTGCAATATACAGGTGGTGAAGCAGATTCCCGGAACGCCTCATAACCAGCGGATAAATCGTCTGCAATGGTATTACCAGGAGCAGCCCGGCAGCAAGGAATAAAAAGAGGCGGTTCTTCAGTAGATGTCCCCGAAAAAGTGCTATTTCAAACGCAACTATCATAAGCGGCAGCGTGATGGCAATTTCTTTGCTTTTCATCGCCAACAGCGCCAGGAATATACAGGCAAAACTCCATGACCACACATGAAGCTTTTTTGTTTCATCTGCGAATGAGAGACGTGCCAGAAGGTATGAAAGCATTGAGCCTAGATAAAGAAACGTAGCCAGTGAAGTGTGTCGTTGAGTTATATAGGTAACGGCCTGAGTCTGAACAGGATGGCAGACAAAAAGCGCAGCCGTGGCAAATGGAATGAAGCGCGGCAGAAATGCATCACATTCGGAAACTCGAAAGGTTCGCTTCAGGGCTTCGATGATTCGCTGAAGCATCAGATATAAGACAACTGCCGATGATATATGAATTGCCAGATTTACCAAGTGGAAGCCGAATACGCGCTCTCCATGCAGCAGGTGGTTCAGTGAAAATGTTACATCCGTAAACCATCTGGCCCGGCGGAATAAATATTCAAAGCTGTACAGATCACTTCCCACTTGGTTATAGGTACGCAAAACGGCCTGATCATCAAGCTGCTCGGGTACTGCAAAAGAGTTGGCGTAGGAAACAAAGCCCAGAAGCAGTATTACTCCGATATGGATGTATGGAATATATTTACTCCACAACGTACTCAAGCTACTCATCGGTTTCATTTGATCCGGCTCTGCTGCCAACAGGGATGTCATTGTTTATTCACCTCATGTTCAGTTAACTGCATCAACCCGGTGGAGGCCTTGTCGCGATACCCGCCTTCGTCAAGACCTGGTGAAGCAAGCAGCAGGCGATATGTGTCGGCTGCCTCTCTGAACCGTCCGATTCGTTCATAGGATTGTGCGAGAAGGTAGTATCCTTCCACGAAGAACGGATTCCGATTGACGCTGCGCGAAAAGGCGCTGATCGCGAAAGGAATATTATCGTTCATCACAAACCGGATCCCCATGAGAAAGTCATATTGAATACTGCCCGAATTAATCGCCAGAGCGTGTCTGGCCATCTCGATGGCTCCTCCTGTGTCTCCGCCTGAGTACAAGGCCCGCGACAGATTTTCATACGATCTGGACGACGTGGGCGACACCTTGACGGCATGTTCCCAGAGTTCCGTTTCCGAACGCCAGATCTTGTTCTGGGCCATTTCCAGAAAAAACAAGCCACAGACGACCACTATGCACATCGTCAGATACACCACTGTTTTTCGGCGCTGCGTGATGACTGACGGAATGGAAGCTGCAAACAGGCATAAGGCAAACGAAGGGATGAATGCATAGCGATCAGCCACAACCGGGTGGGTAGGGAACAGATTCAGCACAGGTAACAGTGTCAGCAGAAACCAGCCATAACAGAAGAGTAACGGCGGAAACGTGCATCGCCATCTGTAGGCCGCAACCGCCGTAAGAATCAGGATGATACAGCAAACTTTTGCGCGAAGCGAAAATATAGATTCGGAAAAGGATATATTGTATTCCGGAGCCAACGCCAGCGGATAGAGCAGCTTTTCGACATAGAAGAACGGTATCTG
Source organism: Geobacter sp. (assembly GCA_025360785.1). Taxonomy (GTDB): domain Bacteria; phylum Desulfobacterota; class Desulfuromonadia; order Geobacterales; family Pseudopelobacteraceae; genus JACRCG01. The sequence goes on from JANYBN010000099.1 coordinate 25,635, forward strand.
TAACGCAATGGCAATTTTACCGGAGAATGACGGGTCGCCTGCCTGATGAATCATAACCTGGGCTGAACGGGCAATTGTCGTAAAGAGAACCGCAAACAACGCGGAAATCAGCATGAAAGGTGCGAGTTCCAGGATACTGCCAAACCTGGACTTGCCGTGCCGGGCAGAAATGGTCACACACAGCAGCAGCACTAGCGGCAAAATGATGCCGTATCCTTTAGACAACAGCGAGAATACGAAGGTCAAGAGCGAGGCCGTATACCACCATCCGTATGACTGCCCGCCTCTGGCGTGCCGGAGATAGCACCAGAGCGACAGGAAGAAAAAGAGACCGGCCAGAAGGGTATTTCGCTGGGTGACGAAGGCGACTGCTTCGCTGTGGATGGGATGGGCCACAAACAGGAGAGAGGCCAGGAGGGCTGCGGTAATATCGGAGGGTTCCGGACGCGTTTTATCCCGATCGGCTGATAGAAATGTTGCCATCTCAAGAGAGACCAGAAAAACAGTAATTGCGATGAGGGTGTAGAGGATGAGGTTGGTGAGATGAAATCCATACGGGTTCATCATGCCCCAAAGTTTCATATCGATGGCATAGGTGATATCCCTGACCGGCAAATACTCCATACCGTTAGCCGGCGAGAAAAAAAATGTTCTCAGGTCAAAATGACGATAGACCGGCTTCAGCACCAGCAGCGCAATATCGTCCCACACGAACGCCCCGTTCAAGCCGGTGAAACCGGCCCCGAAGGCAGCAACAGCAACGATGATTATTGCCGACACAAAACGAAACACTTGGGCGGGACTCCTTTAGCTATGTAACCTCCTGGAAGCCCGACGAGTTTCCAGGAGGTTATATGTCTTCATCCGCTTCTTTTCAAGATTCACTCAATTATTAGAATGAGCAGCCTTATCCATCTCCGACTTCAGCCGCTGCGCCGAAAGAACCAGGCTCTCCAGACGGGCCTCGACCACCTGAGGGAACGCGTTGCCGTCTGTTTCAATCGCAAGAAACGGCAGCGGGAGTTCATTTTTGTGTTCTGCCCAGAACGCGCCGCTGTGGCGGGAGAAATTCTCCTTTTCATCTATCAGACGGTGGTTGAGCACCGATTCGGCAATCCGGCAGGGCATGCAGCCGAAGGGGCCGATACTGATGACGCCGTGGGTATCGTCCCCCACCTCGGTCAACACGGAGCTGACCGTCAGGATCGTCTCGCCGCTTAATTCCGGGCTGATCAGGGCGGCTCCGCGATCCATCAGATCCTTCACATCAACGTCACAAGGGTGGTAAAATCCGCTTGAGAGCAGGCGTTTTTTGATATCGGTCTCGTCCTTGCGCATGAAGAAACTTTTCAGGCGAATGCCGAGCCGTGCGCCAAAAGAGGAGTCATGGGCGATCCCTTTCAGCACGGTATAATCGGTATAGTACATCCATTCCGTGAGCGGCGCGGTTCGTGCCAGCACTCCTCTGTCCGCCAGCTGTTCGACTAGATACTGCCGTGAAAAGCCGTCGCGACGGACATAGATTTCACCGGTCAAATTCACCATAACTGAATCGCCGACCGGATACTTTTTGTCGCAGCGACCAAGAGAGTTCATCACCTCATCCAGCACCTTCAAGGTATCCGAAAATTTATCCGTGGCTATGCTCTCGATGATGCGCGCCTTGCCCTTCTCGTAAATAGCCAGAGCTTCGTCGCGGTTGGTGGCGACTGTCAGCACCCCGGCGTAAACTTCGTCAAGCCCGTCACTGATATTGAAGGCCCGCCACACCCGCCTGGTAAATGCCGCTGACATGCCGCCATAGCCGTTCTCGCAGGAGAGCGACAGCAGCGCGATGTTATCAAGCCGGTTCTTTTTGATATGGTTGGACATGAAAATATTGTACTGCCCGAAACGGCAGGGACCTTCGGCGCCGGGCATGAAATAGACGACAACTTCGTCATGACGCTTGCGCTCTTCCAGATAACGAAGCAGCGAACCGGAGGTCAGCAGCAGCGGCAGGCACTCTTTGCAGGTGGCCTCACCCTTGCCGAGCATCAGCTCCTGCTGGCCGGGAGGGGGAAGCGCCTCGGATCTGATTCCGGCATGGCGGAATGCCGCCGCGAGCCCCTTGGCGGCGGTGTCCCCCATGGAAGGGATCAGTACCGTTACTTTCGGGTCGGTCAGTGGATATTCCTTGCCACCGCCGGTTCTGACGAACATGCCGCTCTTTTTAGAGAACAGCTCGGCAGGTACAAACGGCTCCTCTTCCGGAGGGGTAAGGTTCAACTCCCGATAACCCCGGACGACATCAAGAAAAGCCTCGATGCGTGTATCAACCCCGGCGTCAGCCGTATGGGCGTCAAGTTCCAGCGTCAGGGAAGGTTTCTGTCCCATGGTGTTGCGGAAATAACCGGTAATAAACGAATCAGGCCCGCAGCTGAAGTTGGTGATATAGACCCCGTAAAGGTTCGGCTTGTCGAGAATATAGTCGGCGCCATTAAGAATTCCCTGTCCCGATGTCCAGTACATCCACTCGACATTTTCGCCCGAATAGTCATGAAGCGGCAGGAAGTCGTGCGGGATGATCTTGGTGCCGCGCGTGGCAAACTTGTGCGGAATCCCCATGTTACCGTGGCGATTGAAGGCGTTGTACGAGCGACCGAACAGTACCAGCGCCGTCTCGTCCTCTTTCAGATCGGCAATGAAACGTGCGCCGATTTCTCTCATTTCGGTACGCATGGCCAGCAGCACCTTCCAGGCGTCATCAAAGGCGCGTCCGGACTTGCGAGCAGATATGCCGAGAGTTTTGCCGATACCGGCAAAGGTTTTGCGCATTTTTTTGTAATCATCAAAGGGTAGCACCGCTGTGATCAGCTTCGGCGCCAGCTGCTCGTGGAAAGCGGCCTTCAGGTAATATGGTTCCGCCTGGATGAAGGGACAGGTGCAACTGGTCTCATCACCCCCCTCAACAGCCGAGCTGAGAACGTGAGGAATGAACAGATAGTCCAGCTCCTTTTGCAGTAGGCCGCTGGTCAGGGCGTGACTGAGCACGACCGGATAACAGAAGGCGGCGCCGGTCGCCTCCATGCCGCGTGGATCGAGGGTGTCTCCAAGAATTACCTCGGCCCCCAGGTTGGTGAAGAAGTGGGCATAGAGCGGATAAAAAGTATTGGAAAACAGCGAGGCCGGAATGCCGACCTTCACCCCGCCAGGTTTGGCTGGTGCAGGGGCGTATCGGCGGAAAACCAGCTCTTCGTGCATCCTGACCAGATCCAGTTCATTCGTATCATAATCGTGCTTACTGCCGATGATATTATAATATTTATTGCATGCTCCGCCAAACGGGTAGGTTTTACCCTTCACCATTATCCGGGCCACCGAGCATTTCCGGTCGCACTTTTCGGCGCCGCCTGCACAGATGAACGGCTCTTTGTATTCGACTTCGCGCCCCGCCAACTCGGCCAGGTCAAAGCCGTGCCGTTCAAGCAGTCCCTTCTCGATCTTCCGGTACACTTCCAAAGCAGCACCAAAAGCTCCCATCAGGCCCGGTTCCGGCGGCACGATGATTTCCTGGCCGCAGAGCTGCGCCATAGCGGCGGGAACGGCGCTGTTGTAGCAGACGCCCCCCTGCATGAAGATCTTTTTCCCTACCGGACGGTTACCTTTGACCCGGTTCAGGTAATTCTGGCAGATCGAATAGACCAGCCCGGCAACGATATCCTCCCTTGCAACCCCTTCCTGAACTGCGGTCTTGATGTCACTGCTGATGAAAGCCGCGCACTGGTCGTTAAAATTTGGCGGTGAGGTGGACTCATAAGCGATGCCGGCGATCTCTTTGGTTTCAATGCCGAGCGATTCGCTGCAGGCCTCCTCCAGAAACGAGCCGGTGCCGGCTGAACAGGCCTCGTTCATGGCGTAATCGCTGGCTACCCGGTTGGTGATGTAGGTGTACTTGGCGTCCTGGCCGCCGATTTCGAAGATGGTTTCCACCTCGGGATCAAAATGGATCGCCGCAGTGGCGTGCGCCACTATTTCATTGATGACCCCGTCACTTAAAGAGTGCAGCCCGGCAATCTGGCGTCCGCTGCCGGTCACGCCGAGTCCGATGATTTTGAGCTCCGCTCCGGCAGGAGCCTGTTCCAGTATCTGGCTGTAACAATCCCGGCTGGCGGCGATCGGGTCGCCGTTGGTGCGCAGATAGACACTGGCCGTAATGGCGTAATTGTCAGTCCGGAGCAGCACCGCCTTGGTGGTGGTGCTGCCGACATCGAGGCCGCAGACATATTCGCCGTCGTAGAATTCACCACGTGGCTCCGATTTGAAGGAGACCCGGCCACCGGCCTCTTTCAAGGCGGGGAAGGTCGAGAATGAGTGATACGCCTCCGAAACAAGCGTTTCCTTGTCGCTAACAACTATGCCATGTTCTTCCGCCCAGAGCAGCGCTCCCAGGGCTTCAAAACCGAGCGCCTCCGCTGGCACCACTATATCTGGAAACGCCTCCCGAATATAGTCTACGACCACCCGGTTGCTGCTGACGCCGCCGACCATCAGAATTTTCTTCGCCTGCGCCTTTTGCAGGAGCTCAATAACCTTGCCCGCCATCATCCGGCAGAGTCCCGCGGCAACCTCTCCCTTATCCTTCCCCTTGTTGAGGGCATGGGTGCAGTCGCTCTTGCAGAACACCGAGCATCGGCCCGCCACCGGATAAGATTCGGATACGGCGGCCCGGTCAACAGCCTCGACAATGTCCAGCTCCATCCGCTTGATCTGCTGAAAGAAGAATTCGCCGGTCCCGGACGCGCATTTGTTGCCGGTGTGAACGCCCCGGATATTACCCTTGCTGTCAAGCATATAAACCAGGAAGGTCTCGCCGCCCGCCGAAATAATGCAGTCTATTCCCGGGTACGTTGGTTGAATGTGACGATAGGCAAGTTCAACTGTTTCCGGTTCAGAAACGGTTGGAATCGTGATCAGTTTTTTGAATTTACGGCCGGTAAAACCGATTGTCGCCGGCAGGGCGGTCGTAAAAAAGTCATTCAGAACCCCCATAACCTTGCCGTCATGAGTTACCCGTGAATAGGTGACTCCTGCTGCCGTTCGCTCCGCGATGCTTATAGTGCTGGCGCCGAGACAGACGCCGTAAGTTTTTTTCATGATTTCCTCCTGAAATTATTGACCGCTATATATAGCAAATAAAAGCTGCGCGGAAAAGGGGAAAACGCCGATTTTATCTCTACAATCGATCAGTTGCCGTATTACAGCCTTTCATATCCGCATTCAAGCCTGTCCCGGTTCACGCAGCAAATGTCATACAAAGGCAATATTTTGCCGTTGACAGCATCCTGTTAATAGGTGACCTTATTCCAACCATGAATCAGCACTCCAGAGCGTTTACATACTTTCTGACCGCCCGTGCCGCGGCGACTCTCGCCTATCAGATGGCCAGTGTCGCCATCGGCTGGCAGATGTACGACCTGACAGGCAGCCCCCTTGCACTCGGCCTGGTCGGTCTCGTTCAGTTTATCCCCTCGTTGCTGCTGGCGCTGTATGTCGGGCATGCCGCCGACCGCTATGACCGGCGCGCGATCGTAGCGATCGCCCAGACACTGGAGGCACTGGCACTCCTATGTCTGGCGATTTTCAGTGGGCTGCACCTTATCGATAGAAACACGATCCTGCTGATCGTCTTCCTGCTGGGGGTCGCCAGGGCCTTTGAGTACACGACCTTCCAAACCCTGCTGCCGGCGCTGGTAACGCAGGAAACGCTTCCCGCGGCGATTGCCAAAAACGCCTCGGTACGCCAGGCGGCTGTCATCATCGGGCCGGTGCTGGGGGGCTTTCTCTATCTGGCTGGTTCCGGGGTGGTCTATCTCTCGGCGGGAGGCATGTTTCTGCTGGCGGCGGCCATCATTGCCCGGCTCGGCATGCAACGGCGAGCCATGACCGCACGTGAGCCGGCCACGCTCAAATCGCTATTCGCCGGAATCGCCTACATACGGAGCCAGCCGGTACTGCTCGGCGCAATTTCACTGGATCTGTTTGCCGTGCTGCTCGGCGGCGCCACGGCACTGCTCCCCATTTTCGCCCGCGACATCCTGGCGGTCGGCCCGTGGGGGCTCGGCATCCTGAGAGCGGCCCCGGCGGTCGGCGCCTTGACGGCTTCGCTGTATCTGGCCCAAAAACCGCTGCAGCGCAACGTGGGTAAAATCATGTTTGCCGCGGTCGCAGGGTTTGGCCTGGCGACAATAATATTTGCGCTTTCGACGTCGATCGTGCTGTCCTGCCTGGCGCTGATTGTGCTGGGGTGGACCGACATGATCAGCGTCGTCATCCGGGCGTCGCTGATCCAATTGGAATCCCCGGACGAGATGCGCGGCCGGGTCAACGCCGTCAATGCCACCTTTATCGGCACTTCCAATGAATTCGGCGAGTTCGAGTCCGGCCTCACGGCGGCCTGGTTCGGCGTGGTCCCGGCCGCCCTGCTGGGAGGCGTCGGCACGCTGGCGGTGGTTGTGCTCTGGATCTACCTGTTTCCGCAGCTGCTACGGCGCGAACGACTGCATTCGCCCTCTCAATAATTCTTTTTTTCTGCATACTCAGAAGAACTGCAAAAAAACTATTGACATTGATATTCAATATCGGCATTCTTTCTTTACTTCGAACACGTAAGAAATAGCCACCCTAAATCTTGCAACTTCGTCGAAGCAAAGAGCGTTCCGGTCCTGGAACACTGCTCAGACGCACCCACCCATACATATTTAATGATCAACAGATACCGGCTGTGCGCAAATCAAGCAGCCACAGGAGTGTTTTTTACCATGTTAGTGATAACGACAATCAGTATCACGTACGCTCGCACCAACACAATCAACTGGAGGTAGTAAATGAGAAAATCTGTATTGGTAACAACATTGATGATCGGAGTGTTCGTTGGATCAGCCTCCCATGCTGATCCGCTTCCGGATCTGCAAGGCCAGCTGGACGAACTCAAGGGGAGCATTCAGCGGCTGCAAGCGGAGAAAAGCCAGACGGCGCCCCCTGAGAGCAGCGATTATCAGAAAAAACTTTGGGGTAACACCAGGCTGAGCGGATACGGTGAACTGGATTTCATCTCCGTAAAGAAGAACGGCAACGGCAAGGAGGGCAACATCCTCGATCCCCGCCGTGTGGTTCTCAACGTAACGTCCCGGCTTTCGGACTGGATCGACTTCAATTCAGAGCTCGAATGGGAACATGGCGGGAGCGACGGCGGCGCGGAGGGGAGCATTTCGGTGGAGCAGGCCTATCTTACATTCCGTTTCAATCCCGCCTTCAACATCAAGAGCGGCGTGATGCTCATGCCGATGGGAGCGATCAACCAGAACCACGAGCCGGTAAGTTTTTACTCAAGCGCCAGACCGGCTCTGGACACGTTTCTGATTCCGAGCACCTGGCAGGAAATGGGAGCCGGCATCAGCGGGGCGTTGCATAGCAAAGTGGACTACCAGCTAATGGCGGTAATGGGCCTGGACGGCACAAAATTCGATGGCGAAAACGGATTGCGGGAAGGAAGACAGGGATTCGGCATGGACAACAACCGTAATTTTGGTGTTACCGGACGTATTGATGTGCGCCCGATCGAAGCCCTTACTACCTCGCTATCGTTCTATTCAGGAGACTCTGCGCCAAGCGGCAGCCCGTCGGCATACACCACGGTCGCCGCCTTTGACGGGCGTTATCGCTTCAGTGATTTTGAACTGGCCGGCGAGTATGTGCATGTCTATCAAGATCATCCCGAAGTGCTGAATAAAGAGATCGGCAGGAACATGTCGGGATACTGGGTGGAGGGAGCCTGGCACGCGCTGCCCAAGGCATGGCAACACGGCAAGCTTGCGAGCGCTGATGCCGTAATATTTGCGCGATACTCCGAACTGGACACGCAGGAAGGGGGCGCGATTGACCCCTCCAAAACCAGCGGCAAGCTTAACCGCAACTACACCACGGTGGGGATGTCGTTCATGCCGATCCCCGCGGTAGCGATCAAGGCTGATTACCAGTTCTTCGGCGATCATCGCAGCAGCGGCGAAATCCCGCTCGACAATGACAAGTTCCAGTTAACGGTTGGCTTTGTCTTTTGATGCGCTCAATTGCCATTTCACATTTCCTTGCTATACTCATCTTAAATGTGACTATTAAAGGCCTTTGCAACCATGATCCTTGCCCCATGACAACACGAGACAACACACATATCGATCGGATGCCGGCCCTCTTCGTGGGGCACGGCAGCCCGATGAACGCCATCGAGGAGAACTCCTTTGCCGCCGCCTGGCGCGAGACGGCGGTCCGGATGCCGCGCCCGAAAGCCATCCTCTGTATTTCGGCACACTGGGAAACCGAGGGGAGCTTCGTCACATCCATGACGCACCCCAGGACGATCCACGACTTCTACGGCTTCCCGGATGAGCTGTACCGGACCCAGTACCCGGCGCCAGGTTCACCCGAGCTTGCCGAGCGGGTGCGTACTCTGGTCGGCTCCACGGCGGTGCGTCCGGATGACGGCTATTCCTGGGGGCTGGACCACGGCGCCTGGTCAGTGCTCCGCCGCATGTATCCCGAGGCGGACATCCCGGTCGTGCAGCTGAGCCTGGATCGCACCCAGCATCCCCGCTTCCACTACGACCTCGCCACCGAACTTCTTCCCCTGCGGCGGGAGGGGGTGCTGGTGGTGGGGAGCGGCAATCTGGTCCACAACCTGCGGCTGCTGAATTGGGGCGCGGACAGCCCCTATCCCTGGGCCGCTGAGTTCGACCGTCTGGCCACCGAGCTTATTCTGGCCGGGGAGCACGACCGCCTGGTGGCCTATCCGGCCCTGGGGGAAGCAGCCCGGCTCGCGATCCCGACCAACGAGCACTACCTGCCGCTTCTCTACACACTGGCGCTGCAGCAGCCGGGGGAAGAGGCCGCCTTCTTCGCCGAAGGGATGGTATTCGGCTCGATATCCATGCGTTCCCTGCGGATCGGCTGACGCGATCCAAATCCACGACTCCGATTCATCCTCCTGCAATTGCACAATCACTCTTCCCTGCTATACTTTCCGCAAATCCATTTGCTGGAGCGCTCTCCATGAATATCCATGAGTATCAGGCCAAGGAGATTCTCGGCAGTTACGGAATCCCTATTCCCCGGGGGCGCGTCGCACTGACGTCAGATCAGGTCGAACGGGCCGCCAAGATGATGGGGGGGCGCTGCGTCGTCAAGGCGCAGATATATGCCGGAGGGCGAGGCAAGGCCGGTGGCGTCAAGCTGATCCACCATCCGGAGGAGGCCCAGGAATACGGCAAGGAACTGTTCGGGCGCTCGCTGGTGACCAAGCAGACCGGTCCGCTGGGACTGAAGGTGCGCCGCATCCTGGTAGAAGAGGCGGTTGAGATCGCCCGCGAGTTCTACCTTTCCATCACGCTTGACCGCGAAAGCTCCCGCTATATCCTGATCGCTTCGGCTGAAGGGGGCATAGACATCGAAGAGGTCGCCGCCAGAAGTCCGGAGAAGATCCTGACGCGAACCATCGATCCGTTCACCGGCCTGCGCCCCTATCAGGCGCGCAAGATTGCGCTGGCGCTGGGACTGACCGGGACGATCTGCGAAGATTGTGTCGAGCTGATCCTGAATCTGTACCGTGTCTGCCAGGAAAAGGACTGCGCCCTGATCGAAATCAACCCGCTGGTGGTGACCAAGGCTGGCTGGCTGATGGCTATGGACGCCAAGATCACTTTTGACGACAACGCCGTTTTTCGCCATCGCGAATACCCCGACATGGTGGACTATTCACAACTGGACCCGCTGGAGATCAATGCGGCCAAATACGACCTATCTTATATCAAGCTGTCCGGCACGATCGGCTGTATGGTCAACGGGGCCGGACTGGCCATGGCGACCCTGGATGTGCTGAAGGAATGTGGCGGCGAACCGGCTAACTTTCTGGACGTTGGCGGCGGCGCAACCCGTGAGAAGGTGGCCGAGGCATTCAGGATCATCCTGCAGGATTGCGATGTAAAAGGCATCTTCGTCAACATCTTCGGCGGCATCATGCGCTGCGATGTCATAGCCCAGGGGATCATCGAAGCGGCCGGTGCAGTCGGCTGTACCCTGCCGATTGTGGTCCGCATGGATGGCAGCCATGTCGAGGAGGGGAAGAAGCTGTTACAGGAATCAAGGCTGAACGTGCAGATCGGCACAAATCTGGGAGACGGCGCTGCCAGGATTGTTCGGATGCTGGGAGAGGTGAAACAATAGATCATGTCAATACTTGTCGATAAAAAATCCAGGGTGATCGTCCAGGGGATCACCGGCCGGAGCGGCCTGTTCCACACCAAACAGTGCCGCGAATACGGCACCAGCATCGTGGCAGGAGTCACCCCCGGCAAGGGGGGGATCCATATCGAAGGGATCCCGGTATTCAACACCGTTGCCGAGGCGATCCAGTACACCGAAGCCAACGTCGCGATGATCTTCGTGCCGCCTCCCTTTGCTGCCGACGCCATTCTTGAGTCGATAGACGCCGGAATCGCCCTGGCGGTCTGCATCACCGAGGGAATCCCGATCCGCGACATGGTGCCGGTCAAGGCGGTTCTGCAGGGGAGCGCCACCCGCCTGATCGGCCCCAACTGTCCCGGCATCATAACCCCCGGAGCATGCAAGGTCGGCATCATGCCGGGACACATCCATATACCGGGCAGGATCGGGGTCGTGTCGCGCAGCGGCACCCTTACCTACGAAGCGGTCAAACAGCTGACCGATGCCGGACTGGGCCAATCAACCTGCATCGGCATCGGCGGCGATCCGATCATCGGTATGAATTTCATCGATGTCCTGACCCTTTTCAACCAGGACCCGGACACCGAGGCGGTATTCATGATCGGCGAGATCGGCGGCGGCGCAGAGGAAGCAGCCGCCGCGTGGATCAAGAAGAACATGGCCAAGCCGGTGGCCGCCTTTATCGCCGGTGTCACCGCCCCTCCCGGCAGGCGGATGGGGCATGCGGGCGCTATCATCACCGGCGGCAAAGGGAAGGCGGAGGACAAGATCCGCACCCTGCAAGAGTGCGGCGTGGTCGTTGCCACGAGCCCGACGAGAATGGGCGAGGCGATGCTGGCGGCGCTTGAGAAGTCGGGACGTCCGGCTCAAAAGGGCGCTGCCAAACCGGCCCCATAGCAGGGCGGAAAATAGCGCTTTTATCTCCGCAAACCAGAAGTGGCCCGTTTCCCAGGCCGAGACGAGGCCAGTTTTGTGCATTGCCACTCTCCCGCGACTGATATACAGTATCCTCCTGAATACCCACGATCAGAAAGGAACGTATGTTCAAAGTAATTTTGCCGTCATTAATTGGAGCGTGTCTGGTCATGGCATTCATGCTCTGTTCGGCGCCGCTGGCCAGCGCCACCGAGGAATACGCCAAACAGACCGGCCGGCCCTGCTCTGCCTGTCACCTTGACCCTGGGGGTGGCGGAGAGTTAACCGCAGCCGGCAAGGCTTTTGCCGCTCCCCCCCACGCGACAACGGAACCGCCGCAAACACCCCCGAAAACAAACATATTCTTCAAGGGATTCCGCTTGGTGGTCGGCTACATCCACTTCCTGACCGCCGTGTTCTGGTTCGGTACAATCCTGTATGTGCACCTGGTTCTCAAACCGGCCTATGCGGCCAGCGGCCTGCCGCGCGGCGAACTGAGAGTCGGCATCTTATCAATGATCATCATGGGCGTAACCGGCGCGATCCTGACACATTTCAGGATCACCTCTGTTGACACCCTCATTCATACCCGTTTTGGCATCCTCCTTATCGCCAAGGTAACCCTCTATCTGGTCATGGTCATCTCCGTAGTCATCGTCGTCACCTTCATCGGCCCGCGCCTTAAGGCAAAGAAAAAGAAACCGCCGACAGCTGCCGCATCAGGCGACTTGACGCCGGAGGAGCTGGCAACATGCGACGGCAAGGAAGGGCGGCCGGCCTGTTTCGCCTTTGAGGGAAAAATCTACGATGCAACGGAGAGCAAGCTCTGGAAGCAGGGCGTGCACATGGGACGCCACAACGCCGGTGCGGATCTGACTGAAGCGCTTAAACAGGCGCCGCACGGACAGGACAAAGTGGAGGAAATGCGCGAAGTCGGAATGCTCGTCGCTGTCGGCCCGCGCAAAATGGAGCCGCACGAGAAGGTATTCTACTTCATGGCGTACATGAACCTAACCATTGTCCTGGTCATCATCCTGATCCTTTCCCTCTGGCGGTGGGGATAGATGATAAAACCAATGGCATAGCCCGTAACGAGCTGACGCCGCCATGGGCGTAAAGAAGTCATTAGATGCACGCCTCTCACCGTCAATTTCCTCTCACACCCCCCACTTAATCCTTGACAAGATTTAATGTAACCCTGTATGACGAGAAACTTGGGAGGGGTGCCGCGGATTCGAGAGACTGATTCGCTCCTGGTACAGGTTCCCTTCACCATGAAAGCTCTGCGAGACCGCCTTAAAGGAGTCGGTGCCAAGTGGGATTCGGTGCAAAAGCTTTGGCGGGTGCGGTGGGGATTGATCCGGGGGGACAGGGAACTGGTGGAGAGAATTGTGAGGGAATAAAGGTCCTATATGAGTAACATCGCAACTCCCTTATATAGGCCATAAATGTCTCATATAAGTAATAAATGGCTAATATTGGGAAACCTACTAATCACGAGTTATGGAGATCGAAATGGCACTTCAAAAACCATCACTTCTTGAAACTATATCGGGAAGCCTTCCGGTTATTTCTACTGCAACTGTCTTGGCGACATATGTCGGAACCCCTCTTGCTGCCTTGCTTCCAGTTTTATCTCAGTCTATAGCTTCAGAGCGACATAAGAAAAGAGTCGAAAAAGCATTGGAAGAAATAGAACTCGTCCTTAGTCAGCAAGAAGATAAATTGAAAGAGCTATCAGACTCACAATATAAATTAGTAAATGAAGTGATTTTTACGATATTGGCTACAACAGAACAGGAGAAAATTGAATTTTTAAAGGCAACAATAAGAAATGCACTCAATCAAGATCAAGTCTCTACATCAACGGTAACACAAATTTCTAGAGTACTAAGAGATATCACTGTCGATGAACTTCTCTTCCTAATGAAGCACTCCCACTTATCACGCATCATATTCTCTGGTAAGCCTATGAATGATCAGGAATTGCTTGTTGATGTACATTCAAAGGAAGGAGCTATAGTATCTGGGCTCATTTCCTTAGGTTTAATGGTTCCTGGTGCAGCAACTTTTGACGACGTTGGACGTTATCAGTTTTCAGATTTAGTTAGGAGTGTAGTTGAAATAATAAGCTCATAACATGCCACTAGAGCCGATTCGCTGACGCTCACGGCTCAGTGGCAACGCCGATAGGAGGCGGACTGAAACGCAGCCAGCTTGATCGCAGAGAGCACGAGGAAATAGCTACCTTTGACGAGCGGATTCTCGGCAGTGGCGAATTTGTCGAAGCACTGACCGGAGGAGGCAACCTGAGGGAGCAGAAAAAAGCTCGACTTACCTTGCTTGCTCTTCTTGAAAAAATCAGTGCCGTAACCGGAACACCAGTTGACAAACTGCAAAGTCCCGGCAAAGAACGTGTCATTGCGCGAGCCAAGGCCATCTTCTGTTACTGTGCTGTCAGGGAGTACAACTATACGGCGACAGAGGCCGGTAGAATAGTGATAATTGGTTCGGCAGGCGCATCAGTCGCGGTCAGACGGGGTGGAGAACTGCTGAAAGGTGATCAGGAACTGAGGGAAAAATTGCTGAATGCGGATGGTTAGTTGATTAGTTAGCAACTTCCCCTTGGCTTCCACGAGTTGGCAGGAACTCAATTTTTTAAAGGACCAAACAATGAACTATCAGATCGGACAACCCGGGCGGATCATCGTGGTCCGGTTCAACGATGGCGATGATGTGATCGGCGGACTGGAGGAGATCGCCCGCACGGAAAACCTGCGGGCCGCGAGTTTCAGCCTGGTGGGGGGAATCAAAAAGGGGGGCTACGTGGTCGGCCCAGAGACCGAGGCGATGCCGCCGGTGCCGGTGTGGCGCGACCTGGCCGAAAGCCATGAGGCGACCGGCTTCGGCACCATCTTCTGGCACGGCGACCAGCCCAAGGTGCATTTCCACGGCGCTTACGCCAAGCACGACCACGTCCGGGCAGGCTGCCTGCGCCGGGACAGCGAGGCCTTCCTGGTGCTGGAGGTGGTCATAACTGAGCTCCTCGGCATCGAAGCCCGCCGCGAACTCGACCCCGAATCTGGCATGGTGCTCCTGCGCTTGGCACTCGGAAAGTCGAAAAGTGAATTACCCAAACTCTTCGCCGGACCGGCAGTGATTTGACGGACAATTGACTTTTAAATACCAGGGTTCTGCAAGCGGCTTCGTTTTCCATCTGGAAGGCGGGGCCGTTTTTTTTGCACTGGAAGTTTAGTTATTGACCAACCAAATCACAATGATTACAATGTATGCAATTGTATTACATGGAGGCTTGGCATGCTTAAAACCGCCAGTTTAACAGTACGAGTCAAACCCGACACCAAAACTCGCCTTGACAATCTCGCCCGCGTTACGCGCCGCTCAATGTCTTATGTAATTGAAGATGCGTTGGAGCGGTATCTGGATGTTAATGAATGGCAGATCAAGGGTATTCAGGAAGCGTTGCTGGAAACTGAAAGCCCGGGAGAAGCCATAGTGGAGCATGACGAAGTACTGGCGGCGTGGGAGGTAAAAGTTGCGCGTAAGGTGGCTTAAAAAAGCAATTAGCGACCTCGACGAGGCCATGGCGTATATTGCGCAGGACGATCCGGAGGCTGCAACTTCAGTGACTTTGAGAGTTGTCTGGGCAGTATCGCTTTTGAAAGAACAACCCGGCATCGGCCTGCCAGGCCGGGTACCCGGCACAAAAGAGTTGATCGTGCAAAACACACCTTTCGTTGTGCCGTACCGGGTCAAGGATGATACCGTACAGATAATTCGTGTTTATCATTCATACCGCATTTGGCCGGAACGGTTGTAGAACTTCTTTTTACATGCCCCCCTTATCCCGCCCTGATTCAAAACCTCAATGATTGTCTGTCATAAAACATTCGCTCCCCTTCCCTCTCCTTGACACTGCATCTTGCCATGAGGCATAATCGACCCTCATTGATTTACTCGGAGGCAGCAGCGCATGGAAACGCCCGACAACACCGATAGCACCCCTTCTTCCAGTTTCGTCCACCTCCATCTCCATACCCAATATTCCCTGCTCGACGGCGCGATCCGCTTCGACGACCTGATCGAAAAGGCCAAACAGTTCAACATGCCGGCGGTCGCGATCACCGACCACGGCAACATGTTCGGCGCGGCGGAATTTTACCTCAAATGCAAGAAGGCCGGCGTCAAGCCGATCATCGGTTGCGAGCTCTACCTGGCGCCAGGATCGCGCTTTTCCCGTGACTCCAAAGGAATCTCCGACGCGGCCTACCATCTGATCCTGCTCTGCGAAAACATGGAAGGGTACAAGAATCTTTCCTATCTGACTTCGGCCGGCTACAAGGAGGGGTTTTACTACCGCCCCCGCATCGACCGCGAACTGCTCGCCGGGCACTCCGAAGGGCTGATAGCCATGTCGGCCTGCCTTAAAGGAGAAGTGGCGATGCAGTGCGGACGCGGCAACATGGAAGATGCCATCGCCACCGCCAAATGGTACAGCGAGCTGTTCCCCGACCGCTACTACATCGAACTGCAGGAAAACACGATCCCCGAGCAGGATGTAGTCAACAAGCGCCTGATTGAGGTGGCGTCCGAACTAAAGCTGCCGCTGGTGGCGACCAACGACTGCCATTACCTGAATAAAGAAGACGCCCGGGCCCATGAGGTGCTGCTCTGCATCCAGACCGGCAAGACCATGGAAGACCCGACCCACATGCGGTTCTCGGTCGAAGAGTTCTACGTCAAGTCTCCGCAAGAGATGGAACAGGCCTTTTCCTATGCGCCCGAGGCGGTCAGCAATACGCTGAAAATAGCCGAACGCTGTAACCTCGATCTGCCGGTGGACGGCAAGACCTATTACTTCCCGCACTTCGACCCGCCTGCGGGCCAGAACCATGACGACATGCTGCGGGATCTGGCTACCGAAGGGCTGAAAGAGCGCATGGTAACCATCCTGGCCAAGTATCCCGACATGACGCTGGAACAGCAGCAGGGGTACTTTGACCGTCTGGAAATCGAGCTGGATTGTATCCGCGACATGAAATTTCCGGCTTACTTCCTGATCGTTTCCGACTTTATCCGCTGGGCCAAGGAAAAAGGGATTCCGGTCGGCCCCGGCAGAGGTTCCGCCGCCGGTTCGCTGGTGGCCTATTCCATCAAGATCACCGATATCGACCCGCTCCCCTACAACCTGCTGTTCGAACGTTTCCTCAATCCGGAACGTATCTCTATGCCTGATATCGACGTTGACTTCTGCCAGGACCGCCGTGGTGAAGTCATCCAGTACATGATCGAAAAGTATGGCCGTGACCGCGTCTGCCAGATCATCACCTTTGGAACCATGGGCGCCAAGGCGGCCATCCGCGATGTCGGGCGGGCGCTGAACATGACCTATGGCGATGTTGACCGCATTGCCAAGCTGATTCCAGATGATTTGAAGATGACCCTGAGCAAGGCCCTGCAGCAGGAGCCGCAGCTGAAGGAGATGTGCGCCGCCGACCCGCAGGTCAAGGATCTGCTCGACACCGCGCTCTGCCTCGAAGGACTCACCCGCCACGCCTCGACCCACGCCGCCGCCGTCGTAGTTGCCCCCGATCAGCTGGAAGAATTCCTGCCGCTCTACAAGGACCAGAAGACCGGTTCGATCAACACCCAGTATTCGATGAAATATGTCGAGCTGGTCGGCCTGGTCAAGTTCGACTTTCTGGGGCTCAAAAACCTGACCGTCATCGAGAACGCCGTAAAGCTGGTACGGGTGAATGTGCCGGAGTTTGACATCACCACACTGCGCGACGACGACCAGGCCAGTTATGACCTGATCAGCGTCGGCAACACCACCGGGGTGTTCCAGCTTGAGTCGAGCGGCATAAAGGAGATGCTGGTCAAGTTGAAGCCTTCCTGTTTCGAGGACGTCATCGCCGCCTGCGCCCTCTACCGTCCCGGCCCGCTGGGATGCGGCATGGTGGACGACTTCATCGAACGCAAGCATGGCCGCCAGAAGGTGGTCTTCGATCTCCCGGAGCTGGAGCCGATCCTGAAAGACACCTACGGCGTCATCGTCTATCAGGAACAGGTCATGCAGATCTCCCGGACCCTGGCCGGGTATTCACTAGGCCAGGCCGACCTGCTGCGCCGCGCCATGGGTAAAAAGGACGCCAAAGAGATGGAACGCCAGAAGGATACCTTCCTGGCCGGCGCCAAAGAGCTGAAGATCGACACAAAAAAGGCCGAAGCGATCTTCGACCAGATGGCCAAATTCGCCGAGTACGGCTTCAACAAGTCTCACTCGGCCGCCTACGCTCTGATCGCCTACCAGACCGCCTTTTTGAAGGCCCACTATCCGGTCGAGTTCATGGCAGCGCTGCTGACCTGCGACATGGACAGCACCGAGAAGGTCGTCAAGAACATCAGTGATTGCCGTGGACAGGGCATTGAAGTCCTGCCACCCGATATCAACACGTCCGGACTTTCCTTCACCGTCGTCGGAGCATCGATGCGTTTCGGCCTGGGAGCGGTAAAGAATGTCGGAACCGGCGCCATCGAAGCCATTCTCGAATCACGTACCGAAGGCCCCTTCAAGAATCTGTACGATTTCTGCGAGCGGGTTGATCTGCGCCGCGTCAACAAGCGGGTGATCGAATCGCTGATCAAGTGCGGTGCGTTCGATTCCACCGGCGCATTCAGATCTGCCCAGATGGAGGGACTGGAAGCGGCATCAAACTATGGCCAGAAGATCCAGGAAGAAAAGGCCAGCGCCCAGGTTTCGCTGTTCGGCACGGAAGAGGTATCGCGAGGCAATGCCACCGGCGGCATGAGACTTCCCAACACCCCGGAATGGCACGACAAGGAGAAACTTGCTTTCGAGAAGGAAGCGCTCGGCTTTCTGATTACCGGCCACCCTCTTGATCGCTACATCGACGACATCAAACGCCTGACCAACACTGACATCTCCAGCATGGTGGAGATGGCTGAAGGGAGTGAGGTGCGGATCTGCGGCATCGTCTCCGCCTTCAAGGAAATTACGACCAAAAAAGGTGACCGGATGGGCTTCGTAACCATCGAGGACTTGACCGGCTCGGTCGAAATCACCGTCTTTTCAGACATTTATGCAACCGCTTCTCCGCTCTTGAAATCCGATGACCCGCTACTGGTGGTCGGCAAGCTGGAAAAAGGAGAAAAAGGGTGCAAAGTGCTGATCATGAAGGGTGGCGAGGAGAATAACGGCAGGAAGTTCCAGCGTGATCGCGGCCCGGCTGGCGATATCAAGCTGCTTGCCGATGCACGGGCACAGACAACCAGGAAAGTGTCCTTCATCCTGCGTGCCGAGGAGACTCCGCCGGAGCAGATGACACTCCTCAAAGAGGTCATTGAACGGCACCCCGGAACTGTGCCGGCCTCTCTCCAGTTCCTGATACCGGCGCGGAGCCGTTCCTTCATGCCTTTGGCAACAGGAATGAACGTAGCGGCCAGTGATGAATTAAGGCTGGAAGTAGAGAGATTGTTAGGGTATAATGCCGCCACTTTTGAGTAAGAGTAAAAAAATAAAATTACCACGCAATTACAGGAATACAGACGAAAGCCTGTCTAACAGGGATACACAGGATGAACAGGATAACTGCAACAGATTTTTTTTGCCTTCATCCTGGCCATCCCCTTCATCCCTGTTAAAATTTGATTTTGATTTTCTGTTAAAATCCGTATCCCGTGGTAAATAACTTTGAGGTGTCATCATGGCTACTCCGTTTTATCTTGAATTTGAAAAACCGATTGTCGAACTGGAAAAGAAAATTGAAGAATTGAATGCGCTGGCCGGCGGCGGCCTGGACATCGGCGCCGATGTAACCGCTCTTGAAGGTCGCGTCGAGGAGATGCGGGCCGATATTTTCTCCAACCTCTCCCGCTGGCAGACCGCGCAGGTGGCCCGTCACATCAACCGGCCTTTTACACAGGACTATATCAATCTGATGTTCACGGAGTTCGTTGAATTGCACGGCGACCGGAACTACGGCGACGATCACGCCATTGTCGGCGGCCTGGCACGCTTTAACGGCCAGCCGGTTATGGTTTTAGGACACCAGAAGGGGCGCGACACCAAGGAGAAGGTCTACCGCAATTTCGGCATGCCCAATCCTGAAGGATACCGCAAAGCGCTGCGTTTGATGCAGATGGCAGAGCAGTTCAAACTGCCGGTAATCACTTTTGTAGACACCCCCGGCGCCTATCCCGGCATCGGCGCCGAAGAGCGCGGCCAGGCCGAGGCGATTGCCCGCAACCTGCGGGAGATGGCCAGTCTGCGCACCCCGGTCATTGTCTGCATCACCGGCGAAGGCGGCTCCGGCGGAGCATTGGCAATAGCGGTCGGCGACCGGATTCTGATGTTGGAACATTCAGTCTATGCCGTTATCTCTCCGGAAGGATGCGCCGCCATCCTCTGGTCGGACGGGACAAAGGGAGCCCAGGCTGCAGAGGCACTCAAGCCGACGGCACAGGACATCATCAAGCTCGGCGTCATCGACGAGATCATCAAGGAACCGGTCGGCGGAGCCCACCGCGACCACGAACTCACCGCCAAGAATATGAAAGAGGCTATTACCCGCAACCTGAACGAGCTGAACAAGCTTTCCGGAGATGAACTCGTCGAAGGGCGCTACAAGAAATTCAGAGCTATGACAAGGATTGCGGAGTAGAGAAAAAACTCCGTATTTCTCAGACAACAGCAAAATAAAAGGGGCGAAGCAGATATATAATTGCTTCGCCCCTGTTTTTATAATCACGAGAGGCGCTAATCCTGTTGAAATTCATGAAACCCGAATCAACCCAAGCAAAACATTTAAAAAATTCTTTTCTTGAACCTGTAAGAAGACCTTCGAGTAATTGCACTAACAGAGGCTTCATTGCCTTACTTTGCATTGCGCTTGCTGTCATTATTTTAACAGTATATATGCAAGTCGGAAATCACCAGTTCCTGAATTTCGACGATGATGCCTACGTCACCAATAACCCGCATGTAGTGAGTGGCATAACCGGTAAAAACATTATCCGGGCGTTTACATCCATTGATGAAGCCAACTGGCATCCGGTCACATGGCTATCGCACATGGCGGACGCCCAGCTTTACGGCATGAACCCACGCGGCCACCATCTCACGAGCGTAGCTATTCATACAATCTCCGCACTGCTCCTCTTACTCCTTCTTCTCCGCTTGACCGACGCACTTTGGCAAAGTTCATTCGTAGTCGCTTTATTCGCGCTCCACCCGCTGCATGTGGAGTCTGTTGCCTGGGTGGCGGAAAGGAAGGATGTCCTCAGCGCGATGTTCTGGTTTCTCACGCTCCTCTTATATTCCGGATACGTGGCGAAGCGCAAAACATCGCTGTACATTCTCACTTTTATTTCCTTTGTCCTGGGACTGATGTCCAAACCGATGCTCGTAACGCTTCCCATTATCATGCTTTTGTTGGATTTCTGGCCTATTGACCGAATCCGAAGCGAAGATCAGGAACAAGGTCTACACCAAATCACAGACAGGATAACAGCTCTAATAAAAGAAAAATTCCCGTTCTTTGCTTTTGCAATATTTTCAGGAATTATTACCCTCTACGCACAGCATAGAGGGGGGGCTTTACTTGACCTTAATTCCGTGTCCATGGGACACCGGATTGAAAACGCCCTGCTTGCTTATGTGAAGTATATCGGCAAAACATTTTGGCCCAACGGTTTGGCCGTCTATTACCCATTCTCTTCGAATATCCCGCTCTGGCAGGCTATCAGTTCACTATTCATTCTGCTCCTGTTGTCTGCTGCCGCTATGCGGGCCTGGCGTCGCTGTCCATATATTATGGTGGGATGGTTTTGGTTCCTTATAACGCTTGCACCGGTTATCGGCTTAATTCAGGTGGGAAACCAGTCAATGGCAGACCGTTACACTTACATCCCGGTTACAGGACTTTTTATTATGGCGGCATGGGGTATCCCGGATATGGCAAGGGGTTTGCGATGCCGGAAGGGCATACTTGCTTTGCTTGGTGCTGCAGTGATAATCGCCTCAACTGCATTGACGTGGCAGCAACTCGGCTACTGGCGGGACAACGTTTCTCTTTACCGGCATACTCTTCAAGTCACTACCGACAATAAGAAGATCCATTATAATCTTGGCCGTGCCCTTGCCGACAAAGGGGATCTGAATGAAGCGATCCTGGAATTTCGCGAAGTAGCAAGGATAAGCCCCAATGATGCGGATGCATATTACAACCTGGGGTTTGCTCTTGCCGATAGCGGGGATCTTGATTCAGCTATCCTGGAATATCGCAAGGCTCTTCAATTAAGCCCCAATGACATGGATACGCTTAACAATCTCGGTCGGGCTCTCGCCAGAAAGATGTTGCAAAATGCCGCGGAGAAATAACTTTCATCAGGTGCAGTATTGACATAACAACCATCATACGCCATTGTGTAGGATGGTATTTAATGCCATGCAATATATTATTAATTAAACCTTAGCAAAGAGGCACAATGCTCGAACGTCTGCAAAAAATCATCTCCGCCGCCGGAATCACATCACGAAGAGCATCTGAAGCTTTGATCCTGGGTGGCCAGGTCGCCGTCAACGGTGTAGTTGTCACCGAACTGGGAAGCAAGGCCGACCCGACCAAAGACATTATTACGGTGGATGGAAAAACCCTTAAAATCAACGCACAACGCCTGTACATTCTGCTCAACAAGCCGCCGGGATATATCACCGCCTTGAAAGACAGCCAGGGACGACCGCTGGTTACCGACCTGCTGAAAGACGTGTCGGATCGTGTCTATCCGGTGGGGCGTCTGGACTACAATACCGAGGGGCTGCTGCTGTTGACCAATGACGGAGATTGGGCCAATCGTCTGATGCACCCCAGCAACGAGATCGAGAAAGAGTATCATGTCCGGGTACGAGGCAAGGTAATCGACCAGCAGCTGAAACGCATGGCGGAGGGGGTCGAACTGGAGGACGGCATGACCGCACCGGCCGTCGTAAACCTGGTGAAGAGCGGAGAGCAGAACGACTGGATATCGGTAGCAATCCACGAGGGTCGCAACCGCCAGGTACGCAGAATGTGTGAAGTCGTCAGTCTTTCAGTTGTGCGCCTGAAACGGATTCGCTACGGCAATCTTATGCTCGGCACCCTCAGGGCAGGGCAATTTCGCTACCTGACAGAAGCCGAGGTACGCGAATTATCCGGTGAACCGGCTAAGAGTCCATCTGCGGGGAATCCAAAACGCGAAGCACATCAAAAGCCAACACGTCCGGAACGGTCAGGAGGGAAAAGCAGTGGCAGTGGAAGAAGGTAACAGCAGGAGGTCCGGATTTATAGAACGCGTCAGCCGCTTAGTAACCGGCCGCAAAAGAACTACCGAGCAGGATATCAACGATTTTATCGAGGCATCGGAAGAGGAAGGCCTGGTTAACGAAGAAGAGAGCGAGATGATCCGCTCGATTTTTTCTCTCGGTACGACAATTGTACGTGAAGTCATGGTAACCCGTACCGAAATGGCTTGCGTCACTGTGGACGCCACCGTGCGCGAACTGCTCGACACGATCATTTCCTGCGGCCATTCCCGTATCCCGGTTTATGAAGATTCGATCGACAATATCATCGGTCTGCTGTATGCTAAAGACCTCCTTAAACAGTGGGGCACAGATGAAAATCACCTCTCTGTCCGCGAAATCATGCGCCCCCCCTACTTCATCCCCGAATCCAAAAACCTGGAGCAACTGCTACAGGAGTTCAGGCGCAAACGGATTCACCTGGCTATTGTCATTGACGAATATGGCGGCACGTCCGGCCTGATAACCATTGAAGACCTGCTGGAAGAGATTGTTGGGGATATTCAGGACGAACATGATAGCGAGGAGTCACTTCTTGCCGTTAATCCGGACGGCAGCATAACCGCCGACGGGCGTCTTCCTGTAGAAGAACTTGAAGAACATTTTGATATTCAGATAGAGCGCGACAACTTCGATTCCGTCGGCGGGCTGGTATTTCACCTGACCGGTAAAATACCGACCATCGGAGACATCATCGAAGGTGCCGGACTCTGTATGAAAATAGTTGACGCCGATCTGCGGCGGGTGAAAAAGGTCATTATCAGTCTTATCAGCAGTACACCTGCAGAAGATCAGGGGCGTGAGTGAACGGTCCGATCTCTTTCTCATTGTTAAAGGAGCTGTTTGACCGCCGCGGATTGCTGGCAATCGCCAGCGGGATTCTGATCGCCCTCTCCTTCCCTAATCCAGGCCTTTCCTTCCTGGCCTGGGTTGCCCTGATTCCGTTACTTATCGCCATGGAAGATAGTTCACCACTAACAGCCTTCCGCATCGGCCTGACCAGCGGCATTACCGCATACGCATTCATCCTGTACTGGCTCAACATCGTTTTTGTTCGCTATGGGCACCTCCCCTGGTCGGTCAGCATCCCTGTCTATCTGTTGCTGGTTCTCTGGCTGGCAATGTTCTACGGTCTCAGCACCTGGATTGCCAGATTGGGTGAACTGGTCGGCATAAAAACCGCTATTACCCTGCCGGTCGCCTGGGTCGCCTTTGATTTCATCCGTTCGTTCCTGTTTTCAGGTTTTGCCTGGGCCATGCTGGGACACTCCCAGTTCCGCACATTGCCGTTGATCCAGATTGCCGATCTGGCAGGTGTCTACGGCATCACCCTGCTGATCGTTCTGGCTAATATTGTCCTGCACCGAGCTTTGCGTGCGGTATCCGGCGCCGGTGTCCCCTATCCGGTGAAAAGTCTGGTCGTACTCCTGATTCTCCTCGTCGCCACTCTCTTTTACGGCTTCAGTCGTTTGAACATACCGGAATCAACGCAGGCAAAACCTCTGCGCGTGGCCCTGATCCAGGGCAATATCTCTCAGGACGTCAAGTGGAGCCCGGCATTTCGCGAGCGGACGGTGGACACTTATGAACGCCTCACCAGAGAAGCATCCAAGGGTGGAGTCGATCTGATTGTCTGGCCTGAAAGCGCCGTGCCGTTCTTTTTTCAGGATGATCCGATCCAGGGGGATCGGATCAGGAGTCTGGCACGAGAGATGAACGCCTGCCTGCTGTTCGGAAGTCCGGCCCATGAGCTTCGCAATGGTAAAAGCACCTTTCTGAACAGCGCCTTTATGATATCACCAAGCGGCGAGACGCTTGGGCGCGCCGACAAGCTGCACCTGGTGCCGCTTGGCGAATATATACCGTTGGGAAAGTTCCTGACCTTCATTAACAAGCTTGTTGTCGGCATCGGCGATTTTTCCCCAGGCGAGCGTGCAACCCCCCTGGACACCGGCAACACGAAACTCGGCATTCAGGTCTGTTATGAAGTTATTTTTCCGGAACTGGCCCGGCAATACGTCCAGGCCGGTGCCCGAGTTCTGGTGGCCATCACCAACGACGCCTGGTTTGGCCGGTCATCGGCGCCTTATCAGCACTTGGCGATATCGACTTTCCGTGCAATAGAAACCCGCACTCCGCTGATCCGCGCCGCGAACACCGGAGTAACTGCAATTGTCGACCAGAACGGCCATATCCGCACCATGACCAACCTGTTTGTCGAAGCGTATCGCACCGGTGAAGTCCAGCCGGGTAGCGGTAAATCGCTCTACCTCACAATCGGAGACGCCCCGGCATGGTTCTGTGTGCTGTTTACCGCCTGCGTGGCCCTGTATGCGTGGATTAACCGGAAACGTATTGCAACTCAACCCGATACGTCAGAGCCAAACCCATAAGCTTTTTACCTCATGATTACCTCATGATTTTGAAGACTTTGACTCTGTAATCATGAAGTAATCTTGAAGCTCAAAATGATTTTGAATTTCACAATAACGTCCCATACAGAACTTGACCAAGGAGCCGACCATGTACCGTGAAGAAATAGCAAAAATGAAGGATTGTGAAGAGCGGATCGCCAAGCTTCGGGGGGCGCTTTGACGTAGATGCCAAACGTGAATCGATCATGGAGATCGAATCAATTATGGCCGTGCCCGGATTTTGGGACGACACCAAGAAATCACAGGAAATCATCAAGAAACGTACGACGCTGGAAAAGATTGTTCAGATGTGGGATGGCCTTATGCGCCAGACGGAAGATGTCCGCGTCATGATTGAGCTGGGAGAAGAGGCTCAGGACACAGATACTCTGGCAGAGGTTGCTGAAATGACCGACAGACTGATCAAGGAGGTCGAGACAGCCGAGTTCCAGCGCATGCTCTCCGGCCCTCATGACCGCAATTCCTGCTTTATCACCATAAATCCGGGCGCCGGCGGCACCGAGTCCCAGGACTGGGCGGAGATGATCCTGCGCATGTATCTGCGCTACTGCGAGAAGAAGGGGTGGAAGACTGTCATTACCGAATATCAGGCGGGAGAAGAAGCCGGGCTGAAATCGGCGACCTTCAACGTCTGCGGCGAATACGCTTACGGTTACCTCAGGGCGGAAGCCGGTATTCACCGCCTGGTACGCATATCACCTTTTGACAGCAATGCCCGTCGTCACACTTCATTTGCCTCGATGTATGCCTTCCCGGAGATCGAAGAGG
This sequence comes from Geobacter sp., assembly GCA_025360785.1. GTDB lineage: Bacteria > Desulfobacterota > Desulfuromonadia > Geobacterales > Pseudopelobacteraceae > JACRCG01. Next base: position 51,411 of record JANYBN010000099.1, read on the forward strand.
ACGATATCGAAATCAAAATCAGCGACTCAGATCTGAAGGTGGACACCTTCCGCTCCGGCGGCGCCGGCGGTCAGCACGTCAATACCACCGACTCAGCCGTCCGCATTACCCATATTCCCTCCGGCATCATCGTCGCCTGCCAGGCAGAGCGGAGCCAGATATCAAACCGCGCCACCGCCATGAAAGTTCTGCGCGCCAAGCTGTACGAACGCGAGGTGGAAGAGCGCAAAGACAAGGCCTCTGAAATCGCCGCCGAAAAGAAGGAGATCGGCTGGGGAAGTCAGATCCGTTCCTATGTGCTGCACCCTTATAAAATGGTCAAGGATCTGCGTACCGGGGTCGAATCAGGCAACCCGGATGCTGTTCTGGATGGCAATCTGGAGGATTTTGTAGTGGCGTATCTTATGGGAGTCAGACGCAACGTCGGGGATGTAGAATAGAAAATACCGGCTGAGAACTTATGAGTACAAATAACAATGCCCCACTCCAGACAGGAAAGGGGCATTGTTATTTGTGATCATATTATCGTCGGTTGCCGGTGAACCTGAGCAGCATAATAAAAAGGTTAATGAAGTCGAGATACAGGGTCAGTGCGCCGAGAATAGCTGGTTTTCTACCCACTGTACCTTGAGCTGCCATTTCCTTGATTTTCGAGGTATCGTAAGCGGTCAACCCGGTGAAGACAATTACCCCGATGCCGGAAATGACCCAGGAAACCGCGCTGCTTGCAACAAATATGTTTACGACCGAAGCGATCACCACCCCGATCAGCCCCATGAACAGGAAACTGCCCCATGAGGTCAGATCACGCTTGGTCATGTACCCATAGATGCTCATGGCGCCGAACATGCCGGCAGTGACAACGAAGGTCGAAGCGATAGAGTTGGCGGTATAAACCAGAGCCACAATGGAAAGAGTGACACCATTAAGTGCCGAGTATGCGACAAACAGCAGCGTTGCCGTAGTCGCACTCAACCGGTTGATGGCGCCGGAAAGTGTGAACACCAGGGCAAGTTCACCGATCATAAGGCCGTAGAACAGCAGGCGGTTCCCGGCAATTGCGGAAAGAATCGCAGGTGAGGAGAGAGTGATCAACGCCATAAAGGATGTAATAGCCAGCCCAGCTCCCATCCAGGCGTATACCTGACGAATGAGGCTATTCTGTCTCACTATTACATTGCCTGCAGTACGGGTGTAGCTGGAATTCAATTCATTCATTATGATACTCCTTGATTTATTTTATTCGATCCGTGTCATTTTATGAACGGCTTTTTCTTCAATCATACCATCAATTGCGGTGACGTACGACTTGAAATGGTCTGAATTCATGTGCTTTCCCAGACAGGCCTCACTCTTCCAGTTTTCGTAGAAGATAAATACGACAGGATCATCATTGTCCTGGTGCAGGCGGTACTCGATGCACCCCTCCTCGTTTCTGGTCGGCGCGACCAGCTTCAGCAATTCACTCTTGACGCTGTCCACGAATCCTTTTTTAGCTACAACCTTCGCTACAACGGTTAATACAGACATGATTATCCTTTCGTTTTACCGACTAAAAATACATTACCAAGGAGCGGCTTGATCTTTAACCATCTCCAGCAGCTGGTTAATCGGGACGTTTGCCGCGTATAAATTGAGTTAAAATGCGATCAAGTGACGAAGCGAAGCGCTGCCTGTCGATCAGGTTGAATTGTGACGGACCTCCCTGAACAAGCCCCCCTCCGCGCAGTTCCATCATCAGATCTCTCATCGAAAGCCGCTCTCCTACATTTTCCTCGGTATAAAGTTCACCTCTCGGATCCAGGGCAACACCACCGTTGGCGACGACCCGCGCCGCCAACGGAATGTCGGCGGTTATAACCAGGTCTGCCGCGGCGGCATGTTCGGCAATATAATCGTCGGCAACATCAAAGCCATCCGCAACGACAATCGATTCAACCAGTCGACTGTTATGCTTTGACAGGCTCTTGTTTGCCACGAGCAGAACCGGCAGATCAAGTCGTTCCGAGGCACGAAATACTATTTCCTTTATCACCCGAGGGCAGGCATCGGCATCGATCCAGATTTTCATAACGATTGCTCCAAGTACGCACCGTGCTAATATAATACCGGTAACATTGCAGCATCTCACTGAAAACAAACCATATATTTTTCAGTCCGACACCGACGGATCATTGACCATCGGAAAAAGAGGCGGCTGGTTTTTGGTTTTATTTTTCCAGCCATTGGTGTATATTTTCTGCGCTCAGACTTTCACCAATCTAAAAAGGAATCATTATATGAAACAAGGACTGTGCAGTAAATTTTTGTTTATTATCGCAATTATGGTTTTTACTTTTGGTTGCAGCGGTGGAACAAAAGAACGAATCACAGGCAAATGGCAACCCGCAGGTCAATGTGAATATATTGAGTATTTCAAAGATGGCTCAGTAGTAGTCTTCTCTAATGGGGAATCCGAAAAAGGTAAATGGTCTGTACTTGATGATGGCAGAATAAAGTTTGAAGCCTCAGACAATGGCAAGCCGGTAGTTTATACATATAAGGTGGCATTCAACGAAAAAGACGAAATGACAACTACCGGAGAAGGCAACCAAACTACCAAGTTCACAAGAGTTAAAACGTCAAAGTAACGCCACGATTCCTGTTTTTTACGAATTCACGGAGTTGCCTGCAACTTCGGCAACCCTAACTCGGAAGCAGCCTTCAACTCACGAATAATATCAACCTGCCGATGATAGAGATATTTTGAAATTACCCTGTCGCTTATACTGTCATCGGCAGTAATTGAAAATTTGAACCGCCTGGGCTTCGTCTCATCCAATACGCTTATGAGTTTTGCCGGCAGTTTGATATTGTAGGTCGTATTTTGTTCAATATCAGGCACCATAACTGACAGATTGGCTTCCTCCCCGATTACCTCATTAAATGGCAGTTCAACAGTCATTACCGCGCCAGCCATTGACAATTCGATCAGTTTACCTCTTACAATTCCTGTTGATGAATTAAATACGGCTTTGATTGGAGGGTCTAGTTTCAGACGGATATGTTTTCTATTTTCTGCAACTATCTCAACATAACACATCTGCCTTAACAATATTGCCTGTCGCCTGATGTTAACATACTGAGCCTTGGCAATTATATCAAACTTGAATAAATTACTTCTTATAAAGGTGTAGTGTTCAGCAGAAATAGCAACTGCTTGTTGGGGATGGACATCCAGATCCAGAGAATGCTTATCAACTCCCGCGATTTTTGCCTTAAATGAGACGGGCATACCTTTGTAGTAGTTTAACAGCTGAACCTCAAGCTCAGGATTTTTGGCAAACTCTACCCTTATTACAGATAATATATCTGCCTGATCTTCATCAAATGTCTTTTGAATGCGAGTGCTGTAGAGGTAAGTGTAATCCATATCAGGAGCCTGTTAGGAAGTTGTTCTGATAAATTATTTAAACCTTCATCGTAGTCATACAGTTTATACTGCCTTACCAACTAACACATAATTATCACATGAACAAATAAAAAGGACCACCGTCACTGACGGTGGCCCTTTGTTATTGCTGGAGCCGTTGGTCGGAATCGAACCGACGACCTGCTCATTACGAGTGAGCTGCTCTACCCCTGAGCCACAACGGCACAACTACAAATCCTTTGATTACGTTGCTCTACCAACTGAGCTAAAAGGCAATGCTGCCAGCCGGCATTTAAACGCCTTCGGAAACTATGAAATTACCTCATAAGTGTGTCTGATGTCAATGCCATAAGGCTCTTGGTGGGCAAATTTCTGCTTTACCACTGCTCCAATTACGGATAGTATCGTCAACTAAATTGCATTCCCACTTTCTTCACAAATGGCGCTCCCGATGTTTTATCGAACACAACTGATACTTCTGTTTCTCTGCATCAGCGTTCTGACAGCTCATGCAGCAAAAACGACCGGCATAAGCCGACTTGGGCATGCCATCCAGATGGGTGCGTTTTCCGATGTAAAGAACGCCGAGCGCTTTACGGCTAAACTTCAGTCCAAGGGTATTGAAGCGTTCTATTTCCGTAAGGACAACGGTGTGTATGCCGTGCGTTTCGGCGACTTCCCCAGCAAGGGAAAAGCCTTGGCAGCGGCCAAGCGACTGGTGGCGGATCGAATGATAGACAGTTATTATATCGCGCCCCCAAACGAAGTCGTCTTTAGCACCCCCAAAGGGCCGGGATGGCAAAAACCGCAACCGGGTGAAATAAAAACTCCCTCACCTTCACTCCAACCGGTCGTACCGAACACCGCCGCTGTAAAGCCTGTTCCCAAGCCCGCAAAGGACAAGGACAATAAGGATATGGGGGCAATCGCCGCCCGCACAGCCGAACGCTTTGTCGGCATCCCTTATCGCTGGGGGGGTGACAACGTGGTGGACGGCATGGATTGCAGCGGTTTTGTACGGGCGGTCTACAATCTGTGCGGGCTCAGTATTCCGCGTTCCTCGCGCGATCAGTTCAAAGCGGGAGATCTGGTTACTAAAGACGATTTGAAGGATGGAGATCTGGTTTTTTTTGGATCTTCAGCGGATAATATCAATCACGTCGGCATTTATGTCGGAGGTGGCAAATTCGTTCACGCTCCGCGCCGGGGAGAAGAGATCCGTGTGACTGCGGTCAATGAAAATTATTTCGAGAAGCGTTTTGTGGGAGCACGAAGGTATTTTTAGCAGCTGTCATAACTTAATAATTACGGAGAATAATGTATGGCAACAATCAAACCGTTCCGGGCGCTGCGCCCACCCAGTAATCTGGTTGAAAAGGTTTCAGCCCTTCCCTACGATGTGATGAATGTCGAGGAGGCCTGCGCCATGGCGGCCGAAAACCCCTATAGTTTTCTGCACATTTCACGCCCGGAGATCGATCTTCGGGCTGAAATTGATCCCCATGATGAGTCAGTTTATTTGCAGGGGAAACTTAATCTGGCCGAGTTCATCCGGCGCGGGACATTGACGCAGGACACACACGACTGTTTCTACGTCTATCGCCAGCGGATGGGCGCCATCATTCAGACAGGTCTCGTTGTCTGTGCCAGTGTTGACGACTATCAGTCCGGGGTTATCAAGAAGCACGAGCATACCCGGGCCGACAAGGAAGAAGACCGTGTTAAACATATCGACTATCTCGATGCCAACGATGAACCGGTCTTTTACCTCTCCCGTTCCTGTGCGGAGGTGGAAGAGATCATAGAAGGAGTTACCAGTGCCCAGCCGAAGTATGATTTTGTATCGGATGACGGCGTCGGTCACACCGCCTGGGTAATCGCCGACCAGACTCTGATCGACCGGCTGATCGTCCTGTTTGCCTCCATACCGAAACTGTATGTTGCCGACGGCCACCATCGGAGCGCAGCAGCAGGGCGGGTCCGTGAACTGCGGCGTGACAAGAACCCAAGCCATAACGGCAGCGAAGAGTACAATTCGTTCCTGACGGTCATATTCCCGGAAAATCAGCTCAACATCATGCCCTATAACCGGGCGGTCAAAGATCTGAACGGCCTCACTGTTGCTGAGTTTATCACCCATATCGAGAGCAGTTTTGAAACAGTTCCCTCGGCGGTTCCTGTTATCCCGGCGGACCGCCATTACTTCGGCATGTATCTGGACGGCCGCTGGTATCAACTACATGCCGGACCGGCGCTGATCAACGAGAAAGACACCGTAAGCAGACTGGATGTTTCAATCCTGCAGAATTCGCTCCTGGCTCCGTTGCTCGGCATCCACAACCCTCGTACCGACCAGCGAATCCACTTTGTCGGCGGCATCCGCGGCAACGATGAACTGGTCAAACTGGTAGACTCCGGAGAATACGCCGTAGCATTTGCCCTACATCCGACCTCCATCCGCGAGTTGATTGAACTGGCAGATCAGGATCAGATCATGCCCCCAAAATCAACCTGGTTCGAACCTAAATTGCGTAGCGGGCTGTTCGTGCATTTATTGCACTAACCTGCGGGCATACTGCAAATACGAAAATGCCTCCGTGGTTACAGAAACCCCGGAGGCATTTTTTAGTTTTAGGTTCAATGAATGGTTATTGTAAAATATTTTAGTCACCGTGAAGCGATTTTTGATTGTCAAACTGACCTGAAAAGATTTCAAGAGGCATCACCTCCGCCTGCCTGCAGTGGATTCCATGTAAGACTCTATTCTGTCTTTATTAAGCAGGGCCTTTTCATATCCGGGCCTTAAAGCTATTGCCGTTGAAAAAGCCTGCTTGGCATCTTCGGTACGATCCAATTGGGCATATGCTATCCCGAGATTGTTGTAAATGACTGGATTGGCAGGATCAATATCGATTCCTTTAAGGCCTACTTCTATTGCATCCTGATAACTCATAAGCTCCAGATACAATATTCCAAGATATTCATACAGCTCACCGTATTCAGGACATATCTTCTGGGACCTTTGAAAGCACTTCAGTGATTCTGGATAGTTACCAGACTTAAAGTAAGCGACTCCGAGATTATACCAAGGTCTATCTTTGGTAGGACTCTTCTTAACCGAATCACTCCATAAACTTATGGCTGACTGCCAAACATTATTTCTTTTGTACGTCAAAACAGTCAACACGCCACACCATACTATTATCAAGACAACAACCAAACGACTAATGAGCACTGTCCCCATCATCGTTCGCAGGAAATCTATAAGACAGATGAGCGCCATGACAAAACCAACCGATGCAAGGTATGCGCGGTGTTCAGCCATAAGTTCAGTCTGAGGAATGAAACTTGAAGAGACCGACAGCGCCAGGAAATACCAGCATACCCCCACAAACATCAACACACAGCGCACATCTTCTCTGTTTTTCCGGTACAGAAGATAGGATCCTCCCACCATAAAAACAATGATCATTGCCGCTCCAATAACCGGCAATTGGTAGGGAAGCGAATAAAGAGTCTGGTAATGGTCAATATTCTGGCCGTATGGCAAGAGGTAAAGCCGTAGATAGGCCAGAACTACAACTGCTTGGGTCAGCGCATAGTGGGTAGCAGGAACGCCACCATAGTTAACGATATTAATAGCTCCTGTGATCGAAGCTGATGAGTTGTTCTGTGCGGCACTAACAAGAATAACCATCAAGGGGATTACCGGAAGCAGCATGAGGTGAGGCGCAGCCCTTTTGAGTCCTGACTTTACACTGTTTCCGAACAACGTCATTTCAAGAAGCACAATCACAATCGGTGCGGTAAACAACGATTCTCTCACAAACATGCCGAAGAACAGTACCAAAACGCTCCCCCATCTGGCATGACCTGGTTTCATCCCTGACTGCTTACGGTGCGACCATACGAGATATAACCAGATGGTCACCAGATAGAACAGAGCCGCCAGCGAAGCGAAGCGCTGCATGATATATGTAACTGACTCCGTCTGCATCGGGTGCAACAGAAATATGACCGCTGAAACAGCCGGAATGAATCGCGATGAATATTGATTTAACCTCCTGCATGACGGTGCCAGGCACAAAAGGAGTCGGATACATTTGAACACAAACAGTGAATTGATAATGTGAATAGCAATATTCACTATTCTAAAACCAACCGGGTTCAACCCGGTCATCATGTAGTTAAAAGAGAATGTGAGGTATGCCAGCGGACGCAACATAAAACTGGTAGTAACGTCTGAATTCAGAGATAATTGCTCATCCAGAAGACTAAAATCAAATACATCATACAACTTGGCATAGTACTCAAGGTCTTTCAAAAGGGGGTTGTTCAGAAGAAACATGATCCCATCGAAATTGATTTCTTGAAAGGCAAGTGTGTTGGCATACACCAGAATGCCGACTAAAATGATTGCAGACTGGACGACCTTGCAATATGCACCATCGCTCATATATTGTCCTCGCAAACAATATCCTGATGTCCACACCAACTCTGCCAGATCAATTTGTACATCATTACTTACTTCATTTATCTCTTCATCGCATCATCCATAAGTTTATACGCACAAAACTCCCCACACATCGTGCAGGCGCCATGATCCGAGACCGGCGAGTTGGCCCGGTACTCGCGGGCCTTGTCCGGATCCATCGCCAATTCGAACTGTCCTTCCCAGTCCAGCTTTTTCCGGCACTTTGCCATGGCAATATCCTTATCCATCGCCCCTTTGACGCCCTTGGCGATGTCAGCGGCATGAGCTGCGATACGGGTGGCAATAACACCATCACGCACATCCTGCACATTCGGCAGGCATAGATGTTCAGACGGGGTCACATAACAAAGAAAGTCGGCTCCCGCAGCCGCCGCGATGGCACCACCGATGGCACAGGTAATATGGTCGTAGCCGGGAGCGATATCGGTTACCAGCGGTCCGAGGACATAAAACGGCGCACCGTGACAAATCCGTTTCTGCAACTGGATATTGGTCTGGATCTGGTTGAGCGGCACATGGCCAGGGCCCTCGATCATGACCTGAACACCTGCCTCCTGAGCGCGCTGTGTCAACTCACCAAGCAGGATCAGCTCATGTATCTGCGCCCGGTCAGTCGCATCGGCCAGGCAACCGGGACGGAAACCGTCACCCAGCGACAGGGTCATGTCGTACTCTTTGGTGATCTCCAGCAGCTTGTCAAAATGCTCAAAAAGCGGGTTTTCCTTGTTGTTATAACTCATCCATTCGATGGTAAACGCCCCGCCGCGCGAAACTACGTCCATGATGCGTCCTTCGTTTTTCATCCGTTCGACGGTACCGCGAGTGACACCGCAATGGACGGTGATGAAATCGACGCCGTCTTCAGCATGCTTGATGATCCCGGCAAAGATGTCATCAACCGTCATATCGACTATGGCCTTGTTCTTGATCCGTACCGCATCCAGAGCAGCCTGGTATAGAGGCACACTGCCGATACAAGCATTAGTTTCGGCAATGATCGCCTTCCTGATCTCGTCCACCGGACCGCCGGTAGAAAGATCCATGATGGCATCGGCACCGTATTTTACTGCAATACGGGCTTTTTCCAGTTCCTTTTCCATGTCGGTATCGTCGGATGAAGAGCCGATGTTGGCATTGACTTTGGTGCGCAGACCGGCTCCAACTGCGAGAGGGATGCCGTTTAAATGCTTGATGTTGTGACAGATGACAATGTTGCCGGCGGCGATGCCATCACGGATGAATTCTGGTGGAAGACCTTCTGATGCAGCGGCAATCCGCATTTTTTCGGTGATGACGCCTCGGCGGGCGTATTCAAGCTGTGTCATTGTTTAATCCTTTAGTTTTGGTGATGTGAAATTGCAGCAACTCACGCGCTGCCAGAAAGTGGTTAACCGGGCTATGCCCCTTCCCAAGCGATATGGCAGTACGAATGGCAGCACTAATAAATATTTTTGACCGTTCAACCGCCGTTAACAGCGGTTCCCCCTGAGCAAGCAGAGTCGCGATTGCCGATGCATAGCTGCAGCCGGTACCGTGAGTGTTACTGGTAAAGATCCGTTCAGAACTGAAATGATGACACTGATTACCATCAAACAGTATATCGGTAGAGAGGCGACCGGTCATGTGCCCCCCCTTGATTAGGACGTTGGCCGCACCCAAAGCGTGCAGATCCATGGCAGCCAGCTCCATCTCCGACTCGTTTTTTATCAATCTCCCCAGAAGGCGCTCCGCCTCCGGAACATTGGGAGTCAGCAAATAGGCCATCGGCAGAAGTTCATCACAAAAGACCTGGACGGCTTCCAGCTCAAGCAGCGATGTGCCGCCTTTGGCCACCATAACCGGATCTATTACCATCGGTATAAGAACCTTCCGCTCTCCGAGGCGCTCCGCCAAAGCCGATATTATGGCCGGAGTATGCAGCATTCCGGTTTTGATAACATCTATCGGAATATCGGATAACACGGCGTCAAGTTGATCACACACAAAACTCGGCGGCAGACCGTGGATCGAAGAGACTCCCCTGGTATTCTGGGCGGTCAGTGCGGTCAGAACAGTTGCGGCATAGCTGCCAAGCAGTGAAATTGTCTTGATATCGGCCTGGATACCGGCCCCGCCCCCGGAATCACTTCCTGCAACGCTCAGCACCGCTCCGCGCGGGAAGGGGCGGACACGATTAAAGAGCAGAGAGAGTTCAGCAGCCACTATTTCCGGGCGTGGATTCGAAAGAATGGATGAAATAACTGCCAGAGCATCCGCTCCGGCATCAATCACCCGGCAGGCATTACCGGGGTTAATCCCGCCGATGGCCACAATCGGAATCTTTACCGCGCTCCGAATAGTCGCCAGCCCTTCAACTCCGGGAAGATGCGAAACGATCTTGCTTCCGGTCGGGTATAATGCTCCGAATCCGATATAATCCGCTCCAGACTGCTCTGCACGTAGAGCTTCATCCAGATTATGAGTCGATTTGCCTATAACCTTACCAGGCCCGAGGAGCTCCCTGGCATCAGCAATTTCGCCATCATCCTGTCCCAGATGTACGCCATCGGCATCAAGCTCTTTGGCAAGCTGAAGGTTATCGTTGACAATGAACGTAACTCCAAAGCCGGCACAGAGGCGTTTCAGCTCGCCCCCTTCAGCTAAAAGGACGTTATACTCCTTGTTCTTGGCACGATACTGCAGCACCGAGACTCCGCCTCGAAGCGCCTGACAGACCCTGTCTACAAGATCGCCACCCTGATCTGTAATCAGATAGACACCCGAAACATCAGGTGCCTGAGAAGCATTATTGACAATCAGGCGAAATGGCTTTGCATTGCTCACGCTGCTGTTCCTAACCACGACAATCGGGATTACTTTCAACTTCATAAATACAAAAAAACCGCACTGACAGACTACATCAGGCGGCTGGATAAAGTGTAGATCCGCAAGCCGCTTTCCTACGCCGGAATTACCCGGTTCAGGTGCAAAGGGTTCCCGCTGCCGGAACATATTCAGGTTCAGAGCAGGCGGATCTCAGTTCTGATGAACTCCCCCAGGGCCTTGTTGTGTTGGCACACTACTGCAAAGGAGAGATAATGTCAATCTGTACTAAGGCTTCGGCACTATCAGATGTACACACCTGAGCACTATAAAAAGTTGCAAAGTAAACTAATTTAACAAGCGGCGTCAGCTCAACTCAATCAGGACTTCATATCATCTGTCTTCCGCATCTTGAACACCATTTTAACATTGGTCCGTTATCGAAATAATGCATAACACAATGACAATAAACACTATTTAATTATGGCATGCATCGTGATTAGCAACAGTGTACCGCGAATCAACCTGGTCAGGTCACTATGTAACAATTTTTTTCAGACGGAGTATATCTGGAGTAGGGAGAATCCGGCAATCCCAAGACGCTATAGCGACAGAGAGGGGCTCAACCATGAACAATTTCAATTATGACAAGGTTTGTTACCGGACAGAACAGCAGGATGAGAATGTTGCCTTGCGCAATATCAAGACCGGTGAGATTGGATTCACCTTCGGGTGCACTAATTCCGGTGAAACCATCCAGGTCAAACTTGCTAACGGAGAGCTGGACACCTGGAGCAGGGATGAATGTGTTGAAGTAGCTTCGGAACCAAAGCCATAAACCTGAATAAAGCAATTACCACGAAATCTCGAACTGTTCATGAGAAGCCTGCCTCACTACCGGGGCAGGTTACCTCCAACGGCCCTCGATCACATCCTTCCGGAACGGATGATCGCATAAACCAGCCAGAGTCCGACAATCCCCGCTATGGTGTACCCCATAAAGGCAAGCATCGGAAAGCCCATGATTTTTGGTCCCTTATCGGTCTGCATGATGATAGAGGAGCCGATAATCATGGCCGCCAGAATCATGCTGGTCGAAAGCCGATTGATAGAGCGGTCAAAGTCGGCGGTAAACTTGTCAAGGCCGCGATGTTCAAGATCGATCTTGAACTTGTTGCGGTTGATACGATTGATGATCTCTTTCAGATCCCGAGGGATGTTGCGCGCCAGATTCAGATATGAACCAAGGATCTGGTTGATCTCGCCCGAGACACGCTTTGGAGAGAATTTCTGGCGAATCGACTTTATGATAAACGGCTTCAGGTGCTCCACCATGTCAAAAGCCGGGTCAAGCGCCCGCCCCATCCCCTCGATCTGCACCAGTGACTTGGCCAACAGCATCAGGTCGGATGCAATTCTGATATTGTAGAGGGTAATGATTTCGATAAACTCCATCAACATGCGCCCCACCTCAATCTCTTTGAGAGGGATTTCGTAGTAACCGTCGATGAAATTAAACAGGTCCCGCTTAAGAGCCCTGATATCAAGACTGTCCGAGATATCACCGGCAAAGAGCAGAAGAGAAACGACCTCATCCATATTCCGATTGACGATGGCCGCAAGGATGTCGGTCAGGAAGGTTTTGAAATCGTCATCCAGACGCCCCACAATCCCGTAGTCAAGCAGGCAGATGACGTTATCAGGCAGGATCAGGACATTTCCAGGGTGAAGATCCCCATGGAAAAAACCGTGATTGAGCACCATATCGAGGAAAGAGTCGGCACCACGGCGGGCGATCAGCTTGGCATCAAGCCCCTGACCGAAAAGTTTTTCCCGGTCGGAAACCTTGACTCCGGCAACATATTCCATCGTCAGGATGCCACGGGAACTCTGATCCCAATAAACCTTGGGGAAATACATCCATGCTGTTTTTATGAAATTGTCGCGGAATTTTTCAATGGTATGGGCTTCACGGGAAAAATCCATCTCCCTGCGGATCGTACGGGCAAATTCACGCACGAGACCGACCGGGTCGTAAATTTCGCTGCCGGATACGTGACGTTCCGCCAGACCGGCCAGCGCCATCAGGGCACTTATGTCGGATTCCACCACCCCGACTATACCGGGACGACGCACCTTGATGACAACATCTTCACCAGTCATCAACCGGGCTCTATGTACCTGCGCTATTGATGCAGCCGCAAGAGGCACCGGATCGATCTCGGCAAAGAATTGTTCTACAGGCCCTCCCAACTCGGCGGCAATCTGGGCCAGGACCTCTTCAAACGAGAAACTCGGGACATCATCCTGAAGCTTTTCAAACTCATGAACAAAAGCATGAGGAATCACATCAGGCCTGGTAGAGAGGATTTGCCCCAGTTTAACAAAGGTCGGTCCAAGTTCCTCAAGCGCCAGACGCAGACGTTCTGCAGCCGTAAGTCTCGCGATGTCGGGCATTGAGCGACGGAAAAATTTCCGGCTTCGCACCACCACATCTGCAAGCCCCATCATCTCAAGCACCTGGTCAAAGCCGTACTTGCTGAGTACCCGAACGATGTTCAGATAACGCCTGATGCTGCGGATATTCCGGTTGATCCTCAGAAATCTGAGCATGGACTAGACGTTACCGCGAGATTCCAGTTCCTGAACCCGTTTGGCAAGCCGGTCAAACTCCTCTTTGGAAACCAGGCCCAAGCGCTCAACGACCTTCTGGACTTCGGCCTCGGCCATCTCTTTAACTTTCTCCCTGCTTTCATTTGCAATGTTCTGGATCCTGTCAACCAACTGTTTTCCTTCATCTTCACTCATTTTGAAACGTTCCTTCATTTCTGCCGCCAACTCCTCGGCCTTCTTCTGGGTAATCGCCGCTACACCGATTGTCGTCATAACAGCTTTTTCAAGTAGCTCCAACATGGCATTCCTCCTGTACTCATCGTAGTCACATCTTGTCTTAGAGTATCATAACCGTCTTATAATGCAAACCGGATACAGTAAGTCCTCTGCATAGACCTTCACGTCAATAGGTTTCGCATTACAGATCCAGTAAATCCCAAGCTCGAGACACTGCCTGGTCACCTGTTTGAATCAGGGGAAATGAGCAAGATCATGTACAGCTCCTTGATTTCCTTCTCTGTAAGCGCAACAGCCAGCATCCTCGCCTGCGGCTTTATTTCACGGGGATTTTTCAGCCAGTCGTTCAGGTTACCGGGGGTCCATGTTTCGCCATTCCTGAACGTCTTCGGATAGAAACCGGAAAACAGTCCGGACAGGTTGGGGCCGATTTCACCGGTTCCGGCAGCGCCGAGGCGCTGGCTCAGCATCCGGTGACAGCTGCCGCACTTCGTCATGAAAATATCCGCATTCTTTGTGCCGGAGTTATTGAAATGTACTTTCACCGGAGCGGCCTTATCCGTACCATGCTCCGAAGAACCGGCATAAATGACATTCACCAGAGTCGTTCTCTGTTCATCATTCAGGGCAAAATTCGGCATGGTAGCCACCGGTTGCCGGATCGAGAACACTAGTTCTCCGGCTGTTTTCCTGTCAGCCGCACCATCAAGGCTCACCGCAAGACGGTTGCCGCGCCCGCCGCTGACATGGCAGCGGCGGCAGGCGAGCTTATCCATCAGACGCTCCCCATCTCTCCTCTCCGCCTCAACGCCAAGAGTAAATCGGACATATTTACCGGCCCGCAATCCGGAATGAGCAATATTTTTACGTTTCGCCGCCGGATTACCGCGATGACAGTCGCTGCAGCCACAGCGCGCCGCATAATGAGAGAGATGACACGACAGGCAGAGTTGGCGAGAAGGCGCGCCCCAGGACGGGACAGAAACCAGAAGCAGCGTAAAAGTCAGAAGACGAGAGACCAATTAGCCCCCCTCAACGACTGCGCCACTACGGTCAGCAGCACAATGGCAACAGCCAGTATGATCGTAATTACCGAGACCGCCCGCTGCTCGCGCGGAAACCAGCCGGCCCGGTGGATATGGGCACCAACGGGGAGCCAGGGGAGCAACATGAACAGGCATCCCAGCAGCAGGACCGGATAGATCATATAGCGCGACCAGCTGACCATTTCCTGAATCCAGAGCAGAAACCAGGCAGACCTGGCCGGATTGGGGGTGATTGCGGGGTTGGCCTGTTCCTGCAGCGGTGCCGGTATCACTGCCGCAAGGAGTAGCAACGCGGCTATCAGCAGCAAGGCCGAACGCTCGATCAGCCCGAAGAAGCGCGGCGAACTTTTTACGAAACCATCCTTCATGGGGAAACCCTCTTCATTAACACAGCAATTTCTCATTGGGCGCGCAGGTTCGGAGAAACCTGTTGTTCAGCCTCATGATTACTCAAGATTACCTGGATTTTAAAATCTTGAGTAATAATGAAGTAATCACGAAGCAAAGTTTTGGGAAGCCGTCTTTAGGGCTTTCAGAGATACGGCAGTACCCCCTTATTTTTTCTGACCCGGTAAAAATGAAGGAACGACAGTGACAGCACCGAGAGAGGGATGATGCAGATATGAAGGGCGTAAAAGCGGAGCAGCGACAAACCCTGTCCGACTCCGTCCGGCACCAGCAGCGAACGGAAGAAGGCTCCGAACGGCAGCGTAGCCAGCAGCTCCATCCCGGTCTGGGTCGCCCAGAAAGCCAGCTGGTCGAACGGCAGCAGATACCCAGTGTAGGCCTCGAACAGCGCCAGGAACAGCAGCAGGCAGCCGATCACCCAGTTGAGTTGTCGCGGGCGCTGATACGCCCCGGTCAGGATCACCCGCAGGGTATGCAGAAGCATCAGCACCAGCATGGCATGCGAGGTCAGCCGGTGCAGACTGCGCAGGTATCTCCCGCCCCACACCGAGGCTTCCAGGAACAGGACAGAACGGAAGGCGCGCTCCGGCGTAGGCTGGTAATAGACCAGCAGCAGCATGCCGCTGGCCAACATGATCAGGAAGGCGGTGAAGGCAAGCCCCCCCAGACAAAAGGTGTAGCTGAGGCGCAGGTTACGCTCCAGTACGACGCGGGGAAAAAGATGTTTGAGGAAGTCAGAGATCATAAATCAAGACTGTTCGAGTCACAGAACTCCAAGTATATTTGAATTCTGGAAATCTACCACAGCCACGTTCATCGAGCAAATATTCAGAGTTGTGCCCGATCTATTTTCTTCAAAAATACTGCAGGTTCGGTTCCTCACCGTCCTGACCGAATAGACGACACCACGCCAACAATCTATCTGACACTTTCTTTACATTAAATGGCTGTGGAGGTGACGGTAGGCCCACTGGACAGCTTTGCAGAAAACAGCCCGACAACCAGGCTCTATAAGGATCATCAATTTATTGAACTGTCGCTCCGTTGCTATCTTTGGCTATGAAATCCGTTACCGTGAAATCTGTTGCCTGAGCAGAGTTGGGCACAGTGGTAAAATTCACACTCAGCACATCTCCCGAACCAAAGCCGGCACTTCCCGCCGAGACGATAAGAACGCTTCCTTGCCCGGGATTAGAAGCGTCAATGAAGCTGGCGCTGTTTACACCTATTGCAGACGCGGGAGAAACAAATGTCGCTCCAACCGGGAAATTTACGGTCACCTGAAATCCGTAGATTACTGGTGAAGTTGCTCCGTTAATACTAATGGCGCTAACCGCATTGCTCCCTGTAATTTGTGTGCTGATTGAAGCGGAGACCTTAGGAGTTGGAGCCGGTGATGCGCCGCCTCCCCCGCCGCAACCAGTTAGAATCAGAATAGCAAAAACAAATAGAATAATGATTTTGTCAGTTTTCATATCGCCACCTCGCGTAGTTAACTTAGCAGCCTTAGAGTAATGATAAAAGCTACTTGGCATGGGTTCACGTTCTTTACAGTTATAATTTTACGATGATTTTTCATATTTACAATGCGATTTTTCCCGTCACATTTCCCAGAATCACGACAACATCACCGATATCAATTTTCCCATCCGGTTGAGACTTGCCTTTGATGTAAGGGGCAATGTCCAGCCGGGTCATTTGAGCACTTGTAGACGGAACCTTACCGACTGCTATCTGCAGCGCAGTCAAGGCATCATTGATAGTTAAGGCTGTTGTTGTAGTAGTAACAGGCGGTGTGGAAGTGCTGACCGTCGGTGCGGGGGTAACTGGTAATACCGGTATTACCGGTATTACCAGTATTACCGGGGTAACCGGTATTACCGGGGTAACCGGAGTAACGGATACTGCATTGTTCACCGTGACCGACACATTTGAGGACTGGCCAATATTGCCAGTCGTATCGTAGGCCTTGGCAACAAGAGTGTGGCTGCCGTTCGTAACCGAGGCGGTATTCCAGCTGAAGCTGTAAGGTGCTGCGTTGCCGGCAAAAAGAAGTATGCCGTTTTCGTAGAACTCTACCTTGCTAACCGCTACGTTGTCTCCGGCATTGGCAGAGAGGGTTACCGAGCCACTCACCACAGCGCTGTTGGCTGGCGTGGTTAACGACACTGTGGGGGGGGTCGTGTCGTTGACAGCTTTTACGACGACAGTGGTGCTTGACTGACCAATATTGCCGGCTGCGTCATAGGCTTTTGCCAGCAGCGTATAGCTGCCGGATGCAAGTGTCGCGGTGTTCCAGGAATATACATAGGGGGTCGATGTATCTGTGGCCTGAAGGACACCGTTCACATAGAACTCCACTTTCGTTACACCCACGTTATCACTGGCGCCGGCATTAACGGAAACCGTGCCGCTTACAATGGCATTGTTGACAGGGGAGCTTAGAGAGATGGTTGGCGGAGCAGATTCAGGAATGTTGACAATATTCGAGTAAGCACTCTCCAGGCCGGAGGCGTTATAAGCGGTCACCGCAAAGTAGTAGGCATGCGCCGGGTCGAGACCGCTGATGGTAGCAGTGGTCAGGTTGTGGGCATCTATAGGGGCCGTACCCTGAACGGCGCCTGCACCCTGAAAAGGCAGGGCGGATGAATCCGCCTGGTAATAGACCTTGTAGCCGGTAACGCCCGGGTCTGTATCAGCATCCCACTGGAGAACTATATCGTTGGCCAAGCAGGAAGCATGGGCAGCCATCAAAAAAACCAGCGTCAACATACTGACCAGAAACAATCCAGATTCTCCAACCCATCCATTTTTCATTTCTTTACGTGTAGTATTTCTCATTTTACTTTCTCCAGTTTTTGCACATAAAAAAGCCGGGACCGATATACCTGTCTGGTATTTCGGCGACCCGGCTGTCTACATGAGACCCTATTGGCTTTCCGTCCCATCCTCACGGATGGTTTAGTATTATCGTAGTACCGTTCCTGATGGCTCCCTTTATCGCACGAATGACTCGAATACGCGTGTGACTTGAATCACAAAAACAGGACTTTCAATGGGCGCGCTTCACCCCACCACCTCAACCCGATCCCCGCGCAGCTCAACCTTAATCCTATCCAAAGGCCTATCGGCAGGCCCTTTAAGCACTTTTCCCTGCCGGTCAAACCGGCTGCCGTGACAGGGGCAGGAAAGCGTATCCTCCGTGACGACCACCGTGCAGCCAAGATGGGTACAGACGAGACTCAGGGCGTAGAAACCGGCATCGTCCCTCAGCAGCGCCAGACGCTCGGCACGGAACAGCAGCGCCCCGCCCGGCGGCACCTCCGTAGCGGCGGCAGTGGCGAGCACCCGGCGTTTTCCGATTACCCGAGGGGTTAGAAACCGAACCAGCAGACCGCCCGCGGCGAGCAGCAGGGTCAGGGTCGTGAGGAATTTTCGACGCGATTGAGGAAGGTTTTCCATTTTGCCACGTACGCCTTTGTGTAAGCGGGAGTTTTGCTGCTCATGCGGAGATAGCGGGCGGTATCCATGAAACTGCCATTGCTCATCCGCTGTCCCTGCTGAAGCCAGAACGATTCCAGCCCCATACCGTCCTTTTCGAGATTGTAGATCCGCCGCGCCTCCGGTTCAAGCAGAAAGCGGGTCGGGTTGTCGTGGCACCCTTCGCAGGTCACGGTGCCGCGCTGCACGGTGTGCGGGAAGTATGCCCGCCATTCGGCGGCCAGCAAGGTATTCTCCGGGCCGTTGTTTCTGGCGGTCATCACGTCGGTGTAATAGGCGATGAACATCGGCCTGATCGGGCTGATCCTCCCGGCGGCGTTGATCCCGAGAGGGGGCACGTCCTGTTTCTTCAGGTAGGCGCTCCGGAGGTATTCCGCGCTCGGCCCCGGTTTCAGGTAGAAATCCTCCTTCATGGCCGGGTCGCGGAAGCGGAGGAAAAAAGTGCCGTACTCCTGCGGCGCCCAGGCCGAATGGCAGGCATAACATTCCAGTCGCTGCAGGTGGGCTGAAATGCGGTGTTCCGGGACTTTCAGGCTGGGTATGTGACAGTCGCGACACCCCTTGGATGATTTTTCCCCTTTGGCGAGACTGGCCATAGAATGACAGGCGCCACAGGTCATGCCGGCGCTGTAATGCACATCGGGAAGCATCTTCAGGAACGTAGCGCCGTTGACGGCGATACCCCGCTGATAGCGCATATTGTCTTCACGCGGCGCCCGCCCCGCATAATCCCACCCGGTGAAGTAGCCGTTGTGACAACGCTGACAAGCAGCAACCGACGGCTTTGCCAGCCACCCGTCACCATGACAGTCGAGACATCCCTTCAAGTGGCAGGAGTTGCAGTTCTTGTCCCAAAAACCGGAGTCGAACCGGGCATAACTCCGCTGCACGAACTCCTTTTCGCCGATCCGCTGTCCCATGGCGTGGTCAAAGACCCGTTCATGGCCACGATGGCAGACGGTGCAGCCGCTAGCACGGTTCACACGGGAAGCGGGATTGCTGGCGCTGCCACCATGACGATGGCACGAGCTGCAGGGTATCCCGATATGGGCGGCTTCTGCCGGACTAGTAGTCAGACAGAAGCCGGCGATGACGAGTATCATCCAACGCACGCAGGTTTATTCCTTTCCGATAGATCGGGTCACGCGCCTTGTCGTGACAGGGCAGACAGAGGTTGACTGAAAGAGTTCGTTTCACTTCGGCTCCGCTCAAGGGGCGGGCATGCTCGCGGGTAATAGCGGAATAGGCGTTTACCCGCCCATTGGTCATTGTCAGAAAACCGTCAAGCGGTTTACGGTCCGATCGTTCACAGATCAGCGTTCCTTTGATGCTGTTACTCTCTACGATATGCTGACCGAACCCGAGAAAGGCCGGGTTGCCATGACATTCAACACAACCGAGCGCTTTTTTACCGGTATTGTGGGAGTAGAAGGGCGCAAAGCGGAGCTGCTGCGCGCCCTTGAATTTGGCAATATATTCCGCCTTTGACAACGCGCCGTCCGCCTCGGCTACGGTGACAAAGGTCTGGCAGCCGGGCGTTACCGGCGAGATCCGGCCGCGCTGATTGAGCGCCAGCGGGAAGGGGTAGAGCATGCGGTAATCCTCCGTCTCGCTGAATGCCCCCGATGTTTCTTCGCCATTGATGAAATCCATCCCGGCCTTGGCTTTGTCATATTTGGTATGGCAGCCATAACACTGCACCGAGGTGTGCGAATGACAGCTGTAACATTCAAGACGGCGATGACCAACCACCGTATGTTCCGGCGTGCCGGTGATAACCTTGCTGCGGTGCAGTCTGCCGCTCCGCTTGCCCTGCAGCCAGACCACGCCATCCTTGTAGAAGACGTTGGCGTAGTTGCGCCCTTTTGTGGTCTGGATCATGCGCATGCCGGAAGTAACCGGCTGTTTGTATGAGCGTGATTCGCGCAGCGCCTCGTCGTTCTCTCTGGTAATTTCGCGATAGCGTGGCAGTTCCGCCGCGCCGCCATGACAATCTTCGCAGGAAATCTCGGTCTGGAGATACATGTTGCGGTAGGAATAACCGTCACCCATCACCTCGCGGGAGGTATGGCAGTCGATGCACTCCATGCCGGCGGCAAAATGGACATCGGGAGTGATATGGGTCAGGTTGCGTGCGCCGCTGGTCATGGTCGGCCCGGCTTCGCCGCTCTTCGTCGGCACCAGGCCGTTGTTGCCGTCGTACAACCCCTGATAGGAGAGGGCGATGCGGCCGCTCCGGTTGTGACAGCGTGAGCAGACCTGCGTATCCGGCAGCGGAGTCATGCCGTGGTTGGCAGAATGCCCCGCCTTGCCCTTCATGACCTTGTCGTTCCCTTCATAGGTGGCGGTCTCGTTCCAGGGAAAATGACAGGCGGCACAGCCCGAGCCATGCGCCGCAGCGTAAGAATCGCCGTTGGTCGTGCCGATGTGGCAGCGGGAACAGAACTTGCGGTACAGCTCGCCGGACAGGTTGTCCAGCTGCGCCACCGGCACTGTCTCAACCGCTTTCCCGGTGGGGTCAAAGGCTTTGCCGCCGCGGGTAGTGTACTCTTTGCCGTCTGCCCCCTCCCAGGTCTGCTGGATGTTGCGGATCATGCCGGCATTGGTCTGCATGATGTTCGCTTTAACCCGTTCCAACTGGTAGCGATGACATTTACCGCAGGCTTCTTCCCAGGTTTCAGGCGCAGACGGGTTGGCAGGGCCGCGCAGCGATGCATGACTTTGGATCTTGTCACGCGCCTGGGGATCGCCGCCATGGCAGGCGACACAATCGCTGTGTCTGGCGGATGCCGACTCAAGCCCCTTGTGACAGGCAACACAGGTTGAGGTTGGTGGCGCCGGGGTGCAGCCGGCAGCAAGCATCAGCAGCAGTAACAAAAAGAGGGGCGCCGTGCGGCAACCCCTAGTATATGTGGCGTGTAGGTGTGTAATGATAAATTCCCGTTTGGGTCAGAGCTTGAATCTGTCAACGATCTGATGCAGATCCCGGGCAAGAGTTGACAGGCGGGAGGCTGCCGCAGCGGTCTGCCGGGAGCTTCCGGTTGTCTCCTGCACCACATCGGTGATGCGCTGCATGTTGTTGCTGATCTCATCTATGGTAGCGGTCTGTTCTTCGGCGGCTATGGCAATCTGGTTGATCTGGCCGGTCACTTCATTCACCTGTGCCAGTATCTCGTTCAAGGCGTCGCCCGAATGAGCGGCGTCGGCAGTGCCCTTGTCCACCTCACTGACTCCCTCACCCATCGCGGAAACCGCCATACGCGTTTCGGTTTGAATCGACTTGATCATGTCGCCGATTTCGCGTGTGGCACGGGTGGTGCGCTCTGCCAGCGCCCTGACTTCATCGGCGACAACGGCAAAGCCGCGCCCCTGCTCACCGGCTCTGGCAGCCTCGATAGCGGCATTCAAAGCCAGCAGATTGGTCTGGTCGGCAATATCTTCGATGGTGCCGATAATTGCGCCGATCTGCTCCGACTTTTCACCAAGGGTTTCAACGGTGCGGGCGGAATCCTGGACTTTCATGGCTATTCGCGCCATCCCGGCAACGGTCTGCTGGATAATGGCCGCGCCGTTGGTTGCAGTGTGTGAGGCGCGGTTCGCGCTCTCAACCGCCAAGGCACAGTTGCTGGCAATGTTGTTGGACGTGGCGGCCATCTCTGCACCGGCTGTGGCAACCGTTGCCGATTCAGCTGCCACATGTTCGGAACCGGCGGCAATTTGATCGGCGTTAGCATGTAACTCGACGGCGGCATCGGAAACGTTGCGGGCGCTTGATTGCACCTGATTGACGACTCCATACAGGGTCTCGGCGACCTGGTTGAAACAGTCACTGATCTCTCCAAGCTCATCATGGCTATTCACCGTGGAGCGCCTGGTCAGATTGCCTGCCGCCAACTCTGTCGCGGTTTCCTTAAGCTGAACCACCGACCTGCTGATGGAGCGGGCAATCATCAAGCCGGCCGCACCTCCGATCAGAACCGCCAGGGCGATAGCAGCCAGAATGATGGTGCGAAAAAACGCTAGACGGGACGTAGCGGCGTCATGGGCATTTCTGGCCAGCGTCATTTCATACTGTGTCAGGGCGTCCAGAGATCTATTGGCAGCCTGGATGGTGGGGTTGATGACATCAAAGGTGATGCGGTAGGTCTCATGAAAATCCCCATTCAGCACTGTCTTGCTCGCCGCCTCAAGGCCCTCTTTTTCATACTTCATGCGATCCTTGTTGAAAGTTTCCGCAAGGTCGCGCCCCTCTTTGGTGGTGATCGTAGCGCTGTACTCTTTCCAGATAGCTTCACTCTCTTCAATGGCTTTCTTCGCCAAGTCGGTGTGCATGCCGGTCGGATGCTCATGCAGGGCACTGAACTCGCTCTTCGGGTCATGCTGTAGCGCCAGGAGCAGCTGAATCCGGTTGGCTCTCATAAGCCCGTTTACCTTGCTGAGCAGGCTGCTGTTCTTCATGTTGACCGTATAGACATGCTCCAGAGCCTTGTTGCTCGCGGTAAAGCCGATCAGGCCAATAACGCCAATGACAACCATCAGGAACGACATGAAACCGACGCCAACGACTATTTTAGTTTTGATCTGCATAATTATCCCGTACCTGACTGCAAAATGTTGTTAATCATCGTATATTTATACCACAGTTTCGATTGCTATTCAGCGACGGCCAATATAAACCTTGAATGCAACGGAGGCATGCCGACTGCTCATGCCTCCGTGTAAACCGCTATACAAGTCGATATCAGCAGCCGGAAACCTCTTTTTTACCCTTGGCTGCAGGTTTGGCTTCATCTTTTTTCTTGTCGTCTTTTTTGACTTTTTTAGCGTCTTTTTTATCTTTCTTGACATCTTTCTTGTCTGCTTTTTCTGCGGCAGGTTTTTCAACCACCTTCTCTTCAGCCGCTACAGCAACCAGCGAAAAGCCCAGTGCCATCATTGCTGCTACGACCATCGTTACGATTTTCTTCATATAAATCCTCCTTAGAAGTGTTCCGGCGAACCGGCTGAAAAAGAATATTCAACTTTTAGCATATCTGCACAAGATAGCCAACATATATCAGATTGTAAGCAACCCCTCCCGGCCTCCCCTTATCAGGTGAGGAGCAGGACAAGCCTCCCTCCTGAGGGCGAATTAAGGGGGGGGCGAATTAAGGGGGGGTGAATCAGACGATGTAATACACCATCGGCTTGGTGCCCAGTTCCTCCCTGTACCTGATCACGTTCGGCTTTGATATGAGTTTGGTGATCAGCGCCTTCGGATCATTGATGTCGCCGAAATAGGTGGCCTGCCCCAGGCAGGTGGTGGTGCAGCGGGTCAGTTCTCCCTTTTCGATCCGGTGGATACAGAAATGGCACTTGCGGGCGTTGCCGATCGGGGAATGCCAGTGGCTCTTGCGCTTATAGCTCTTGCCGTATTCGCCCGAGTTTTCCACCTCGTAGGTCTTGTCGTGAAAGTCGCCGCTGAAGTAGTGCCCGACGTCGGCCGAACGGGCGCCGTAGGCGCAGGCCACGAGGCAGTAGCGGCAGCCAATGCATTTGTCGTAGTCGATCATTACGATGCCGTCATCCCGCTTGTAGGTGGCGGTTACCGGGCAGACCGGCGTACAGGTGGGGGCGTCACACTGCATGCAGGGACGCGGCAGGAATTTGAGCCCGGTGTTGGGGAACTCGCCGATCTCCTCCTCCTTGACCGGGCGATAATGGATCTCGGGTGGGGTCAGGTTCTCCGACATGCAGCCGGTGGTGCAGGCGTGGCAGCCGATGCACTTCTTCGTATCGATCGCCATGCCCCAGCGCCGCTCCGCCCGCGGTTTTTTCAGGGCGCGCTGCAGATCCTCATGCATGATATCCAGGATGTCTTTGCCGTCAAATTGTTCCATGGTCACTGCTCCCCCTTGATGTCCCGTGTCTCGAAAATTCCTGAGCGTTCGAAAACAATATACATAACCATTACGAGCGAGGCCGACGCCACCACGACCAGATATTCGTAAATCGAGGGTGAGTAGTGGACGACCTCGGGCATGTCGTAGACCCGGAACAACGGGATCTTGAAGGCTCCGATCACCAGATCGTTACGGGCTTTCAGCTGGGTACCCATGATAAAAAGTCCGACAAAGATCAGCCAGTTGGCGCTCTTGCCCATCTTAAGCAGGAGATAGGGAATGATAATGACGACCACGATCCCGAACAGCACGCTGTTGATCAGCGTCAGCGAGAACACCTCGGAGCCTTCCAGGTGCGCGGAAAGGCCGATCATCATCCGCCAGAAGGTGATCAACAGCGCCAGCCCCAAGCCGATCTTGAGCAGGGTGACAAACGGATGGAGGTGGTAGTTCTCGTCAAGTTTTTTCTGTTTGACCGTCATCGCGGCGATGATGGTCGTCAGGGAACAGCCGGTCAGGAAGGCGATGAACAGGAAGTAGATCGGCATCAGCGCGCTGTAGTAGTAGACGCGGGAACTGACCGAGCCAAGGAGGCTTCCCAGAGTGCTGTGGGTGAAGATGGCGACAAAAAATGCCCCCCACATAACCTTGCTCGAATGCCTGTTTGTCTGGATGTTGATGTACTCCCAGGTAATGGCGATCAGGTAGGTAGTGTACCAGATACCCATCCAGAACATTGGCGACTTCGGATTGGGTGAGAGCAGGTAGTAGTACATCCGCTCGACGTGCCCCATTTCGGTTGCCAGAGAGAAAAAGGCTGCCACGGCGGTGATGATGCCGACAAAGATGATTCGCGACGCAAACAGCTTGTACTGCTTCTCGAAGAACACGTGGCCGAAGAAATTGACAAAGGTGCAGCCGGTGCTGAGCAGGGCAAAATAGACATAGGTTGATATCTGCAGCCCCCAGGGCACCAGGTTGGAGGTGTTGGTGGTGTGGCCGTGCCCCAGGATGAAGATGGCAGCGATGGCATAAAAACCGATCCCCAGGCCGAACAGCGCTGCGTACAGTGACAGACCGGCTCTTCCTTTGGCCACGTCAAGCGCCGTGGCGATAAGCTGTTCCTTTTCAGGAATAAGAACTCCGAATAGTTGCATGTCAGGCCCCCTTCACAATCTTGACAAAATTCACGCGCATGGCGGTGCCGCCCATGATCGGATCGATGGCGTGCCGGGTGAGCAGGTCATCATCGGCAATCCCCTGGCCGTCGGCACGGCTCATCCCTTTGGAATGAACGCCGAAGCCGTGGTTCATGTAGACCGCATCGTCGCGTAGTCGCTGGGTCAGTTTG
>JANYBN010000150.1 GCA_025360785.1 Geobacter sp.
GACAAGATGCAGATGCTTTCCGCCAAAGGGGAGCGGAGCGGTGGCGGAGATACTTCGTCAGCCCCTAAAGCCGGCGCTACCAGCAGCTACGAAGAGCCTCCATTCCAGGATGACGATATTCCGTTCTGAGATGTTATGTCGAAAAAGCGCAACCACTTAAGTGGTTGCGCTTTTTTTTTATTTGAAAAGCCGCTGCAGTCTCAATTGCTTGAAAGTTGATAGACGCTGATGCCTCGGCTGCGGAGTGAACTGACATAAACCTTGTTCTGGCTGTCTACCAGGATGTCGTCCGGTCCGATCAGATTGCCGGGCTTGAAGCCACGGTTGCCGAATTCCTTGAGCATGGCAAAGTTGGTGCGTTCAAAAACCATGACGACGCAGCGCAGTTTGTCCGCCACCAGGATATTACCGTCCCTGTCAAGGGCGATGCCGGTGACAACGCCGAATCTGCCCGGTGCGCTGCCCCGCTTGCCGAATACCCGCGGTTTCCCCTCAGGCGGCATCAGATATACCCTGGCCGTGGCCGGGATGGTAAAGAGAAAACCGCCGTCACTATCGATGGTAAAGCCCCCGAAACCGGACTCTTCCCGCTCCTTCTCGCTCATGCCGAGCTCTTTCGCCAGATCGACCCCCTTGACGAAGAGACCATCCTCATCGACGATTACGACCCGCATTGTGGAAAAACTTATCAAGTATAACCTGCCGTCACGCGAATAAATCCGATTCGGAGAAAAACCGGTGAAGTCGCTTGGAAGGCCTTTCAGCTCGATGTTGCCGAGCGGTTCTGCCCGGAAACTGCAACGCACCAGCCGTGTCAGCGGCCCTTTGCTGGCAAGTACGGCGAGCTGACCGTTGCTCAGTACCGCTACATCCGAGACGATGCCGATATTGGCATCGTAGTCGATGCGGTAGACCTCCATGCCGCTGGCGTTGAAGATCGAGACAGCCTCACCGACCATGGCATAGATCTCGTTCTTGGCTGTATCCTTGTTGATCCTGGCGGAACTGAACGGCTTGGTGCCGGAAAAATCTGACAGTGTATACAGGAAACTGGCAGAGTAGTCTCCTGCGGAAGCGGTTAGTGCGGCCAGAGTCAGGATTACTGCAGTAATCAGGATAATGTTTTTCACGACGTTGTTTTCAACCCCCTAACAATATAACTGTCTAATATTAAACCATGTCTTGTCTTATGTAAACCAATATGGTCAAGAAACGCAAGGTGACAAGAGGTAATTGTTTTGGTACACTTTCAAAAAGTAATGCAGACAACTTATCTGGTTCAGGAGAAGATCATGAGAGTATTAATTTCCCTGGTAATAGCGCTTAGCCTCGCCGTTTTGACTGCCGTTTCAGCTGTCGCTGACTACAACTCCGGACTGAAGGCGTACCGGATGAAAGACTATGCGCAGGCTCTCAAGGAGTTCAAGGCTGACGGCGGCAAAGATTCTAGCTACAACCTCGGCGTCATGTACTTCAAGGGCGAGGGGGTCAAGGCCGATCATCTTCAAGGTATAGAATGGTTCAAAAAGGCCGCCGAACAGGGACATGCAAACGCGTGCTTCATTTTGGGCACCACCTATGACAAGGGTGTGGATGTCCTGCAGGACCGGGTCGTGGCAGCGAAATGGTATCGCAAGGCCGCCGAGCGGGGACATGCACAGGCCCAGTTCAACCTTGGACTGATGTACACCAATGGCGAAGGTGTTGAAAAAGACCGCAAGGAAGCTGTGGTCTGGCTCAAAAAGTCAGCCGCCCAGGGGAATAAGGGCGCCGGAAAACTTCTGGGCGTCATGGGCGAAGAGGTTCCAAAGGCGGCCAGATCAAAAGCGGTGAAAGGCAAGAGCGTCGAGCCCGGCGCGCTGCCGTCTGGACATCCGAAGTAGTCACCAATAGTTCAGTCTTCTTTGCTATCCACCCATTTCAGTTTTTCTTGTAGTTGCACTGCATAGGAAGAATTACTTCTCTTGAGCAGCTCATATTCCCTTACGGCTGCCCGGTAATCCTTGAGGGCGACAAACGCCAACCCCAGAAGATAGCGGGCCTTGTCATTGTCCGGCGCAATGGCCAAGGCGTTGCTGCAGGACGCCATGGCCTGCGGATAGCGCCCCAGTTGGAGGTAAAGCCATCCCTGGCTGACGTATTCTCCGGCGTCCGCCCTGATGCGGAGCGTTTCGGTTTCATGCTGCAGAGCCCCTTCAAGATCTCCCCTTTTGGCCAGAGCCGCAGCAAGATTTTTATGGGCCAGCCAGTTGCTGTCGGTTACCGTCAGGGCGTGACTGAAGAGGGTGATGCTGTCCTTCCAAAACCCGGCCTGACGATATGTAAGCAGCGAACATCCGGCCAGGATTACGGCCATGACGGCTATCTGCACACTCCTCGGCACCCGCAGCCGTTCTGCCGCTTCCGAAGCTCCCCACACAATTATGATGAACAGCCCTGTCAGCGGAATATAGGTATATCTGTCGGCCAGAGCTTGCTGTCCGACCCGTATGAAGCCTATGACCGGCAAAAGAGTGACGATATACCAGAGCCAGCCGGTAACCAGCCAGGGACGCTGCTTTGCAGAAACCGCCACTAATACGGAAATTCCGCTGATAACCGCTATTGCCGTAACGACCGCTCCGGTGGAAACCGCTGCAATGTCAAAGGGATAAAAGACCGACAGTCCGATCGGCAGGAACATCTTTTTGATGTAGACGGCATAGCTGATCATTGCGTTACCGGCATTGATCAGCGCAAAACCGTCGCCCGGCATGGCGCCTCCCCTCTGCTGGGCCAGCCAGGTGATGACGGTGGAGATCAGTGCCGGCAAAAACAGCGGGATCTTTTCCCTGACAAGCTTGACAAGTCCCGCCCTGTTGTCAATGCGCCACAGCGGCCAGTAATCCAGCAATAACAGCACTAACGGCAGGGTGACGAGCATCGGTTTCGCCATCAGACCGATTGTGAAGAACAGCAGGCAGAGCGCATAGGCCCTGATCCTGCGGGATTGCGCATATAGCACATACGCGGCCACGGCAAGAAAACCGAAGAAGGTGCTCAGGACATCCTTTCTCTCCGACACCCAAGCAATCGATTCGACATGAAGCGGATGCAGGGCGAACAGGGCCGCAACGCAGGCGCTTTTGGCTGTTGCGCCGGTTATACGCTTCAGGATAAGGAACAGGATCCCGCTGTTGGCGATATGCAGCAGCAGGCTGGTCAGATGATGCCATGCGGGATTCAGCCCGGCCAGCTGAACGTCCAGCATATGGGACAGCCAGGTTGCCGGGTGCCAGTTGTAATTAAAAAAAGTGCCGAAGGCCCAGCGGATCGAGTCCGGTGACAGTCCGGAGAGGACATGGTTGTTGGCGGTCACGTAGAACGGGTCGTCGTAATTGACGAAACCGCAATCAAGCAGAGGATAGCAGGAAAGAAAGGTTGTGAGCGTCAGGGCGATGATGACATATATCGAAGCCGCGCTGTCCCCTGTGCGATGATCGAGATGCCTCACAGCCTTATTTTGCCTCCATTCTTTTCAGCGCCTGCCTGGCGTCAATATTGCCGTTACGGGCGGACTTTTTGTACCAGGCGAGCGCCTCTTCCCGGTTTTGATCTACGCCAAGACCACGTTCATAGAGGCGTCCCAGACGATACTGAGCCGAGGCGCTTCCCTTGTCGGCGGCCTTGCGGAACCAGTTTCCCGCCTCGGCAGGATCGGCCATGATACCTTCGCCTTTTTCGTACATCACTCCAATCATGTAGAGAGCCCGGATATCTTCTTCAGCTGTTCTGAACTCACGCAGCGCGGTCTGGTAATCGTTTTGCCGGTATGCTTCCATGCCGTCGAAATAGGAAGCCTGCGCTGGAAGGCAGAAAAAGCCTATACAGCAGGCACACAGGAAAACCGCAAGAAACATTTGTTTCATTTTTCGACCCCTTGTCAACGGTTGATGTGTCTTTGGTATAGTTCTTTGCCCATGGTGCTTTCGATCTCCATGCCCTTGTCGCTTACGGTTGCGGTCAGGGTTTTACTGGTTCCATTGAAGTTGACCTCCAGGACGTAGCTGTTTTTTACTGTGTGTTTCCAGGAAAAGGTGAGCGGAGGATTTTGTTTGTTCGGGTACGTGAACATGCCGGTGCCGTCCGTTTTGAATTCCACTGTTTCCGGTACCTTGGCATTGTCCCAGGCACCCTCAATTTTCGGGCCTGCTTTTGCGCAGCCAAGGGCAAGCATGAAGGCCAGCATTAATAAGGCCGGTTTCCAGAAGGACGCTGCATTTTTAACCGATGATTTTGACATGATGGTTCCTTTCAAGGTTGATCTTTGATTGTAATTTGCTCTTTAGTCCTTTGCGTGACACTTGCTGCACAATCCCCGCTGATACACCGCAAATGAGTCAGCCGGTCGGTCATAATACGCCTTTCTGGTCTCGGCTGAGGTTCGTCCCTGGGCGATATATGAGGGGGCTCCGGAGTCGGATCCCGGAAATTTTCCGTCATAGACGATCAGTTCGCTTTTCGTATTCCACCGTGTGATGGCGTCCCATCCTCCGGCATGGGCCCGGTGGCAGGTGAGGCACATGATGTTTTCTCCTGCTGACGGTCCGTTCAGGTCTCCATATTCACCGCCGTTGCCGGCCAGTCTCTTCAGTTCCGTGTAATCTTTTGACCCGACCTCAAACGGCACCAGCGAAGAGTAGGATGTCGTTCTGGAACCGTTCATATCTCCCGAAGCGATATAGGAGTTGTACTCTTTGGCCATTGCCGCAGATATCTGCGCCTTATTGCCTGTCGGATGACTGTGCGGCTGGTGGCAGTTTCGGCACCATTCCGACATATCGCTCCCGTAGGCAACCCTGGTGTCGCCATGTTTTGATTCAGCCCGGTTATACTTGTCGGGGGCTACCGCTGCCGGAGGGTCGGCGTTAAAAACCACGGAACTGCCGGCTATTGCCGGCGAGTAACCTTTGCCGGCCAGCAATCTGTAGGAACCGAGAGCATGGTTGGCATCGGGCATGGGGCTGCTTTTCAAGGATCCGGACGCAATTATGGGAATCGCACCGCTGGTGCTGAAAGAACCGTCGGCCAGTCTGCGGTAGCTTCCGTGCGGATCGTGGCAACTCGTGCAGGTCAGCCTGTCGGACGGATAGTCACCGTTGGGGGCCGTGACATTGCTGAAATCGTAGTTGTAGCCGAACTGGGCGGCGATAATGTTGTGCCCGTGGCGATCCCCGGGGCTTTGCCCGTCTTTTACCGTGCCGGAGTCCTGAGTCGGCCAGCGATAGCTCTTTCTGAGCCAGGCAAAATCTCCGCCAGGCGTCATCTGACCGGGCGGCAGGCCACCGGCAAGGTCGTCGTTACTGGTGGCCACGAAGTATCCAGAAGGCACTTTTTGGCCTTTTGGTGCGGTATGGCAGATAAGACAGGTCGAACCGGAATCCTGCCCGTTGAACATGCCCCGGCCTGCATCGGGAGACGGGCTGTCACCAGGCGCGGCAGGGGATGATCCAGTCTCCGGCGCTTTCTGTGCTTTGGAGTGGCAACCTTCACACGGCCCGATGCCGCCGTTATGGAAGCCGTTCGGGAATTGATCGATTCCCAGGCATGGCACAACCGGCACGGCAAGCGCCAGGCCGATGATAACGAAAAGTTTTTTGATCATGATGCTCGTTGTTCCTTGAAGGTTACTGAACCTTGAACAGCTGGACACGGCTGTTGTTGCGGTCCGCGATAATCAGGGTGTTGTTTTCTGTGAGGCAGGCCTGACCCGGGTAGTTGATCTGTCCGGCCTTCCAGCCATAGGAAAGGTAATGTCCTTGAAAAGAGCCGTCCGGACCGAGCAGGATCACTGCGCTGTCGTTCTGGTCCAGCAGGTAGATTCTCCCCTGGGGGTCAATTTCCATGGAAACCGCCAGGTAGAGATTCTCCTGCAGCCCGGAAGCGAACGGCTGAAACGGCGCACTGTCGGATGCCGCCTTGTATACCCGACCTTTCAGGCTGTCCAGAATGTAGACACCCCCTCGCGGATCGACAGCCACATCGGAGATGAACCCGTTCTCTTTCGGAAAGGGAATCTGGCGCAGAAACGCACCGGTCTGATCGGTAACAATCACCCGCTCGCCCAGAGCATCGACGATATACACGTCATCCTTTGCATTTACGGTCATGCTGCGCGGAACAATATCGGCGGGCAGCGGCACGTTTTTATACTCCAGGTAGCCGACGAAACTTCCGTCGGCAGCCAGTCGCGCGATCTTACGGCTCTTGCCGTCCAGGGCCAGAACCCGGTCCATTGCGGCGGCCTTCAGCCTGATGGGGTAGGGGACCTGTTCGAGCTTGATCTCTACCCCGTTTTTTAATTCATCGCCGGCCCTGTCATACCTGACAAAACGTCCATTGCCGGTATCGGCGACCAGGATCGAGTTTTTTCCGCAGGCGACCCCCTCGGGGGTTTTTAACGTGATCTTGTTGGCATCCTGATAGATCTCCGCCAGCGGTTTGAATTTAACGACATCAGCGCAATAAGCGGGTAATGCGCAGAAGATCGGAAGGATACAGATGAGCGTTCTTATGGTTCTAGTCATGGATCACCTCTTTAACTGTTCATGGCACTGGATACACATCTCCGTGGTTGTCGGGTAATAGAGCAGCTTCTTGAACGCGGTTCCGTGGGCACGGTGGCAGCTTCCGCAACCTACGGAAAGATTCTTGTTGCGCGGATCACGGATCTTTTCGCCGATCGGGTGAGTCGAATGCTGGCTCCAGTCATGGCAGCTCGTGCAGAGATCGAAATCGGCCGCCTTCCTGGTCAGGAACATGTTGTTGGAAGAGTGCGGATCGTGGCATTCGGTACAACGCCCATCGACTATCGGCTCATGTTTCGAGATATTTTGAGTCTGCCGCTTCATGGTATCGATATGGCATTTTCCGCATAACTGTTTCATAGGTTCGCGCAGCAAGCCTTTGTCCTGCGAGGCATGCGGGTTGTGGCAGCCCAGGCAGCCATTCTTGCTGACCACCGGCCAATGCATCCGGCTCTTTTCAAAGGTTTTGTTGTACATCTCATTGTGGCAGCCGCGGCAAAGCGTCATCCCCTCCTTCTTCGTTTTCAGCGGGGTGGGTGAGGTGGCCTCCTCGTGGCATTGATTGCACATCCGCTTGGCTACCGGTGAATGGACATTTTTGAGGAGCAGTCCCGTGTTGTCGGAGCCATGCGGGTCATGACAGCCGGTGCAGCGGGATCCTGCTACCGGATACCCCATATGTTTTTTTATAAAGATCGGCTTGTCGGTCTTGTGACAGCCGCCGCATAGCTGGGCTATGTCGTCCTTGAGGAGAAACGGCCCCTTGTCGGAGGAATGGGGCTGGTGGCAGATAAGGCAATCTTTTTCCACCGGGGAGTGGCGGAACCTGACCTTGGCCAGTTTTTCCCCAAGCGCCTTGTGACAGGAGAAACAGAGCAGCTTTCCCTCCATGAGCAGATTGTCCTTGTTGGCGGCGGCATGCGGATCGTGGCACTTCATGCAGTTACCCTCGGCCACGACCTTGTGAACGCTTTTCGCCGTTGCCGAAATCATCGGCGGGTGACAGACGGAGCATACCGATTTCACTTCGGCGGACAGCATCTTGCCGTGATTTGAGGTGTGCGCGTTATGGCACCCGGTGCAATCATTCTTTTTTAGCGGGGTATGCACAAACTTTCGCGCCACCTTTTCCTGAAAAGTGTTGTGGCACTTCATGCACAGATTGCCGCGCGCGCCGGGCTTGAGCTTGAACTGCTGGTCGGTGGCAGCAAACAGGCTTTGAAGTCCCAAAGTCAGGAGTATCACTGCCGACAGTAAGGTAATACTTCGTATTTTCATGTATTTTCTCCTTCTGTTCGCAGAGACGCAGTGTAATGCGTCTCTACCCATCTTCATTATTTAGCGACAATATGGCACTCTTCGCACGAACGGGCGGCAAAGGGCGCATGGACCGAATTTTTGAAGAACTTCGGATCCTTGGAGGCATGGGGATCATGGCAATTCATGCAGGTCATGACCGATGCCTGGATAGAAAGGTGAGCCTTTTCGAATGGCGCCTTGGTCGATTCGTGGCACTGTTCGCATACGTTGGTTACAGGTGTCGGCAGCAGTTTTTTGTTTGCGGCAAAATGCGGCTTGTGGCAATTGAGGCAATCCTGCTGCGCCGGATTATGGGGTTTCTCCTTGGCAAGCTTCTCCTTGATAGCCTTGTGACAGGTGAAGCAGAGATCATTGCCCTGTGCCGGCAGCAGGGTTTTCAGCTTGGACTTGTGCGGATTGTGGCATTTAGTGCAGCTTCCCTCGGTGAACGGTACATGTTTAGACACCGACTCCTTGAACCCCTTGAATGGTTCATGGCAGCCGCCGCACACCTGGCTCTGCGGCTTGTTAAGCATGCCTGCGATGGTGCTGCCGTGGGAATCATGGCAGGTCAGGCATTGACCGCTTTTAAACGGTTCATGGTTTGAGCCGCCTGACTCCTGTTTCATCATATCGGAGTGGCATTTGGCGCAGAGTTGCGGCGCCGGGGCCGTCAGCAGTTTCTTTTCCGCAGAGCCGTGGCCATGGTGGCAGGAGGTGCAATCACCGTTAAGTACCGGTTTATGCGTGACTGTTTTCAGAAATTTTGCTTCGGAATCGGAATGGCATGAATAGCAGAGTTTGTCACCCCGGTCCTTGGCCATTGCGGTAAAATTAGAGCCGTGCGGATTGTGACAGGCCAGGCATTCACCACCCTTGAACGGATCATGCACTGTTTTGCTTTTCAGGGCATCCATGGTTTTAACATGGCATTCGGAACAGAAATCGCTCCCCTTTTTGTCTACCAGTCCCTTGTACATGGCTACATGGGGTTTGTGACACGAGAGACACCCCTTGCCGGCACTCATCGGAGCATGCTTGAATGCAACCAGCATCTCTTTTTCCTTATGGCATTCGAAACAGAGCTTGTTGCCGTCTTTTGTGAGCAGTTTAACTGATTCCGAGGCATGAGGATTGTGACAACCGAGGCAGTCACCCTCCTTAAAGGGGGCGTGCTCCACGGTCCCGGCGCCTTTAAGAGTTTTCATCTCGTGACAATCCAGGCAGAGGGCCGCACCCTTCCGGGTGACGGTGAACGGTTGCTGCGAAGTCGGGGCTTCATGACACATGGAGCATTCCATCGACGCTACGGGACTATGCACACTGGTGCGAAGCAGTTTGGGCTGGGTAGATGTATGCGGATTGTGACAGGTAGAGCAGCGTTTCCCTTCCACAGGGTAGTTGGCGTGGCCCTTTTTGAACGCTCCGCCGCCTTTGTCATGGCATTCCAGGCAGAGGGCCGGCTCAGACTTGGTCAGGAGATGCTTCTCGTTGGAACTGTGCGCACTATGGCAGGCCTTGCACCCTTCCTTAAGCAGTACCTGATGGACGACCTTCTTTTCGAAGAGCTCCTTTTTGTGGCATTCATAGCAGGCCGAGTTGCCGTCGTGCAGCATCAGTCCCTTGAACTGCGAACCATGGGCATTATGGCACTGGCCGCATTTACCAGCCTTGACCGGGGTGTGGACATACGGTTTGCTTAGACCGATCTTGTCCTTGGAATGGCAATCCAGACAGATCTGAT
Organism: Geobacter sp.; assembly: GCA_025360785.1. Lineage (GTDB taxonomy): Bacteria > Desulfobacterota > Desulfuromonadia > Geobacterales > Pseudopelobacteraceae > JACRCG01. The sequence continues at coordinate 9,610 of JANYBN010000150.1, forward strand.
TCCCCTCCTTCTTGAGCAGAAGTTTCGGAACCCTGCCGTGGCGGATGTGGCAATCCTCGCACTTCTTTTCTTTCACGTTTGTGTGCAGGTATTTCATGGAGAAATACTTGTCCTCAAACTTGGTGTGACAGTCGATGCACTCCTTGGAGGCAAATTTTTTCGGCGCGCAATGACCGTCAGCGACAACCCATGGCATAATACCCATGCATAGAAGAAGCATGACTACCGCCACAGCACCGGTTTGTATCTTTTTAGACATGATCATGGTGTCTCCTAATCCTGAAAATTGGATAGTTAGTTAGCCGAAATTTTTTCCGCGAAGAACCGCGAAAAAGATTTCGTAACTCAACTATTGTCCGAAATCAGCATAGATTTTGACATCTGAAGTGCTTTTAAGCTTGTCGCCCCACGTTTCAACGCCTTTATTGAGCTTTTCGTAGAAGACCGCCTCTTTGATGGCGTCTTCCACCTCCTCATAGTTCAGAGTCCTTGCAGGTGCCAGTTCGACTACAGATATGACATAGCCCAGGCCGCCATCGACAAAAACCCGGAAATCTCCGCTGGCGGAGCCGGTAAGGGCTTGCTGCAGCGGTTCCGGCAGGTTCGGTTTTGCTATGGCATCGCCGGTGAAGATGCTTTCAAACGACTTAGCGATGCTCACCCGGCCGTCTGCGTTAGCCTTGTACCATTTGAAATCGGCCCCCTGGCGCAGTTTCAAGGCGGCTTCTTCCGCTTTCTGCGGCGTGTCGAAGGCGATGGCATCCAACTTGTATGCCTCGGTACTGGTATAATCCCCGGCATGGATCTTGTGATATGCCATGAGCTCATCTTTGGTTACAGTGATTTCCGTGCGGATTACCTTGGTGACGAAAGTACCGAACAACAGCGAGTTCGAATAGGAACGCACCTTGTTGCGGTATTCATCCGATTCGTCGATCTTTCTGGCCTTAGCCTCCTTGTCGAAAACGATGTTGCCCAGAAGTTCGTGCAGAATAGCCTTTTTCTCCTTGTTGATCTTCTTGCTCTCCGCCGCACGCTCCACTCCGTGGTAGAACTTCTGAGCTATGGCCTCGGCCATATCGGCCACGGTAACCGGTTTCTCTCCCTTGATATCCGCAACTGCCCGCTTGTCCTTGAGGAAGGTCTCAAACTTCACTTTTTTATTCTCAAAATCAAACTTGTCGAACAGCTTCTTTTTTGTCACATACTTTTTGATGAGCGATTCCTGAAAAGCCTCAAGTGCGGCGATGCGCGCCTTGGCGTCCAGTTCCTGTACTACCTGTTCTTTGACGGCTTCATTATCCTTGGTGCGTTTTTCTTCCACACGGTAGAATAAATAGCCTTTATCCAGCGGTGTCATCTTGCTGATTTCGCCGACCTTCATCTTTGTCAGTACAACCAGCATAGGGGGGGCAATGACTTCGCGGGTCAGGAAAATGTCGGATTTGCCACCCTCCTTGGCAACGCCTTCCTTGATGTTCCTGTCAAACAGGTCGTCGAATTTTTTACCGGCTTTAAGTGCTACCTCTACCTTCTTTGCATCTTCAAGCTTGTCGACAATCAGTGATTTCAGCCGCCACTCTGTGGTGCGCTCCCGGTAGCTTTTTTCAACCTCTTTGGGACCTGCCTTGACACCCTTCACCTGTTCCTTAAGGAGCAGCTCCCGGAGCTGTTTTTTAGAATAGTCGTCAACGGAGGTTTTAATCTCTTCCAGCTTGTCCAGTTCCATGGTGCGTGCTTCCTGGATGATTAGCAGGGAGTTGATCAGACGTTTCAAAAGCACCGGGAAATTTGTTTTCGGAACCGCTTTCCCTTCGGTCATCCCCTCATGAATCGTGCCCATGGTTTTTTTCAAATCTTCAACGGTGATCGCCTCGTCGTTTACCATGGCCAGCGGAACCTTGGCGAAGAGCGGCGAAAAAAGCGGCGCGTTCAGTCTGATGGTTACCTCCTCGGACTTGGGAGCCTTCGCCTCAGTTGCTGGTTTTGTCGCAGTTTGCGGAGTCGTTGCTACGACAGGCGGTTGTGCCGCCGGAGTGGTCTGTGGGATGGTTGCGCCCAGTGCCAGGGCGACGGAGCTGACAATGGCAGCGAAGGTAAGTGTGGCCGGTATTCTCAGTTTCATAATAACTCCCTTTAAAAATCTTTGTAGGGGCGCGGCCTCGGCCCGCCCTGGTTGTAAAATTGCCGTTTCCACATATTTTCATTTTCCGAAAAACGGGCGACCCAAGGGTACGCCCCTACGCTGTCATAATTATTCGCCGGCATTTTCTGCCAGCCTTTGCACCAAGGCATGGCACATCTTGTCGGTAAGGGCGGCGGCGGTGGCGATACGGCCGTAGTCGAAAAAATAGACCCCGTCGTCACCCTGGTTGCTGCTGTGGGAACTCCACAGGATTCTCTTGTCTTCACGGTTGAACATCTGTATCGAAAAATCTACCCTGGGTGGCGACCCGTAACCGACCGTGTCCAGATAGTCGAATACCACCCCGTTAAGCAGCAGGTCGGATCCCAGAGAAATGGTGATAAGATCGATATTCGGGAGTGAAACGCCGCTGTTCATGATGACGTGCATATTAAGCATTCTATCACGGATAACGCCGAGTTCAAGAACCCGGAAAACGTGCTTGTCCACGAGTTGCAATGCCATATGGAGCGCCTGAAGTTCGGCGGCATGTTTCCTCGTACTGCGATTAAAGAACGGTATGATGGCAATGGTGTGCTCCCGGTTCCGGAGTGTTTCTTTTGAGTTGTACCAGCCGACCGGATTATAGCGTGACTGGAAGAAGATACCTTTTCCGTTCATATTGCTCTGCATATCTTCCGCGGTGTATTGATTCTCCTCAAGAACCGGACCCTGCCGCGGCTCTGAAACCGGGGTGAGCAGCCGTTTTTCTGACTTGATGCCTTTGATCAGATCATCGAGCCGGAAGGTTTCCTCACCCTTTGCTCCGGAGATGACTTGATTCTTATGTGCCGGTGCGTCCTGAATGTAGCGCCCGAGCGATGTAACGACTGACTCAAACCCCTTCTCGCGGAGGTCGTTGATGTCATTGATCAATCCCAGCCCAAGGATGCCTGGGGCGTCGTCACCCGCAATTCCTGCACTTCCCATCCAGACGATTTCAGGAATATCGTGCAGGGAAACAAGCCGGGAGATGAGCGAAAACTTCGGTGGGGCAACCTCATTGTAGAACTCCAGCGAAGTAATCAGTACGAACTCGGCTTTGGTCTCGGTGCTCAACAGGGCCGCAGTTTTTTCATCGATACCTCCTAAATAGCGAACTTGATGACTGTTGATAAAATTTTCGACCGCCGCTGTTTCGACGGTGGGCATCCCTGCACTCTTCAGCACTGCGACAAGCCCGGCATCAAGCTCTCTGAGCGGCGCGGGCGCACCGCTTAGATTTTCAATCGGAAAAACGGCAATCCGTCGATCAGTACCCGGCTGCGCGGCTTCGGCCCTGGCGCCGCAGCAGAGCAGGCAGCAGGCCAGGCTGCAGACCTTGATGCCCGTCAGAAGGCTATTCAAAAAGCTTGTTGATGAGAGCATTAACTGCCTTCTCCGTAATATCGTTAATCGGTCTGCCGCCACCGCCAAACAGACGATCCGTCATGCCTATGCCCCCCTGGGTCGTCCCGGCCGACCAGACGACTCTTCCGGTCTGCCCTTCCATCAGTTGCAGGCTGAGCGAAATCACGTCGGCGCTGGATGTGCCGGAACGCACATCGCCGTACTCCCTGATCACCCCGGAAATGACCGCGTCCACCTTGATGCTTTTGGCTATTTTCATAACGTCGTCGGCTGAAGGAGTGGTCGGGTTCGCCATGCCGGCAGCGGCGATACCTCTTGCCACCTCTCCGGTTGGAACCGCATACACGGCCCCGGATGCCATCAGCATGGTGTTGAAAGCGTCGCGTACCCGCTCCCCGGCCAACTGATCTTTCGACAGATTGGCGAAAGGCAGGACCGCCACCGACTTGATCGAGCCGAAATCCATGGTTGTGTCCCGAAATACGTCGCCTGTTCCCGCGCACCCCCCCAGCGCCCCGAAACAAAACATGGAAATAATAACAACAAATAAGTGCCTGTAAGAAACTTGAGATCCGGTCATTGCCTTTACAATCTCCTCTTCATGGGATTTACTAAAAACTCAACCGCAACGCGGTATTGAATACCTGGGTATCGGTCGTCTGTGCCGTTACCGTATTCCTGGAAATCAGAAAGGAAACATCCAGATACCATCCGGAACGGATGTTCCACCTCAGACTCTGGACGAAGGCGCTGTCCTTGCCGCCGCTGTTGTCGAGATTTTCGCGGTAGGATGTGTTCAGCAACAGAGCCCCGCCTCTGAATGGCGACCATGATCCGCCGATGCTCTGGGCGGTCTGGGTTTTTCGATTTGTCTGGGCGTTAATGCTGTACGAACCGAACAGATAGATGGCCGGCAGCGGATTGTAGGTTGCCGTCAAATCCCCGGTTTGTGTGGCGGAGGACGTTTCCGGTTTTCCATTGCTGGAAGACCATGTTTCCGAATCGGTGACGCTCAAATTGATGCTGAGCGTTTTGTGCGGTGCCAGGTTCAGGCCGCTGGTCACGGTAAGGCTTTTCTGATCCGCGCCGGCAGAGTCGGTAACCAGATTTCCGCCACCGCTGAGGCTCAGGCTGATGCCCCGGTATAGTTCCGCCGAGTTGGACAGGTTCATCGAGTGTGAAGTCCTGCTTATTCCCCCGCTTTTTTCCTCCCTGAATCCGTAAGTTGCCGACTGGGAGAGGGTTGGTAACGTCTGGGACGTAAGCGAAATACTGGCGCTGGTGGACGAGGGTGCTCCTGTCGTCGGATCAAACGCATCTTCACGGGCAACTCTGGCGCTGGTGCTCAAAGTCTTGGAAAAACGGTGGTTGAGGCTCAGGCCGTTGATGACTGAATAACGATAGGTTAACGACTGTACGTCGCTTGCGGTGTGATCAAGATTGAAGCCGAAATCATAAAAGAGCGAAGGGGTGCTCAAAAGTCTGGTTTTGGCATTCAAGTTGTAAATCCCCGAGATCTGGGACGATGATCTGGATTGTCCCGGTTTCAGGCTGGTTATGGTCGTATCCTGAAAGAATACTTCCGGAGCGGCGAGGGAGATCTTCTGTACAAAGACATTGATCGTCGCGTTGCGCACCGATTCTATCTCTATCTTGATGAGGGTCTTAGCGGGGATGTTTGTCGCCGGCTTGATTTCGAAGCCGTCATTGAGAACGCCTGTAGCCGGGTTTGTCAAAGATCCGAAAGTAATGGCCGTTACCGGAAGCGGCAGCCAATTAGCTCCATCGGAACTAGGACTCTGAAATACCTTGATTTTTGAGGTTGCAGGAGTGTCCAGGCCGAAAGCACTGGCGATGTTGGTATAGTCCTGGTCATTTATAGTATGGGCAATGACGCCGATTACAACCGGCAATCTGATGATGCTTACGGCAGATAGGTTGGATATTATCCCTATATTGCTACGTACCGGGGTCAGGGAGTTGTCACTTATGACAGTGCCGCTGACGGTTGAAACAGTATTCAGGTTAAGGACGCCCCCCAGGAGTGGGGTTATGGTGGAACTGTCGGTAGTTGCGGTTACTGCAAAGTAGAGCTGATCAATGGATTTCGGAGTTGGCGGCAGAATGCCACTGCCGCTGCTGCCGCCGTTGTTACGGGTGGTTGTATCCTGCAGGGCGATAGTGTAGCTGCTGCTGATCGCCATGCGATCCTTGAAGAAGATATCGCTGTAAGAAGTGCGCAGGCTCTGGCTCAGACTTTGTGATCCAAATCCGTTCAATCTGCTTTCCAGAGTAGTGTAATTGGCCGAATAATTCATGTCCAGAGTCTCGTACGGTTTGTAACGGGAGCCGATGGTGGTTGTAGAGGAGGCGGTGTCCTGCGAACGATGATACTCGTCATAACTGTTAAACCTGGTGTAGATGACATCCAGCGAAGGGAAATCATCGGGCTTCCATCCGAAACGGGTATTGTAGGAATCGGAGAACAGCTTTGGCGTTGAAACCCCGTTGGATTGTGCGCTCTCCTGCCGCCTGCTGAAACCGGCTCCGCCGTTGTAGATGCCGTTGGTATAAGCAAGATCGGCACTTGTATTGATCCGCGATGAATCCGATGTTGTGGAGGCACCGTTTATGTCGGTATCGGCATTGTTTGTATCAAAGTTTCCCATGGCGGAAAGCCTGAGCGTGGGAAAGATGTTCTTATCCAGAGTCAGGCTGTAGCGCTGACTCAGGGAGGAACTTTTCGTTTTTGTCGTGCCATTGGTGTCGGTCATTTTCGAATCCAGCAGGCTGTAATTATACTCCGCATATCCGCCGATCCCTTCAGCGGCAGCAAATGTTGCATAGCTCGGCAGCAGGCAGATCAAGGTCACTATTATCATCGGTTTCAGGAGTCTGACCGTCAACACTGAGCTATTCTCCCGCAGCCATTATCGCTCTCCGAATATAACGACATCATAGGGCTCCGCACCGGTATCCATAAGGCCGCGATCTTTTTTAGCGATGAGATTTATAAAGCGCAGCAACCTGTTGCGGGGATGAATGACCAGCAGGTTGTTTTCATCACCGTCAATGGTCATGTAGCCGACTCCGCCGTCGGCGTTGAGAAAATCCACTGCCATGAGCGTGAATGGATCGTAGATATCGATAATACCGCCGAATCCGGTGCCGGAATAAATCTGGTCGGTAGCCGTATTAACCTTCAGGGACCTGACACCAATGCCGGCATTGATCCGTCTGGTAATATTCTGGCCATCAAGTGTAACAACCAGGATGTTCGGCGACATGTCGTGATAAATAAACAGCCGGTCCCCTTTGCGACTGAATTGGCCGTAAAGAGGGCCAGACTCGGTTTGCAATGTGCCGGCCACTATCCGGGAAGCCAGGTCTATCACCGTTATGCTGTTAGAAAGGCGATTGAAAACATAGGCCCTTCTGCCGTTGCGGTCCATCAGGACAAATTCCGCCCCGATCCCGACCGGCAGCCGTGCAACCTCGACCCGTGATTGCAGGTCGATGATGCTGGCAGTGTTGGAGCGGTTATTGGCGGTAACCGCCAGCTTTGCATCCGGGGTAATCGCCATAAAGCAGGGGGCGTCGCCGGGGGTCAGTCTGATCCGGTCAATGAAACTGTTATCCCTGACATCGATTACGCCAACCGTATCTTCGCCGGTCATGGCCACATAGGCCAGCATCCGTACCTGATCAAGGGCGATGCCGGCAGGCCCCTTGCCTGTTTCAATCATTGCGCCGATTCTGGCGGAGCGCTTGTCGAATACGGTGATGGTGTTATCCGCACGATTGGTCATGTAGCCGGTCAGTTCCGGCAGCGGTACCGGCGGAACCGTGGCGGTGAATACCGGGCGGAAAGAAATTTCATCGGACATCGCCTCGCGGTATCTCAACTCCATGGTCACGACGGTCGCCTTACCGTTGAACACCGTGAACATGGCCTTGCTTTCATACGCCTGTTCGGGCACGAGCAACCGCCCCTTGCCCTCCTCTCCGGTCAGCAGGGCGCTTTTAAGTTTGACGGTGATACCCTTGTAGCGTCCCGGCGGCAGAATCCCTCCGGCAAAAAGGCGCTGCCGCTGGACCTCGGCAAGAGAAAAATCCTTGAATCCGGGCGTCAACGGCACTTCCATGCCGTCCTCGCGCACCGCCGAGACCGATTCTACGGAAAACTGCAACCGCCCGGCATCCTGAGGCAGCGGTTCGCAGTAAAGGAACAGCTCGCCGTCGCCCGCAAGCGGAGGTTTGACGATCTGGCGCGTTTGCATGCATCCTGAAAACAGGCATGCCAGTGCAATAATCTGTATGATCCGTATCAGCACATCTGCTCCTTTACCCTTACTCGGACCCGTTTACGTGGCATTTGTAGCACAAGGTTCTTTGGGGATTGGCAAAGGTTCCGGTCGTAATATCATAATAGGCCCGTTGCGCTTCCAGTTCCGTTCTTCCCTGAGCGTTGGGCTGAAAAGCCTGACCAGCCTGGCCGCCGGTATACAAGCCGTTCAGGACGATATTGATGGTTCTGTTGTTCCATCGCATGCTGCCGTCCCAGCCGGAGGCGTGTGCCCGATGGCAGGTCAGGCACATTACAGCCGGTGTGCCGTCCGTAATAGATGGCCCCTTGGCAGGGGTTGCCGTCACGAGCGCTTTGAGCGTGGTGTAATTGGTGGTGCCGGCTTCGAACGGCGCCAGGGAAAGCCAGGCGTTGGCTTCTATTCCGGTCAGGTCACCGTCCTTTATATATTGATCGTAATAGTTTCTGATGTCGGCACTGAGATTGCCGTTCGGGTAGCCGGCTGGATGCTTTAGCGGGGTCGGCAGGGCGTCTGTATGTATGTTGGCGTGACAGTTGCGGCACCAGTCGGACATTCCGGATCCATAGGCTACCCTTGTCTGAGCTAACGTTTCGGAACGGTTGTAGATATCAGGGGCCACCGCAGCCGGAGGGTTATAGCTGAAGGCAAAGCCGCCGCTCATCGATTTGGGCTTGTAACCGACGCCGCCAAGAAGGCGATATACGCCCACCGATTGCAGCGGGTCCGGATCCGGGCTTGATGACACAGAGCCGGAGTCCTTGATCGGCGTACCGGCAGAGCCGATGCTGCCATCGGCGGAACGGCGGTATTTGCCGTGAGGATCGTGACAACTGGTGCATCCCATGCTCGCCGTAGGATAAAAACCGCCAGGAGAGGTGGTTTTGTAAGAGTCTGAAAAATATCCATAATCCTGGGCGACGATATTGTGGCCGTGACTGTCGCCCGGGCTGTTTAGGGGCGTGCCTCCCAGGGTAGGAATCCAGGTATAGCTTTTTTTCAGCCAGCCGAAATCACCGCCGGGGGGTAATTGACGCGGCGGAGAACTCACCGGCATGTCTGTATCGGCCGTACTGATATGGAATGATGTCGGACCGATATCACCGCTCTTCTGGTGGCAGTTCAGGCAGACCGAACTCGCATCGCTCCCCTTCAGTAGATAGGCCCCCACGCTCCCGACCGGGCTGGTAGGCGTAACCGGCATTCCCTCGTAAGAATTATGCATGGTGTGACACCCCTCGCATTCACCCGCGCCGCCTTGATGAAAGGCTTCGGCCTTTTCGGAGCCGACGGCAAGAACAGCCAGGGCCAAAATAGCGATCATAAACAATTTATGGGACGGAAGGCGCATTCTCACCCTATCATTGCCGTTGCCTGCGCGGCAGTCTGGTGCTTGCTTCATACCGTTTCACTTCGCTGCAGAAACAACACTGCAATACTTCATGAACCGGTTTTGTTTATATTATAGCATCCATTCTGTTTAAGTCTATTTATCTTGACCAGAATCGTCAACAACTATATTTTTTCTGCAATTCATGTGATTTCCGTCACAACCCGGTCGAGATTTTTACAGTCAAATTTTCCCATCAGTGGCAGCTGAAGCATGAGGATTTGAACGTAACCTGCACATTGACTGTGCCGTTTGAGTGCAGCAGGGGATTGGTGGTCGTGTCGCCAACGCCGTTACCAGGGCTGCTCGCATCGGGATGACAAAACTGGCACTGATTCAGAGCAGAAGAAGGGCCTCCGCTGCCATGGTAGCCGCTGTGCCAAACATTGGAGCCGTTAGAGCCGTTTAAAGGAGGGTTGCCGTGGCAGGCGGCGCAAGCCGATGACCCGGTGGAGTACCAGGAGGGGGTAGCAACCAGCGTGGAACCTCCATAGCTCAACGTATTGAGCACAGGTTCGCCGTCGCCTCCGGGAAAGTAATAGCTGAATGTTCCGGATGTAATGCCGTGGCACGCTATATTGGAGCAGGTCTTGGTCGTGGCGTCGAAAGTCGGAGCGGGCCTGCCCACGGCATAAGCCGGACCGGCCTTGTCGAAAGTCAGTCGTCCGCCGACCTTGTGACAGACCTTGCAATCGTAGGCGAAATGACCTGACGGCAGAGTCGCCGGTCCGCCATGCGCCCCGGTCGGTGTGCAGGCCGGGTCGCCATCAGCGCAGACTTCACTTTGGATCAGCGCGAGACTCTTGCGGGGGCGGAAGGAGTTGTAGAATTCTTCGACGGAACGATCATGAGGCGCCCACTCAGCACCGTCAAATATGAATTCACGATTATCCACCGTGTTGATATAGATCATGCCGAACACAGCTCTGTCCGGAGGTGTTGAGAGTCTCAATTTCCCTCGTTTCGGCAGCAAGACAAGATCAGCATTTTTGGCCACGGTCGTGTTTTCAGAGGGTATGCCATAATACGACCTGGTATTTTCACCGCAGGCGGTTACAAGCAAAAGCGCCGCCGCGCTCAAAACAAGAGCAGGGCGGACAACTGAGTTCAGTGTTGATCGGGTCATTCGGGTATCCTCTTTGGATATCATTATGCTGTTCCGGAGATATGATTTCGTGCGCATACGCCAATGGCCGGGGATTTCTCCCCGGCCATCTTCTTGCCTTATGCGATTACAGCGGTGTCCATAGACAGACTAGTCTTTGGCGTGACACTTGTTGCAGAGGTCACGAGCGTTGGGGCCGAAGGCGGTAGCGGCACGGCCATAGTATGCTGCGGTCTGCTCGGCGACATTCTTGCCGTGGTTGATCTTGCCTTCTGTTGTGCTGGCATCATACTGGGCAACACCGGCAGTGTCGGCAATGGTCATGAACTCGTTGACCAGGTTGTAGCGGGTCATGCTCTCGAAACCGGATGCGTGGGCACGGTGGCAGGAGAGACAGGAAACGTTGCTGGTTGAGCTTGCTGACTGGTCAGCTGTATCGGTGTTGATAGCCAGCGGCTTCAACTTGGTGTAGTCGTTGGTACCGAGCTCGAAAGGCACCAGCGAGCTGAAAGCCTTGGTAGGATCGCTGTTGGTCATGATACCGGAAGTCACATAGCTGTTGTAGTTGGCGATGATCGGGGCGGTCAGCTTGGCGTTGTTGCCAGCCGGGTGAACCAAACCCTTCATGCCGGAGGTGAAGCTGTTCTCAAGCATCTTGGTGTGGCAGTTTGCGCAGTATTCTGACATACCCTGGCCGTAAGCGACATGGGTCTGGCCGGTGGTCTCAAGACGGTTGTAGGTTGAAGGAGCAACGGCATCAGGAGCCTGGCTGCCGAAAGCATATGAACCGGTGAGGGATTTCGGCTGATAGCCAACGCCGCCCAGGATACGGTACACGCCGACTGCGGATACGCCTGCAGCTGGACTGGCGCTGCTGTTATATGAACCGGAGTTGAAGATCGGCAGGCCGGTAGTTGCTTGGGTACCGTCGGCAAAACGACGATACTTGCCGTGTGGGTCATGGCAGCTGGAACAGGCCAGGTTGGCGGCAGGGTAGGTTCCGCCAGGTGCTGCGGTAAGGGTTTTATCAGCGGTGAAGCCGTAATCGGCAGCTACGATGTTGTGGCCATGACG
>JANYBN010000119.1 GCA_025360785.1 Geobacter sp.
CTTGACAGAAGAAGCTGGATTCTCTGTCCTGCTCCACATTTCAGCACAAACGAGCTTCATTTTTTCAGGCCATCCGCTATCAGCAGAATCAAACCCATCGGGGTGCAAACCGGGATACTGCTCAAAAATTTGATGATAACCTCTAACCAAGGTAAGATCCTTCACTTGATCTAATTGACCTATATTTGCCATCACGTAATTAAAGCTGATGTTTTGATTAATCATGCCTTTGCTCCTTAACAACTTCCCAGTAACCGCCTTTATCCGGCCCGACGCGCTTGATCACACCTAGCACTCTTAATTTATCGAGCTGTTTTTCAACACCACGCGGCGACATGCCAATTGCTTCAGCAATCTGACGGGCGCTGATCTCAGGATTTGAGGCGATAGCGGCCAGGATTTTCTCCGAACTTTTCTCCGAACTTTTCTCCGAACTTTTCTGGGTACCGGTTCCCTGAAAATTGCTGGTGCTCAATTCACCGGCTTTCCGTTTGAATGTGACAATAAACTGAACGGTTCCTATCTCCTCAAACTCTGTAGCTGGCTCCCTTTCCAGGATCATCTTGATGCCACGGCCCCACTTTTCAATGCGATGGCTTCGCTGAAACAGTTCTGCCAGCAACTCGTTGCGTCGTGCAGAAACCATCTTCTTTCTGATGCTGTCGATAGTCAGCCCGCCATATAAAAGGCCGGGGCTTCTGATCTCAACCCGATCCTTGAAAATAGCGATATTAACAGAATCGTACTCCCGATAGTCCCTGTGACAAAATGCATTGATAATCGCTTCACGAAACGCTTCACGATCAATTTCAGGAACATCCACACGCAACAACCCATCCAATCGCATACCGATGTTGATATGCTCCAGAACATATTCTTCGGCCTTGCTGATCAGAGCAAACACATCTCCGTAGAAATCCTTCATATCCAAGGTAACGGTAGTATCAAGCGTACCGAATGAAGCACAGCGCAGGCGGGCATTGGGGAAGAACTTCTCCGGTTTGCGGGCGAAACAAAGTACAGCGGCATTCAGCAACCTGCCGTCTTTGACCAGGTTCAGCTTTTCAAGGGAATTGGGGATGTTGTCGTATGGTAGACCACACAGTTTCAGGAATGACTTCAGCTTGGCAGCGCCGATGTCATCAACAGTGGCCTTGTCGCAGATATCAATGTCCCAGCGGAGCCGGTCACGGTTCTTGTCCAGAACCATACGTTCCAACTCTTTGGTACTTAATTGACGATCTTCATCACCGACACGGATATATGCCCGGCCATAAGCATAATAGGGGTGTTCACTGGCTTCGACCTGCACCTTGATACACTGCTTATCGTCAATGGAAACCTGTTCAACAACTGGGTAGATCTTTGGTTCGATATGGTCAGCAATGGCCTTCGATACATCCCGAATCGATTTATCGGAAACCTGCTGACCGACAACGGCACCATCGTTTCTAATGCCGAAAATTACTTCGCCCCGCTGGTGCTTGTTCAGCATAGCCACAATGGAGATCACCGCCTCCTTCAGTTCGGAGGTGGATTTCTTTAATTCGATGGTTTCGGTTTCTTGATATTTCATTACTATTTCTCATGGGTTATCTGAATAGATGCGCTGAACTTTCATAACAGAAAACGGACCAAATAGCCACCGGAAAGCCTCTTCATTAAAGGTGCAAACCCAGCTTGCATCACGCAAATATATTCATTTCCTGTTCAATCTGATCATACAGCAGCTTAAGTGGCCGAAGCAGCTCTCCATTCCTTTTCAGGAGCCTATCTCCCAGCTTAACCACAAAATTATTCGGCACGGAAGCTGGTCGAATGTCTATGATTGTCTGGAGAGCATAAACTTCAGAGCCTGCGCCAAGTTTGTCGGCAACGATAACATAACCAATGGCCGGTGATCGTGACGCGCCGTAATCACATTGCAGCAATAAGTAAGACTCCGGATTTTCAAATGCGGCTCTTGCAAATTCAACCGCTTTATGTACCGCCTCAATGCTCGGAGCTGCTGTCTTACAGTTGATTGCGTCGGCCTCGGATGTTACGTCGCCAAATGAAAGCACCAGGCGTTCACCGTCGAACCATGCCGGTGCAGTGCAATCAGCTCCCGGATTTACGATACTGATCATATGAGTAATTCCAAGTGATTTGAAGCTTGATAGTTCATCTGTTCCACATATAACCAGCCTGTTATCAACATTATTCGCGCGCAAAGCTTGAGGCCCCTTTCTCTGTTACATTTTCATACGCAGTCCATCCGGCCTTAAAGGTTGTATCATGCAGTTCGAGCAGCTTGTCTATGCTGCCATCCGCATCTACCTGATATCCGCCTGCCAGGCTGACACAAACCTTCAACTCCAGCTGTTTGGCCGCCTTGAAGACAATCCGGTCGCGGAGCGTCATTTGCCTGGTTGTGAGAATGCCGCCAAGGGGATCTTCAATATGGGGATCAACACCGGCGTTGTAGATCAGGAGATCAACATCACGAAATGTGCTGATGATTTCTGGCAAGCGCATGAGCCATTCTTCAGCAGCCTTGCCCCTTTTCAGATGTTCCAACCCGAAGCTGTAGTGACGGATATAATCGATCCCCAGCCGATCAATAATGTTGACCGTACCATTACCGTGATGGCAATCCAGATCAAGAATGCCGATTTTTGAGGCCCCGGCCTGATGTACTTTGATAGCGGCCATTGCCAGAAAGTTGAACGTACAGTAACACATGCCATGGGCGTAGCAGGCATGATGAGCACCCGATGTGGGGCTGAACGAAAGTTCACCGGTTTTGTAGGTATGCAGCGCCGCAGCAACCATGCTGCCGCAGACCCAAGGGAGGGCACCTGCAACTTCCGGGTTCTTGTTGCCGAATCCGTTCGGCTCTTCGAGCGACAGAATTCCGTCCACATAAAAAGGGTCATGGGCCATGGCCATTTCATCGGCGGTAAGGGGGGCAAATGAGCAGACCTCGAATGGAATTCCGATCTTGAGCCAACTATCCAGAACCCTGGCCGGCTTTTCGGCTGACGGGCTGAAAGAACTGTTGGCTGCTACCGATTGGCGCTCATCGTAGAAAACTTTCACAGGGCACCGCCAGACTGACTGAGTTTATTTGGTCTTCACATATTTTTCAGTTACAAATTTTATTAATTCATCCACGTTGTCATCACCTGGATTTCGACCAATAAATCTGGCATATGCCGCTTTCAATCCTTCTCGAAGCGCAATTTCACGCCTTAGCCAAAGAGCTTTACTGTAATCGCTCGCTGGTGTAGCAGCTGTCCATTCATCAATAAATAGGCTGTGCCACTTAGGCATCTCTTCGGGAATGCGACCTGATAGCAACAAGAGGTAGCACTCATCAGAGAAATGCCGGGCCATGAAGTTGGATACCCATTCTCTATCATCAGCGGTCACATCTCCGGCTGTAGTCATATTATCACTCCCCGGCAGCTTTAAGGTTGTAAACCGGTCGCAACTTGTCAGTTACGATGACTGTTTCCAACAGATATTTTTCGATAACAGACGGGTCCTTGTAGGCAAACTTGCTCTCATCAAAAGTTTCCCGATGTATTGATTTGGAAAACACGCCCTGCATGGATTTACTGAAATCCTCCATACTGTATTCGCCCTTATCCAGTTTGCGGAACATTTCCTTGCGGCTGTGATTACGACCTGCACCGTGTGGCGCAGATTTATTGTAACCAGTATTGCCCCTGCCGATGCCGACAATTGTACCATCAGACATATTGAGTGGGATGATGACCTGCTCCCCCTCATGTGCAGAGATGGCACCTTTACGGATGACCTGATCCTTCTCGGCAATGTAGTTGTGGACGCTCTCGATGATCTGCTTTTCATTGAACATTATCCCGAAGAACTCCAGAATGGTTGCCAGCATAAAGCGTCGGTTGTAGCGGGCATACGCCTGGGCAATAGTCGCCCAATGCATATAGCGTTCGCCTCCGGCAGCAAGAGGTAGGTATTCCATTCCTTTCGGAACTGTCATCCCCATCTGCTTGGTGATGCTGGAAGCCAGTTCCTGATAATGTTCGGCAATCCGCTTCCCGAGATTACGCGAACCTGAGTGGACAATGATACGGTAGCTGTCATCAGTTTCTGATTGTCCGATCTCAATGAAATGATTGCCGCCACCCAGGGTGCCGAGCTGCATGAGAGGCGGCAGATGACGGCCAATCTTTTCTCCCTGATAGAAACCGTCCTCTGTATGCTCACAGAGTGATTTAGCAGCTTTACGCAGTGTTTCAGAAACCGGAACATTATCAAAGAAGCCTGCTTCGTCACGTTGGTTCATGCCGAGTGGAATTCTTTCGCGGATAAAATCATCCAGTCCCTGGAAATCAATCTGCTTTATGCCAGCCAGAGGGTGTGACGCCACGCCACAACCGATATCAACTCCGACGATATTCGGAATTACTGCATCCCGAAACTTACCGGTAAAACCGATAACGCACCCGGCTCCGGCATGGGCATCCGGCATAATTGATATGAGACCGTGCAAAGCTGGGTGGTGTGCAATCTGCTTAACCTGTTCAGTTGCTATGGGATCAAGCGAATCGGCGTGAATCTGCACCGGACATTCGTTCTTCTTTATATCGAACATAAAGCACCCTTTCATGCTGGTAATATTTCAGGATTACAGTTCGAGCGGTTTCCAGTCATCCCCATATTCTTCCCTGTTATGTTCATCAACCATGAACTCTGTTTTAAACTCAAGGTACTCCGATTTAAGCTGTTCGTAGAACTCTTCGAGCAGATTACGTCTGACGGTCATCTTCATGCAAATACCATCTCCGGAATATGCTCCACACCCCTTGAAATTGTAAGTATCAACCAGCAGCATCAAGTCGATCAAGTCATCAGGCAGCACACCCTTTTCCCGCTTCAGCTTTTCCAACTCTTCACGGGCTTTTTTATGATCTTCCTTCTCGTACACTAATTTCCAATTACTTGGCAGGAAGGGGAAAAAATGCTCAGGATATACACCAGAGCATAATCATTGGCAAGCAGGCTCTTTAATCTGTGTTTACTAAACAGCAATGGCGGCTGATCAGCCACCATTTGGTGCAAATAGGCGATCCCCCCGTCACTTACCCT
>JANYBN010000163.1 GCA_025360785.1 Geobacter sp.
GCATAATGGTTGCACATCACTTTTTACTGTCCTAATACGAGGTTATACATTAGATTGCCTCAATATTTTGCTCCATTCAGCTACATTTGCGGTGGTACAAAAACTAGTACAAAATCATGGTACAAAAAGAACTGTTGGAGATGATTTTTTTGCGAAAGGAGAAGGCAATGGAAACAACAACTTACGACGCTGATATGCAAAGTAGCTCAAGTGCAATGATTGACATGGCTTCCATACAGATTACCCCCGTTGGTGTCTGTTGCCCGTAGTTGGGCTTGCTTGCCTTAAGCAAGAAAGCGGCCAACCGTCAAATGGCTGCAACACACTTATATTATTACATATTACTGATTGATTACGCCTGCACCGCCTGCCTTATTAATCAGCACCTGCCGTAAATTCAGGCAATTTATTCGGTCTGCAAAGACACTTCCCATTCCAGTTTTAAACAGGTAGAATTATAAATTATGAACCTAGAAGAAAAGATCCAGCAATTACCCACCTCGCCTGGCGTATACCTGATGCACGACGACAGCGCTGAAATCATCTATGTCGGCAAAGCTCGCAATCTGCGGCAGAGGGTGCGCTCATACTTCAGCTCTTCAGGAGATTCACGTTATCAGGTCAAATTTCTGATGGCTAAAGTTGCCGATATTGAAGTATTGCTGACTGATACCGAAAAAGAGGCACTGCTTCTTGAAAACACGCTTATCAAACAGCACCACCCACGATATAATCTGAATCTCAAGGACGACAAGACCTATTTTTCGCTGCGGATTGACCCGCATGAAGAGTTTGCTCGTTTCACGATCGTACGCAAACGTCCAAGCGACTGTGCGCGCTATTTCGGACCATACTCCTCTGGTTCGGCGGCGCGTGAGGTGCTCCGGCAAATGATCCGGATGTTTCCGCTACGACACTACCCGCTTGCCACCTGCATGGCTCGTAAGCGCCCTTGCCTTTACCATCAGATCGGTCAGTGCTGCGCTCCCTGTCATGGCCTGATAACCAGAGAAGCCTACTCAGCTCTAGTTAACGGAGCTATGCTTTTTCTGGAAGGAAAGGGCCGCCAGCTTGTCGCCGAGTTCAGGCGGCGCATGAACGATGCTTCGGAACGAATGCATTATGAAGAGGCCGCCCGCTGGCGAAATCTGCTTAGCTCCATTGAAGTGACGGTCGAAAAACAAAAAGTAATACTACGGGGCGGCGACAGCGACGTGGTTGGTTTCTATCGCGACGGGAGTAGGGTCGAACTGGCCCTGCTGTTCATCCGCGCCGGAGTTCTGTCCGGGAGCCGTCTGTTCAGCATTTCCTGGGAACTGGACGCCTCAGCCGCTATTTCGGCATTTCTGCTGCAGCATTACACCGGTGCAGTTTTTATCCCGGAAGTTATTTTGCTTCCGTTTGATATCGAAGATGGCGTGACATTGGCAGAACTGTTCGGAGAGCTGAAAGGGAGCAAGGTGTTAATTTCTGTCCCTCAAAGGGGAACTAAACGGGAACTGGTTGAACTCGCCTGTAAAAATGCTATGTCTGCCTTCCGGGAGCGGGATGAAAAGGAGGCCACTGCCGAAACGGTGATTACAGATCTCTCCAGACATCTACAGTTGACCAGGATTCCCCGAAGGATAGAATGCTACGATATATCCACAATTCAGGGGCGATTCTCGGTGGCAAGCTGTGTCGTGTTCACGTCCGGAAGGGTTGATCGAAGCAACTATCGTCACTATCGCATCCGGACTGTTGACGGGCAAGACGACTTTGCCATGCTACGGGAAGTTTTCCTGCGCCGATTTCGTGTCGAAAACATTGAAAAGGAGGGTCTGCCCGATCTGGTTGTCGTCGATGGCGGGATAGGGCAGTTGAACGCCGTTCGAGAGATAGTTGCCGAGCTTGGCTTGACTGACAGCTTTGATCTGGTGTCACTGGCCAAAAGCCGTGTCCTGCACGAGGTAAAGGCGAACACAGTCCGAAAAAGTGATGAACGGGTATTCCTCCCCGGGAGAAAAAACCCGGTAATACTACGCCAAAACTCAAAACCGCTGCTTCTGCTGGCTGCTATACGTGATGAGGCACACCGCTTTGCCATCATGTACCACCGGAAATTACGGGGCAAAGAAGGCATCGCTTCGGGGATCGAAACCATTACCGGAATTGGCCCTAAACGACGTACTGCGCTACTAAAACATTTTGGCAGCCTGCAACGCCTGAAGGAGGCTGAAGTAGATGAAATCCTGAAGGTATCGGGGATGAACCGGACTACGGCAGAAGCCGTCTACGAGGGACTACACCATGTTTGATCCAGTAGGATCACTTGATATGTTAGCTATTGTCGGACCGACCGCTTCCGGCAAGACTCGTCTAGCTGTAGCTCTGGCAGAGGGACTTGGCGGCGAGATCATTTCTGCCGATTCGCGGCAGGTCTTTCGAGGGATGGACATAGGCAGCGGCAAAGACCTCCATGAATACGGGCGGATACCGTACCATCTGATCGATATTCTGGAGGCTGGCGAAGAATTCAGCGTTTTCGATTTCCAGCGCAGGTTTCAGAAAGCCTTTGCAGAGATCACTGCCGGCAAGGCTTTTCCGATATTGTGTGGTGGGAGCGGAATGTATCTGGATGCTGCTTTGCGCGGCTATCAAATGGTTGAAGTACCACGTAATGATTCATTGCGGACTGAACTTGCGCTGAAAACAGATTTTGAATTGGTAAATGAATTATGCAGGCTCAAACCCGGTCAGCATAATAGCACGGATCTGCTGAATCGAGCGCGCACAGTACGGGCGATCGAAATTGCTCATGGAGAGGCTTTAAACAGCTCCCCCTGCGAACCACTCCCCTGTTTGCAATCTTTTGTTATCGGCATTCACTGGGAGCGTGAAGAATTGCGGCTACGTATAACAAATCGCCTGTTGGAGCGTCTCGACAGCGGCATGATAGAAGAGGTTGAGCGACTGCATGCCGGCGGTATAGCATGGGAACAGCTGGATTATTACGGTCTTGAGTACCGTTATATAGGGGCCTATCTCAGTGGAATAATGAATAAGAATGATATGTTTCAAAGACTAAGAAGTGCGATCATTGATTTTGCTAAACGGCAGGGGAACTGGTTTCGTCGGATGGAGCGACATGGCATTGCCATTAATTGGATTGCAGGATCTGGAGACCAACTTGCACAGGCCCGTGAAATCTACCATAAAAAAGTCGGGCGGTGATTTTATTTGCTTGACATGGCTTACGCGATGCTGATACTCTAAAAAAAATTCGGTTAATATCGAATAAAATCATTAAGAAGAATCAGGAGAAGTAAGCACATGGTAAACGGAACAGTAAAATGGTTTAATGACAGCAAGGGTTTTGGATTTTTGGAGCAGGAAGGTGGCGAGGATGTATTTTGCCATTTCTCCGCAATCGCTGGCGAAGGTTTCAAATCCCTTGCAGAAGGCGATAGAGTAACTTTTGAAGTAACAAAGGGTCCGAAAGGGCTTCAGGCCGCGAACGTAACAAGAATTTAAGCTCAACTTCGTTACAGACCAAAAACCCCGGATACTCTCCGGGGTTTTTTTTTGGATTTAATTTACAGAACAAGTAAGAACGTTAATATTTATCCAAGAAGAAGCGGAGTGTCAACGCCCAACCTTGAGTGTCATGCCGGCGCTTATAAGATATTGATATGCCGTATCAAACACGACAATCTGCAAGACATAGATTGCGGCAAAGGCGACCAATGGCGACAGATCCAGCATACCGGTGTCGGGCATATGGCGACGGATACGACGAAGTATTGGATCCGTAACTCTATAGATAAAATTAACCAGTGGATTATACGGGTCGGCATTAACCCAGGAGACAACAACACTAGCAAGTAAAATGTATTTATAAATTGTTAGAAGTCCGCTTGCCAGTTCAATCAGTTTTGCCAGTGCCAAAAGTATGTTTGCAAGTAGAACCATCTGTGCTCTCCCAAAGCAAGGGGTAAAAAAACGATTTCACTATGCCTCAATGCTTTGGCAAAGTCAAAACAGAAACGGGTCTCACTATTGCTGATTCAGAGTCATTGATTGATTGGAATATTGTCCTAGAGAATAAAAGGAATTTATTATGAAGAAAAAACTGACTGCTCTGCTGCTTTCGGCCTTGGTGCTGCCGGGACTTGGGCAACTCTACCTCGGCCGTAAAATGATTGGCGGGATTATTATCGTACTTGTTAATCTGGTGCTGATATTGGCACTTTTTGTTCTGTTGCGCGGACTCTCTCCGGTGATCGCATCGCAGATTGCCGGAGGAACGATCCACATAACAGCATCCGAGGTGATTAAGGCACTTGACGGGGCAACCGGATTCGGTAAAGCGGTTCTTGCTGCATTTTTCGTGGTGTGGACGTTTTCAGCCGTTGATATCCTAAGATGCAGAGATAAACAGTAGCTGCTGTCGATTGTCGATCTTGACAAACGGCGTTATTTTGTGATATAAATAAAAAGGTTTATTTTAAATGAAATTAGCCGTTCTTGATGAGCGGAATCGG
Source organism: Geobacter sp. (assembly GCA_025360785.1). GTDB lineage: Bacteria > Desulfobacterota > Desulfuromonadia > Geobacterales > Pseudopelobacteraceae > JACRCG01. Next base: position 4,524 of record JANYBN010000163.1, read on the forward strand.
GGCAAAAATGATCATTTCAAAAATCATCGGAAGCGGCTCGTGTCTGCCGGATCGGGTGATACCCAACAGTCATTTCGATTATCTGGTTGAAAATGCCGACGAATGGATCTTTTCTCGCACTGGAATACGTGAGCGACGCTTTGCCCATGCCGATCAGGCCACTTCCGACCTGGCCACGGTTGCCGCAAAAAATGCTCTTGAGGCTGCCGGAATCGATGCGTCAGAATTGGACTGCATTGTAGTCGGCACGTCGACCCCTGATATGAGCCTCCCCTCGACCGGCTGTATTGTGCAGGAAAATGTTCAGGCCAGGAATGCCTTCGCATTTGATGTCAACGCGGTCTGCTCCAGCTTTGTCTACGCTTTGGAGATCGCTGACAATTTTATTAAAAGCGGAAAATACAAAACAGTCATGGCTATCGGTGCCGACACCTACTCCAAGATCCTTGACTTCAACGATAAGAACAGTTGCCCGCTCTTCGGCGACGGCGCCGGCGCTGCTATCCTGACGAGTGGCGGCGACGCAACTACCGGAATTCAGCATACCTACATGCGCAGTGACGGCAAGGGTTGGCAATTGATCCAAGTGCCGTCTTCAGGCTCCCGCAAGCCGGTCACTCCTGAGACGATCGATGCTAAAGAGATTTATTTCCAAATGGCGGGCAAACAGGTCTACGTATTTGCTACCGAAGTCATTCCCGACATCATCAACACCCTATGCGAGAAAGCCGGCATCACCCCAGCTGATCTGGATTATATAATTCCACATCAGGCCAACGTGCGCATGATAGACTTTATCTCCAAAAAGAGCGGTTTCCCCAAGGAACGCTTTCTGCTCAACCTAGACCGCTGCGGCAACACCTCGGCTGCATCGGTAGCTCTGGTGATGGATGAAAACCTGCGCAACGGCACGATCAAACCGGGCCATCTGGTCCTGGCCATGGGTTTTGGCGGTGGCTTGACGTGGGGCGGTCTGTTAATCAGATTTTAGTCCTCCGATCCCCTCTCCGGCTTCAAAGACAATTAAACGATTTTTTTCTAACAATGCCCGCAGCTCCGCCTGCGGGCATTTCTGCTTCCACCCCCCATGAAATCTGTCAGCGACCAGCAGAATTCCCTCCGGCAACAACTGTTGCGAAAGATTGCCAATTACCCTATCCAATTGATATAGCTCATGGATAATTGGTCCGCCTAATAAACCATTGCAGAGTATCAAATCGAAACCACCGTTCGCAGCAAGTCCAACATGATTTCCCCGAATGCGAGTATATGAGCGCGATAATTTCAAGATATCTTTACAACTGAAACTTATACAACGGCCATAACCACTTTCAAAAATAGTGGCGGTAACAGCCCTGATCCAGGATTCACGATGACTATCGTGGGGAAAACAACGATGGGTGGCTGCCCAGACTTCAAGAGGCTCCAGTGTCCACCCGTCTATACGTATCTCTTCAGGGGAGAAACCTTTCTCAGCCAGAAGATGAGCCAGGTCATAGGACGCTTCGCCAATGCCACATGCGGCGTCAAGACAGCGCAGTGTCTTCCTGTTATATTTTGTCAGCCAATCTTTAATAAAATTCTGTTGTCCTGGATAGCGTCCAAATCTGCCATAAAAGCAATCCGGCAGAAACGAAGCGAACAGAAACCTGGTCAGCAGATTGACATCAGCCAGCAATGCTTCAATAAGGCGCGCCGGATTAGCGCTGAACTGGAGCTCAGCTGGCAAGGCCGCGAATGTGTCGGCCCAGCTCATGGAATTGTAGAACGGCGTACTGGATAAAATGGGTTGATGGGTCAGAGCAGCAGAGTACAGGTGATTGAATACGGCAGCCACCTCAGCAATAGGCAGGTAACGCTCACACTGGGCGCGGATCTCCTTGGTGACGATCAGCCCTGGTGCGGGAAGAGGCTCGGGACACGTGCTCACACAGACATTAAACCGATTGTTCAGGCGGCGGATGGCAGACTGAAAGCGGTTTATGTTAACAGGTAAGAGGAGGGTTTCCAGAGAATCAGATTCGTCCTTGGTGCAGGAATGCATCAGAAACTGCGAATCGGGCGGTACAAGGTGTCACGCTCAACAGGAACTTTTCCGGCGTTTCTAATCAGACGGATGATACCGTCTTTTGTAAGCGATTGCGGACTTTTGGCTCCAGCATCATGGCCGATCTTCTCTTCGACGACAGTGCCATCCAGATCATTAACCCCGAATGCCAGTGAGACCTGAGCGATCTTTTCACCGAGCATGATCCAATAGGCTTTGATATGATTGAAATTATCCAGGAATATCCGTGAGATTGCCAATGTCTTCAGGTCATCAAGGCCTGAGGTTCCCTTGACGTCCAGCTTAAGCTCAGAGTTTTCTGCTTGGAACGCCAGCGGGATAAAGGCCTGAAAACCGCCGGTTTCGTCCTGTAATACACGCAGCATTTCCATGTGCGCTACCCGGTCTGCAACGGTTTCAACGTGGCCGTAGAGC
>JANYBN010000183.1 GCA_025360785.1 Geobacter sp.
GCCGTCCACAATCACGCCGCCGACGCTGGTGGCGTGGCCGTCGATGTACTTGGTGGCCGAATGGATGATGATATGGGCGCCATGCTCGAAGGGGCGGCAGAGGTAGGGAGTGCCGAAGGTGTTGTCGATGAGCAGCGGAGCCTGCATCTCGTTGGCTATTGTCGCAAACTTCTCGAAATCGAGGACGTTCAGGCCGGGGTTGCCGATGGTTTCGGCAAAGATGCAGCGCGTGGTGGGGCGGAAGGCCTTTTTGATCTCTTCGGCGGATGCTTCCGGATCGACAAAGGTTACCTCTATGCCCATCTTGGGCAGGGTCACGGCGAACAGGCTGTAGGTACCGCCATAGAGTGTGCTGGACGTCACCACATGCTGACCGGACTGACAGATGTTCAGGATCGCCAGGGTCGTGGCGGCCTGTCCGGATGAAGTTGCCATGGCGCCTACGCCACCCTCCATCTGGGAGATCTTAGTTTCAAAGCCATCGGTAGTCGGGTTTGCCAGGCGGGTGTAGAAAAAACCGGCAGCCTCCAGAACGAACAGTTTGGTGACATGCTCGGCGCTGTCGTATTTGAACGTGGTGCTCTGGATAATGGGAAGGATGCGCGGTTCGCCGGATTTGGGTTCATAGCCCCCCTGCACGGCAATGGTGTCGATTTTCCAGTTTGGGTTCATGCTTGGTCTCCTATTGGGATATTGAGTATGTAACAGGTGTTCAGTAGTTATGTTTAACTGACGTTTTTTGTACGTTGTAACACGAAAAAAAATTTAAATAAATGGTTCAACCAGGCAGATGACTAATTGTCGGCTGGTTTCGATCCCACCTTTATTTCACTTCCCCCCTTCTCCTCTGCAAGACAATTGCGCTATAATAAACATGAAAAAGAGGGGGTGGGCAAATGTCATATCTACTGAAAATTCCGGCGATTCTGGCGTTATTGTTGGTTATGACGGGATGCGGGGTACACAGCTATACGAATCATACCGATGTCTCGGGGTTTCCCCATCGTTATGCCGATTTTGATTACAAATATGCCTGGAAAACCGTCGTAACGGATCAGGCCCTACTAATCGACGGCGTCATGAAGAATGTACGTTATGCCTTTATCGACAGCGTGCAGGTGAAGGTAAGCGTACTGGACAAAAACGGAAATATTATTGCGACGGCAAGCGATTTTCCCATGCCACAGAAAACGAGGGAGGGTGACGTATGCATTTTCACCCTGCTGCTCAGGGATGTCAAACCGGCATCCGGTGATATCTTCCAATTTCAGGTCCACTATACCGGCAATGAAGGGGATCATGATGGCGGCGGAGTAGACTGGTATAGCAACTTCAAGGTTGATGCGCTGACCGGCGCAGCCATCCTCCCGCCGGGCAAAAACCCGGATGAGTGGTAGTCGGAACCAGCACCCGCACAACAGAACGAAAAGAGATTTGCGTTGAGCAATTACTCTATCTGCTGATGCTATGCTGCGGCATCGTCATGCCCCGTTCAGCCTTCCAGCCTTTTCAGAAAATCCGACACCGTGGTCACATCCTGCATCTCCCGGAATTCCCGGTAGCCATCAATACCATCAGCGTCAAGCCCGCGATAGTAGCGGGGTCTGGCGGTCTTCAAGCCTGACAGGGCTTTGCCGGTGGCATAATCAGTGTCACTCAGCTTATCAGCCCTGAACTTCAGGCCGAGAACCAGACTGAACCCCAGCTGGAACAATCTTTTCAGATGTTCGCCGGTAATGATTTCCACTCCCTTTGTTTCATCCCCATCGCTCAGGTATTCCAGGGCAATGTTCAAATAACCGTAAACCCGCTCAACTACCGACCTCATCTGTTCCATGTCGGCAAGATGAGCTTCATCAGCTACCAGTGCGGTATTGATCAGATAATTCAGCTCCATGCGAAACAGTTCGGAGTCCACCCGGAGAATAACCCTCTCCAGAAATGTCTTGCCGGTCAGAAACGTCTCAGGAAGCGTAGTGGCTTCAACCGCCTGCAAGAGTTCTTTATTGCGACCGGGAGTAAACATGGCCGGGTTGATGCGGGAGTAGATCTCAAGCGCCTCATCATGAGGAGGAAAACCCAGATCGGCAAGGCGGCCCGATTTCAAGTGATAGCACTCCTCCTCTGATTCAATGTCGATTTCACCGCTGACACTTTCCATAAGTGACGCATACAGGCGGTTATCCAGACGGCAGACCAGCTCCAGAAAGGCGCCAATGATCGGGGTGTGTTTGGGATTCTTGAATTTTATCAGGAACACATCGTCAAAGGTGTGATCCCAATCGGTCTGACGAACTTCATCGGTATCGATATCGCCAATGCCACCCGCGACAATAATCTCCCTCCCCAGAAACAGGGAGAGGAGGTTGAAATCCAAATGCTGCAGCAGTTCGAGGAAATGCTCCTCACTCCCTTGCATAATATACCCCAGATATTCGACCGCCTTATCTTCCGAAAACGACCAGCCTCTCCAGAGTTCCATATCCAG
>JANYBN010000004.1 GCA_025360785.1 Geobacter sp.
TTCATCTTGTCAAAATAAAAATGAATGTCCCAAAAACAACATCGACGTTATTAGTGGACCGCACAGGATATACAAGGGTCGAAGCTGCGAACCAAAATTTCAGCAGCTTTCCTGACTTCGTCATACCCGGCTCCATCCAGTTCAAGAATGAGTTGTTTTAGTGACATGGCAATTGCCCCCTGGTTTATTGCAGTAGGGGTTATGATGTCTGCTGCTATGCAAATGCCAGGCTCATTGAACCGGTAACTATGCAAAAGCACCCCTCGCGGTGCCTCTACAACCGACACCCCCTCTCCATTACCCGGGATTGCCATAACTGCCAGCTCTTTTTCCTGGCCATTATCAAGCAGTTGTCCGATCAAGAACTGAGCTCGCTCCACAGCCAATTGAAGCTCAATGACTCTGGCTTTAAGAGAAGATCTGATCGAAGCGTCAGTAAAATATTTTGCGTACAACATCGGCTCCGATAATCTGAGGCGCGCCAGTGGCCCTACCATGAATATCGATGTTCCATCAAAGCGACTTACCTTGGCGTGAGTATGCGGCTCAACCTTTTCGTTCAGCCAGGCTGCGGCAGAACTTGCAGGAATTGTAATCTCTGTTGATGTGTTCAACCGGTCACCAAAAAGTGGAGGACCGCCGCTGACTGCACAGTAAGAATGGATTGCCAGCGGCGGCAAAACATCTTTCAGGCCGAATATATATGTGATGCTGGAAGTCACATCGTCACTAACGGCATCAAGCTGGTCTTTAAGACGCTGCAGCTGATCCGCTTCCGGGACCGTCCCTACTCCGCCCACCAGCAGATTAAATGGATGTATCGCCCGCCCACCGACGATTTCCTGAATGTGGTTGCCCAGTTTCTTTATTCTCAGCCCCATCTTAAGTTTTTCAGGCACACACGCTGCAAGTCCCTGAATTCCACTCACGCCCAGATAATCAGGCAGGGCCAGGCAAAATATATGTAGTGCATGACTCTCTATCTGCCCGCCCTGCACTGCCAGTTCACGCAGCAGACCGGTCTGCCGTGAAATATTGATCCCCATGGCCTGTTCAACGGCCTGAAGTGCTGCTACTTTGTGTACGGTAGAGCAAATTGCACAGATTCGACAGGCGATGTCGGCTATTTCATCAAAGCGCCGGCCTACGAATAACGCTTCGAACAGGCGGGGTGCTTCGAGCAGATTCAGTCGGGCATCCACCACCCGCTCCCCATCCCGGATCAGTTCGACGGAGCCGTGCCCCTCTACTCTGGTCAGCAAATCAAGTTTACTTACGTTGCTCATAGCTTCCACTCCGGGCAGAATCGGCGTAAACATTCCAATACCGTCTGCCGGTCAAAACCTTTTTGATTGTAGACCTCAAGAGCTTCCTTCAAATTCGCCTCCGGCACCGGTCCCCGGCACCCCTCGCAAGGGACCGACATGCTTGGACAGCGCGCGCCGCACCCCCCCAACGTCAGGGGGCCGAGACAAAATTTATTTCGCTCCGTCAACAGGCAAAGGTTTTCGCGCATCCTGCATTCGGTGCAGACCGGGTAGTCAATAGCAACAGGAAGTGCACCCCGAACCAATCCCATCAACAGCCTGAGCAGCTCTTCTTTTTCCGGCGGACAGCCGGTGACAACGGCATCAACCTGCACCACGCTATTCAGCGGCTGAGGATTAAACGTTTCACCTGCGACCGCATTCTGACCATAAACCATTTGTCGCAACAACTCGCGCTCATCACTATTACGAAGAGCAGCCACCCCACCACAGACTGCGCAGGTTCCCAGGGCAATCAGGTACTTACTTCGTCTCCGCAACTCCTGCAGCAGTTCTACTTCATGGGGCATGGAGATACACCCCTCCACTAAGGCGGCGTCATAACTGCCCTCCAACAGAGCGGGAGAACAAGCCATCTGGAAATAATGGAACTCGAACTGTTCCATCAACTCCGGCAACTCGTCCTCACAATTCAGCAGCAAAAGCTGACATCCGGAACAGGCCGTCAAGCCGGCTATGGCAAGTCGTAGTCGCTTCATCCAAGAGCCCCGTCTATTCCTGCCAATTCAGAATTACTGAATACCGGCCCATCGACACAACTCAAAAGCGTTCCCACAGCGCAGTGCCCGCAGCGACCGACTCCGCACTTCATGCGCCGCTCC
>JANYBN010000014.1 GCA_025360785.1 Geobacter sp.
GAAACATCTCACTAAGTGTTTTATCAAGACTATTGGTTGTATTTTTCTTGTCACGCCGGAGCTTATAAGCTGATACCAACATTTCTTTCGGCAGGATACCCGATGTTACATTCTACCTTTATATGACCATTAGACCAAGCAGTTCCTGGACATACCAGTAATTGCCAATAGCCAACTAAATATTCATAGTTTTCATGGAATACCAGCCGCAAATCTGGTACTACTCTACGTCCACTGGTTGTTTTAATCGACCGTGACCGCTGTCCCCATATCTTTCTCATGAAGCACTCGACAAAAAATCAAAGGAAAACCAGCCATGGCCATGACCGTTGAAATCAAAGGCAACAAACTTTGTATCGAAATTGACCTTGAAAATCCAACACCATCTGCATCCGGAAAGACCCTGGTGGTTGCCAGTACCCGCGGGAATGCAGTTACCACCGCCGAAGTGGATGGGAAGCCGATCACCATCGGGCTGAACGCCTATATCAAACCCTGAAACAATCCATCGCAAAGCTGATAACACTAGCTGAAACAAGGATCAGTTGACTCCATGGACCGATCGTCACGCAACCGGCTTACCGAAAAAGATCTCCATATATTTAGCGGAGACACCCTGTTTGACGCCATCGCCAGGACTGTCTGTAATGCCGGCTGCCTGCCGCGCAAAGAGTTGTACGAAGCATGGGAGGTTGCACGCCGGGTGCGTCGCCGCTTCAGAGGGGGGCGAATAGTCGATCTGGCATGTGGCCATGGACTGCTGGCTCAGATCCTGCTGCTGCTGGATGACAGTTCCCCAATGGCTATTGCTGTAGATCGTAGTATACCCAAGAGCGCTGCAACTCTTGCGGAATCATTAAACGCCGCTTGGCCACGTTTGAAGAACCGTATCCGGTTTATGGAGACTGATATTAATAATGTGGTGTTGCATAAAAATGATCTGGTAGTCTCTGCTCATGCCTGCGGTGGACTCACTGATCTGATTCTCGACAAAGCGGTTGAAGCGGAGGTTATTGTTGCTGTATTGCCCTGTTGTCATAATCTCAAGAATGCCGATCTCGGAGGCCTTGATGGCTGGATGGATGGTTCACTGGCAATGGACTCCGCCAGGGCGTTTCGGCTGCGTTCTCAGGGGTACAGAGTGTTTACTCACTTGATCCCGTCGGACATTTCGCCGAAAAACAGGTTGCTGATGGCTGAACCGGATATTTGTATCAAGGGGGCGTAATGAAGGCTGAAGTCTATTCGATAACATACCGGATACCCTTGACGGATGCTCAGCAGGCAAAGCTAGACAGAAAATGGCCTGACGGCGACCCGTTCATCTCCTATGAGAAGATCGCGTCTCTGCTTGAGCCACTTCCGGTAGAAGACCTTTACTGGTCACACCACACTGGACAATATCTGTATTTTACCGTTAGCGGAGACGATATTGAAGGCACTGTTGCCGAAGTGGTCGAGAGGTTAGAGAAAAAGTTGGGCAAGGTATAACCGAGGAAAGGTATCTGACGTGTGGTGAAATATCATCTTGCATGGTAGTTTTAGTACTGCTATCAACTGTGATCTGATCTGAATAGTACTAAATTCTGGGAATCAAATCTAAAAAAAAGAAGCGGCATCCGGACTTTCCCAAATACAAGCTTTATCTCTTATATTCGGTACTTATCTTTGTGCTACTTCTTGATTACAGTATACTCTTCTCGTATAAAAACACAACATCTGCTTCAGTTTTAGTGAGATACATTCAACTTTTAATGACAGTCCGCTTTAATTCATGGTCTATATTTATCATCCAAAATGTATCCATGACCTCGGACAGTGTGAATAAGCTTGGACGAAAATGGACCGTCAATTTTTTTTCGAAGATAGTTAATATACACATCGATAATATTTGAAAACTGATCGAAAGTTTCATCCCAACAATTATCGGCAATATCTTGTCGGGAAACAGGATTTCCTGCATTTCTGATCAAATATGCAATCATGCGATATTCTTTTGCAGTAAGATGGATCTCAGTTTTATCTCTCCATACTTTGTGATCGACAGGATCAATCCGCAAATCAGCATATCGAATGTCTGTGCCTCTCCCTCCACTTCGCCTGATTAGTGCCTTAACCCTGGCCTTTAGTTCTTCAAAGGTGAATGGTTTTGCCATATATTCATCTGCACCAGCATCAAGACCAGTAACGATATCTATCGTTTCCGATTTTGCGGTCAGCATCAAAACGGGAACATTAATGCCAGCTCCTCGCAATTCACTTAAAACGGTCAAGCCATCCTTTTTAGGTAACATGTAATCAAGAAGGATCATGTCATATTCACCACTTGTTGCTTTATTAAGGCCATCTTCACCATCATAACTAATTGTAACTTGGTAAGATTCAGCTTCAAGACCCTTCTTAATGAAGCTGGCTACTTTCTTTTCATCTTCTATGATAAGAATTTTCATCTCAAACTCCCAGGCCAAAGGTATGAGTATTTTAATAGATTTATTGTTTTTAGTTTGTATCAGCTAAATATTATATATGTCAACAGTTAACTCAAAGCGCTAATTCTAATCGTTGAGCGCATCGCTCAACACAGCTAAATCGGCTTCTATTTGATGTAATTCTGCTCGATACCCGGCAATACTGTGTTCATTTAAATCTATTTGTTCTTTACAATAATCTTCTTCAAGTTTTCCTTCATTGGTTTTATATTTTTCAATAGTGGCTTCAAGGTATTCAATTCGTCCGACAAGATATTTTTTCTTATCTTCTAACTCTTGAATAATCAGTGCCATACCCACCTCACTACATTTTTTGTTAATTATACCATGCTATAATTCCATGACAATATTTTGCTGAGTAGGTTATTTAGACCGCAACAAATAGAAGGAAATTGAAATTAGATGGATGGACACCTGAAGAGATCAGACGCTAATTGAATTGATCATTGGAAGAGGCACAAACGGCTACACCTATTATTGTACGTTGTTCACAGAATCCATTGCCCGAACCATCTATGCCTTTAGGTAACGAATTGCGGCTTAGACAGAGAAAGCAGATTTCCATTCTTTAAGAACAAGCGGCGACTTGCTCTTAACGCTGTCGATCTTGCCTTCCATGGTCTGGTGGTACGCGTTCCCAGATTGATTGTAGTTGTGATGCGCGGCGCTCCCATTACGTTCTTGGGAATCCTTAGACGAAAACAGTACATTTCTTTAATTTTTACAAGTGCGGACATAAAAAAACAGGCTCTTTCGTGTGTACCGAATTGAGTACAAATACACAAAAAAACCTGTTTATAATAATAACTTGCGCATTTATAGCAAGTTGAATTTTTGGGGTGGCTGGAGGGTATCGAACCCTCGCATATGCGAGTCACAGTCGCACGTGTTAACCGCTTCACCACAGCCACCATATAAGAGATGATTTAATAGCTCAAAACCGGTTTGGAAGTCAAGGTATTTTTGATTTAACACCCTTCAAAATCCGGAGTATCTGCTGCAGACGAAGATACTCGGCATCAGTCAGCCTGCGGTCGTGATAGATGGCTCCCGAATAGATATCAACAAAATCGGAAACATGACTATTATTAGCTGTCGAAGCAATCTCAAACAGACCCACCCCACCCACACCGGCCGGAATATCGAACCCATGCTCTATAGTTTGAAGAAATCGGTGCAGGATGCGCTGTTCACGGGAGCGAAACAGCGAAGATCGTGCTGCAGTAAACAATATACCGGCAAGCAACAGGCTGCCGGCTAAATATGGTACAAAGCTGCTCAGCAATTTTGTCGGGTTAACTCCCTCTAAACGTGAACCGACATGTCGCGCGATCTTCATCTGCTGCTCGAAGTCATATGTGATAACCGACCGGTTCCATAAATGATTTAATGAATCAAATACCAAACTTATACGATGCATAAAACTGCGTGATCCGGATGCTTTCCAAACATCTCCGGCGTTGGAGGCAAAACCGCTGGGATCGATTCTCTCCCACCCGCTCCCCTCGATGTACACTTCTACCCAGACATGAGCTTTATCATCGGTGACTAGATAATAGCCGCCCAACTGACTATATTCGCCCCCAAGATAGCCACCGACCAATCGGCATGGAACTCCGGCGGCTCGCAGCAACAGGGCAAATGTCGAAGCGAAAAATTCACAATGCCCCATTTTTTTTTCAAAGAGAAACTGTTCAAGTGCCCTATTACCGGTAGCAAGATCTACCGTTGAATATCGGTAACCACCGTTACGGAAATAACTCTCCAAAAACTGAACTTTGGCACGATCATCTTTTCCAGCGCGAACTATTTCTGAGGCAAGGTTCTTTACACGGGCCGGAAGCTGCTCCGGTAACTGCAGGTAGAACAACCTATTAAGTGAATTACGTTGAGCAACTGTACCGCTTGACAGCGAATTGGCTGTATAAATCAGGCGACTTCCTGCGGCCCCTATCATCTCATAGACTCCGTCCGGCGACCGTTTTACACTATATAATGAAAGAGAGGTTGGACGATCAAGCGCTATCAGAGTATGCACTGCAGATGGTTCCGGATAGATAACCTGCGAGACCGTTTGGGCGGTAATTTCAATATTTTCAGCTGGAACCTGGGCAGATCGTGTCCACTTAATTCCGTCTGTCCTATTGAATACAGTCCCGCGCCAGTACGGCTGTGTCTGAGCCTGACGGGACATTTCAGCCCGAAAAGCGAGCGTACGGGATTCAGCAATACTGCTTTGGCTCCCAGGCTCCACCGTATCTGAATAACCGGTCATGCGTGTTGACGGAGGAGAGAGAAAATGCCAGAGCGGCAACTGGGTCCGAGGCATGATCGGAAAAAAGAGCAGCAGCAGCGGAACCACCATGATCGGCATCAGTAGGCCGGAAAACAGAATCCTTTTCAGATCCGGCTTCGATACCGTCATGGCTTGGTCCTGATTCTGAAATGTCAACAAAACCAATGCGACAGCAACCATAAAAAGCAATAAGCCCAGATAAATCAAAAAGACGGGACTTAAATCAAACAGTGAGGATGAGGCAAGGCAGAACATTGAGAGGGCGTATATCTGTAAACTGTGCCGGACAGACTTTTCACCGCTGAGCCGTACCGCCAGCATAATTGCCAGCACACTGATTACGGGCTCAATCGGATTGGCACGACTGAACTGGAGGGTGTAATAGAGAAAAACAGGGACAATCGCGATGTTCTGTATCCAGGGTTTAAGCGGCCAGTTTCCCCGGCGATCCTGCCAGGTGCCGGACAGCAAACCGGCCACGAGAGCTATGCGAGGAAACGTCGTCAGCCAGGGAAAGAGCGGAATCATCCCGCACAGGCCTATGAGATAGGTCAATATTGCTGCCAGTGATCTAATCGCTACCATAAAGCGCCAATTCCTTCAGCAGCATCAGGCCATGCTGTTTGCCGATTCCAGCAGGAAAAATACGATCGCCGTACCGCAGCCCGACCGGACGTTCACGAACCCAACGCTGCACCAGCCATGCAGCCCTGGATAATCGTTCCTCAACCCCTTGCCAAGGCAACGCATCCAGATCAATCACCAGTGGCGCAACCACACATCGACCAAAGCCCTTTACCAGGAGATCATGACTGCGGGCAGAATGCTTCCAATGAATCGATCTGAGCGGTTCAGATCCGGAATATGGGTATATCCGCTCCAACTCACCACTTAAGCCCCGTTCCCGGCGCAGTCCTATTCCTGTCGCAGGTGACTCTTCCCCACTACCACTTTCATCGGTGGCGATTGGACGGGGAAATACCGTCACTGCGCTATCAATTTCAAAACTCCAGAAGCGCGTAAAAAAACCGACCGGATACGGTGAGGTGATTGTTACCCTGCCGAGTTGAGCGCGCCCCCTCTGGTTAAAGGTCAGCAAAATAGAGCCGTGACTTGAGGAACCTTTAAGAACAACCGGGAAAACAAGAGTCTGACCGATGCTGCACTCAAGATGGATCAAAAAAGAGGGGAGATAGCGTTTGGTGTTTTGTACCGATAATCGGAAAGGAGCCGGAATTCCTGCGTAAATTTCTTCAGGGGGGTGCAGATCCGGGATCATTTTTTTGATATTATACATTCCGGCCAGGCCGGTCACCGACATAAATGCCAATAGACCGGCAACGACAAGAAACAGCAGGTTATTACCGGTATTAACCGCAGCAAAACCGAGCAACAGCGTGATCAGGACGTAGAGCGCACCTGATTTGCTGATTTTTATGCCAAAGGCAACGCTATGCCGGCGATGATCGTCCGTAAGACTCCTCCCCTGTCAGTAGTTGTCATATCACTCCTCATTACCAATCGATGAGCACAAACCGCGACAGCAATACCCTTGGCATCATCCGGCGCAACATAATCACGCCCCGCAAGAAAAGCCGATGCTTTGGCCGCCTGAGCCAGATTGATGGCCGCCCTGGTCGAAAGACCGGTCAGAATAAGTTCGTGTGAGCGGGTGGCCAGCACCAGATTATGGATGTATGAAAGCACCTTATCCGAGAGATAGACCGCTTGAACATCTTTCCTGGCGGCCAGAATTTCAGCGGACGTTACGAGTGGCACCATGCTGCCGATCCGCTCGCGGATGCCGCCACCGGCTATGATTTCCCGTTCAAGCTGTTCTGCCGGATAACCGATTCCGGTACAGATCAGAAAACGATCCAGCTGCGATTCCGGCAGCAGAAAGGTACCACTCTGATCAGAGGGATTCTGGGTTGCAAACACCATAAATGGATCTGGCAAAGGATGGGTCACACCTTCAATAGTCACGCGCCGCTCCTCCATAGCCTCCAGCATAGCGCTCTGTGTGCGCGGCATGGCACGGTTGATCTCGTCCAGCAGGACAATATTATTGAAGATCGGACCGGGCTGAAAACTGAAGTGCCCCTCTTCGCGATTAAAGATCGAAAGCCCGGTAATGTCGGAAGGGAGCAGGTCACTGGTGCACTGTACCCTGCCGAAGGATAGTCCGGTAACTCCGGCAAGAGCAAGTGCTACCGTCGTCTTGCCGAGACCGGGCAGATCCTCTACCAGAATGTGTCCACCCACCAGAAGTGCAATTACCGAAAGACGCAGAACCTCTTCCTTGCCCTGCAGATACTCACGGGAGAGAGTTTCAAAAACCTTTGTGAAAGCATGGGCTTGTGCCGGTAAGTTCACATGTAACCTCAGAGAAACAAAATTGTAGTAGTTATACTAAATCAAACAAATCAACCCCCAGGAAAGAGTCCATGGGGGTTGATTTGAGTATCATAGTGGCCGGTTAACCTAATACTGCGTTTAAATCGCCGATCAGTGTTTCTATATCAAGGCCATGTGCCCTGGCACCCTGCTCAAGGCTTTCGTTCTGGGCTCCCATACAGCCTACACATCCAAGGTTGTGCTTCTGAAGAACTTTGACTGACTCGGGATAAGCGCGCATCAGTTCAAAAAATGTCATTTCTTTTGTTATTTCTGCCATTAGAGACTCCTTTTAAGAAAGTGTTATAAATACGCTAATCGTATTTAATATCGATTATTTCGTACTCTTTTTTTCCTGACGGGACAATTACCCTGACTGAATCATCAAGTTTGTGCCCAATCAGCGCTTTTCCGACCGGTGAGGTACAGGAAATCTTACTCAATTTAATATCAGCTTCATCCTCTCCGACTATCTTGTAGGTAACTTCTTCTTCCGATGCCGTATCATACACAGTCACTGTGCAGCCGAACACGACTTTATCAGGTTTCAATCCTGAAAGATCGACAACATGCGCACGAGCCAGTTTACCGTTGATTTCCTGAATACGTCCTTCAATAAAACCCTGGCGGTTTTTAGCGGCATCATATTCGGCATTTTCCGACAGATCGCCATGGTCACGAGCTTCAGAAATATCCTGAATGACCTTAGGACGTTCTTCTCGAACAAGCCGCTTTAACTCTTCCTGCAGCGCTTCAAAGCTCTCTTTTGTCAATGGTATTGAATGGGACATCTAGTTATCTACTCCTGTTGGAAATATTTAGACTAAAAAAGATAGTCCTGAATCGGCTTAACACCCAGTTCCTGAGTTTTCAATAAAACAATACTGTCGGCAACGGCTTTCGCACCGGCAACGGTTGTATAATATGCTAAACCATGCATCAAGGCTTCTCGCCGGATTGAAAAGGAATCAGCGACCGCCTGTGGCCCGTGGGTCGTGTTTAGTACCAGTTGGACCTCACCATTTTTGATGGCATCGACAATATGCGGACGACCCTCCAGTACCTTGTTAACACGCCGTACCCGAATTCCCTTTTCCTCAAGAAATTGGGCCGTTCCGCCGGTTGCCAGAATACCGAATCCGGCTTTATACAGTTTTTCGGCAGCGCTGACAACATGTTTCTTGTCTGCATCACGCACGCTAATAAAGACATTTCCAGACAGCGGCAACTTTACGTTGGCCCCCAGTTGCGATTTGGCGAAAGCTTCGGCAAACGTTTCACCAATCCCCATTACCTCGCCGGTCGATTTCATTTCCGGCCCGAGCAGAGTATCAACGCCCGGGAACTTGACAAACGGAAAGACCGCTTCTTTTACTGAAATGTGTTTTGGAATGATATCTTCAATAACACCAAGCTCTCTAAGAGTTTTTCCGGCCATGACCCGGGCTGCGATCTTGGCAAGCGGTCGTCCGGTTGCCTTGGAAACAAAAGGAGATGTCCGGGAAGCACGGGGATTCACCTCAAGAATATAGACGACAGTACCTTTTACCGCATACTGCACGTTCATCAGGCCTTTTACGTTAAGCTCAAGTGCCATCAGAACAGTCTGACGGCGAATCTCGGCAACAATTTCCGGACTGATCGAGTATGGAGGCAGACTGCAGGCCGAGTCGCCGGAATGTATCCCAGCCTCTTCGATATGCTCCATTATTCCGCCGATTACGACATCAGTACCGTCACAGAGGGCATCAACATCGATTTCGATCGCCTCATCCAGGAAACTGTCGATCAGAATCGGATGTTCCGGAGAAATCAGCACCGCCGTTTTCATATAGCGTTCCAGGTTTTCCGAGTCATACACAATTTCCATGGCGCGGCCACCCAGCACATACGAAGGGCGAACAACAACCGGATAACCGATGCGTTCCACCACTTTTTCCGCTTCCTCAAAAGAACGGGCAATACCGTTCTCAGGTTGGAGAAGGCCTAATTTGTGAAGCATCTCCTGGAACCGCTCACGATCCTCGGCGCGATCGATGGCATCCGGTGACGTTCCGATAATCGGCACGCCGGCCTTTTCCAGCGCAACAGCCAGCTTAAGCGGCGTCTGCCCGCCAAATTGCACAATAACACCGACCGGATTCTCCTTGGCTACGATCTCCAGCACATCCTCAAGAGTAAGCGGCTCAAAATAGAGACGATCGGATGTATCATAATCGGTGGAGACCGTCTCCGGATTGCAGTTTACCATAATAGTCTCATAACCATCTTCAGCCAACGCGAAGGCGCCATGGACACAGCAGTAATCGAACTCGATCCCCTGCCCGATCCTGTTTGGTCCACCTCCCAGAATCATGATTTTTTTACGGTCTGTCGGCGCTGCCTCACACTCTTCCTCATAAGTAGAATACATATAGGGGGTATAGGCAACAAATTCGGCGGCACAGGTATCAACGCGTTTGTACACGGGTCGTACATTCAGAGACCAGCGCAGCTCACGGACTTCATCCTCACTGCATCTCCAGAGTTTAGACAGAAACTTGTCCGAAAAACCGTACTGCTTGGCATCGCGCAAAACGGCAGCGGAAACGTCCGCAAGGGTAAGGGACTTCAGTTCATCCTCTTTTTCGATTATCTGACGAATATTGTGAAGGAACCAGGGATCAATGGCGGTATGCTTATGAATTTCTTCCACACTCATGCCGCTACGCAGGGCGTCACCAACATACCAGAGTCTGTCGGCATTCGGTACCCGCAGTTTTTCCAACAGCAGTTGCTGCTCCTTGCCGGTCAGAGCGCGTCTGGATTCGCTCCCAAGCTCAAACAGACGGGAGTCAAAGCCGCTTACGCCTATTTCAAGGGACCTGATCGCTTTCTGAAATGATTCCTTAAAAGTTCTGCCGATTGACATGACTTCACCAACTGACTTCATCTGCGTGGTCAGGGTTGCGTCAGCGGCCGGAAACTTCTCGAATGTGAAGCGGGGAATTTTAGTGACAACATAGTCTATGCTCGGCTCAAAACAGGCCGGTGTTTCGCGGGTGATATCGTTGGTGACTTCGTCCAGAGTATAGCCGACAGCCAGCTTGGCAGCGATCTTGGCAATCGGAAATCCGGTCGCCTTGGAAGCCAGCGCCGATGAGCGCGATACCCGCGGATTCATCTCTATCACAACCAGCCGCCCGTCACGCGGATTGATACCGAACTGGATGTTGGAGCCGCCTGTATCAACGCCGATTTCACGAATGATCTTCAGTGAGGCGTCGCGCAGGATCTGGTATTCCTTATCGGTCAGGGTCTGGGCAGGAGCAATGGTAATCGAGTCACCGGTATGAACACCCATCGGATCAAAGTTCTCGATCGAGCAGATAATCACGACGTTATCTGCGGTATCGCGCATAACTTCCAACTCATACTCTTTCCAGCCGATAACCGATTCCTCAATAAGTATTTCATCCGTTGGCGAGGCATCGATCCCCCCCAGTGCCATTTTTTCGTACTCTTCCAGATTGTAGGCAATGCCGCCGCCGCTTCCGCCCAGGGTGAATGATGGTCTAATGATGGCCGGAAAACCGATATATTTGATAACTTCCATGACTTCAGTATAGTTATGGGCCAGACCGGAATTGGGAACCGCCAGTCCGATCTTCTCCATGGCAGCCTTGAAAAGAGTGCGATCCTCTGCCTTCTTGATGGCTGGCAGTTTAGCGCCGATCAGCTCAACACCGAATTTTTCCAGAATGCCGGCTTCAGCAACTGCCACTGCGGTATTTAGAGCCGTCTGCCCGCCCAGTGTCGGCAAAACAGCGTCAGGACGTTCCTTCTCGATAATCTTGGCAAGGATTTCCGGCGTCACCGGCTCGATGTAGGTGCGATCGGCAAAATCCGGATCAGTCATGATGGTGGCCGGATTGCTGTTCAGCAACACAACCTCGTAGCCTTCTTCCTTCAATGACTTGCAGGCCTGGGTACCGGAATAGTCAAATTCGCAGGCCTGGCCGATAACAATCGGACCGGCACCGATGATGAGGATTTTTTTTATGTCAGTTCTTTTAGGCATTTATACGTTACTCCTTCGTGTGATTATCGAAATATAAAGAAAACCGCTCCAGCCAGGCAGCATCCGGCCCAGAGGTAATTCCAGTTGAGACTTGTTCCCATGTACAAAACGGCAAATGGTACAAATACCGTCAGAGAGATGACTTCCTGCATAATCTTAAGCTGGGCCAGGTTGTATTTTCCGTATCCGATCCGGTTGGCCGGCACCTGAATCAGATACTCAAAAAAGGCAATCCCCCAGGAAACCGCAACGGCGATCAACCAGTGGCGGGTACGCAGGTTTTTCAAATGCGCATACCAGGCAAAGGTCATAAACACATTTGATATAACCAGCAGAACGATCGTTCTCATTGCTCGAAGTCTTTCAGTATCAACCTGTAAATGTCCAGGCCTGAGCGCACGTCAGTAAATCATATGTATCCTGCAACGAAGCTATGTGTTCCTGGTCGCTTGCCATCATGGCATTAAACATCTTCTTGAATGAGTCTTCCTCAAACATGACTACGCAGGAAAGGTGAAAATCAACCAGATACTTTTCGAGCCTGATTGAGGAATTCAGCGCATCCACAAGCTTTGGCGGTTCTGCCCTTACTTTGCTGATCACGGCACCAAGCTGTTTAATAATTGAATCAACCCGCGTTGAGTCCGCAACCACCATGCATGACATGCCTTTTCTTAGTTTGAGTGCCAAGGTGAACTGATCGGCATGATTCTGTTCTTCCATCGCCGTCTTACACCACAGACGAACAGCATCCTCGTCACCGGCATAGAGTTCCGCAAAGTAATCATAAAGCTGCTTGCAGAGCAGTTCAATTTCACGACATTTTTCAAGCAAAATCTGCTCGGAAATTGTCATGTTTATTCCGGACATAAAATCCCCCTTTTCTAATCAGGTATCGTCGTGATCCTGCACCCATCCGTTTTCAAGACCCGCCTTTTCCAGCACCTCAATCACCCGATCATACTCTTCGGCACTGATCCTACGCCTCATTCCTGGCATTTCTACGGCCTGATGAGCTGGAAAATACTGACTCATCAGGGCAATATGAGTATCACGGCCCAGATTTTCGGCAATCCACTGCAGGGTTAAGGATGATCCCGCCATCCCCTCCGGCAGAACGAGATTCCGAATGATCAACCCCTTGGCGGCAATGCCATCTTCATCCACCTGAAGATGCCCCACCTGGTGCAGCATCTCTGTTACCGCAATACGATTGATCCGGCAATAACCCGGAGCAGCTGAAATCTCAACCGCCGAAACGTCGTCGCTGTATTTCATATCGGGCAGATAAATATCCACAACTCCGTCCAGAAGCTGCAGGGCATCCAGCTTTTCATATCCGCTGCTGTTCCAGACTATCGGCAACGCAAAACCTTGCGGTATCGCCAGCCAGAGCGCTGCCAGAATCTGCGGCAGGTAGTGGGTTGGAGTGACGAAGTTGATGTTGTGAACCCGCTGTTTTTGCAGCTTCAGCATTCGATTCGCCAGTTCTCTGGTAGTGATCACTTCACCGTTGCCGAACTGGCTGATGGGGAAATTCTGGCAGAAAACGCATTTCAAAGAACAGCCGGAGAGAAAAACCGTACCTGACCCATTAGTCCCGGAGATCGGCGGTTCCTCGCCCTTGTGCACATTGGCCGAGGCGATCTTGGGCTTCAGACCGGCCCCGCAAAGGCCTGTTTCCCCCCAGATGCGGTTGACACTACAATCATGCGGGCAGAGATCGCAGACCGCCAGACGGCGATAAGCCTCGCTAACCCGCTTTAATAACTCACCTGATTGATAAAGAGCGTGATAATTCATAAAAATATCAGAACCTTAGTTGTTACGAGTCCTATTTCCCTTTATGCTTTTCCATCAATTTGACAAACCTGCCAAACAGATACTGCGAATCATGCGGCCCTGGAGAAGCTTCCGGATGATGCTGTACCGAGAAAATCGGCAGATCGCAATGGCTGATCCCTTCGACGGTCTGGTCGTTCAGGTTTTCATGCCCCAGGCAGGCGACGTCACCCAGAGAATCGAGATCTACGGCGAAACCATGATTCTGGGAGGTAATTTCCACCTTGCGGGTGGACATATCCATAACCGGCAGGTTGGAACCATGGTTGCCGAAAGGAAGCTTGACCGTTTTACCCCCCAGAGCAAGACCCAAAAGCTGGTGTCCCAGACAGATACCAAAGATCGGCTTCTTGCCTATGAACTTCCTGAGCTCCGCCTGTACGCCGACCAGAGGTTCCGGATCACCGGGGCCGTTACTGAGGAAGATGCCGTCCGGGTTCATGGCCAGCGCTTCTTCAGCCGGAAAGTTTGCGGGTACCACGGTCACATCGCAGCCGGCATCCACCAGACAGCGCAGAATGTTGTACTTGATGCCGAAATCGTACGCAACGACCTTATATTTCAGAGTAGCTGGATCCACCTGCGGATAGCCGTCCTCCAGATCCCACTCTCCTTCGGTCCAGTTATACGGTTCAGTGCAGCTAACGCCGGAAGCGAGGTCCAGACCAGCCATGCTCGGCACAGCCCTGGCCTTGGCGATCAGGCTGGCATGATCCTGATCAATAGTGGAGATGATCCCGTTCTGAGCGCCCTTGTCGCGCAGGTGACGAGTCAGGGCACGGGTGTCGATCCCCTGGATACCAACCACACCGTTCTCCATGAGATAGGAGGCCACACTCATCGTGGCACGCCAGTTAGAGTAACAATCAATATATTCCTTAACGATGAAACCGGACAGGAACAGGCCGCGGCTCTCGATATCCTCGGGGTTGATGCCGGTGTTGCCGATCTGCGGATAGGTCATGGTGACCATCTGCCCCTTGTAGGAGGGATCGGTCAGGACTTCCTGATAACCGGACATGGCGGTGTTGAATACGACTTCACCGATTGCCTCTCCCGGTGCTCCGAATGATTTACCTTCAAAAATGCGCCCGTCGGCGAGCGCAAGGATTGCTTTCATAGACCGCTTCTCCTGAATTTCAGTTTTTATCGTTTGTATACCAGTTTACCGCCAACGATTGTCGCTGCGGCGCCGCCAATAAGCTTTTGCCCGAGCCAGGGCGAGTTTTTGGACTTACTGGCCAGCTTGTCGGCCTCTACAACCCACTCCACCTTCGGATCAACCAGAGTGATATCGGCTATTGAACCAGTCTTGAGGGTAGCACGCTGCAAGCCCAGGATACTAGATGGGTTGGATGACATTTTATCAATCAGTTGATTAAGTGTCAGCACCCCTTCCGTGACCAGAGCGAGCGATAACGGCAGGGACGTTTCCAACCCGATAATACCGTTCATCGCCACATTAAACTCGACATCTTTTTCATCCTGATGATGGGGCGCATGATCGGTAGAAATGGCATCTATGGTGCCATCCTTCAGCCCTTCCTTGATGGCAGCAACATCATCAGCTTCCCTGAGCGGCGGGTTCATCTTGGCATTGGTGTTGTAGCCGCGCACCGCGTCATCGGTCAGAGTGAAATAGTGCGGCGCCGTTTCGCAGGTTACCCTGACGCCGCGCGCCTTGGCTTCGCGAATGATCCGCACCGAACCTTTTGTAGAAACGTGAGCGATGTGAATCGGCGTACCGGTATATTCCGCAAGCATCGTTTCTCTTGCCGTAGCGATGTCTTCCGCAACGCGCGGAATCCCTTTCAGCCCCAGTTCGGTGGAGGTGAAGCCCTCATTCATGGCCCCCTCGCCTACCAATTCCAGCTCCTCTGCGTGGGAAATCACCATGATTCCGATCCCGGCGGCGTATTGCAATGAGCGCATCATTAGTTCACTGTTAACTACCGGTTTGCCGTCATCAGAGACGGCGACACAGCCCGATTCCTTGAGTTCCCCCATCTCTGCCATCCGCTCTCCGGAAAGCCCGTAGGTAATAGATCCGACCGGGAAGACGTTGCAGAATCCATCCGCCTTGGCCTTGTTAATGATGTAGCTGGCAACCGTTTTGTTGTCGATAACCGGCTTTGTGTTCGGCATACAGCAGATCGAGGTAAAACCTCCGGCAACTGCCGCTTTCGTACCTGATACGATGTCTTCCTTGTATTCAAGCCCCGGATCGCGCAGATGGACATGCATGTCGATCAGCCCCGGAACCACATAAAGTCCGGAAGCATCAATTGTTTCAACCCCGGCAGATGCGCTCAGACCCTTGCCGATTTCCCTGACCAGGCCGTTCTCCACCAGAATGTCCAGCGTGTCGTCAATTTTCTGTGAGGGGTCGATCACCCGGCCGTTTTTTATCAGCAGATTCATATAGTCACCTCTATTAATTGAGATAAAATTTATGTAGGTTGGGCAAAGGCTGTTTTATGCCGTGCCCAACAATACCGTTGCAAGCTTTGGGCACGCTGCGCTTTGCCCAACCTACGATTGATAATTATCGCCCTACTCCAGTTCGCCGCCACAGACATGATACAGCATCGACATTCTGACCGCCACGCCGTTCTCAACCTGTTTCAATATCCATGACTGGTCCCCATCGACCATACTGGAGGACATTTCGACCCCTCGATTGATCGGACCGGGGTGCATAATCATCGCATTAGGCTTGGCCAGCTTGATGTTGTTCGGATTAAGCCCGAAGTAGCGGGAATATTCACGGGCATTCGGCATCAGGGTCTTACCTTGACGCTCCTGCTGAATGCGCAGCATCATGACGACATCGGCATCCTGCAGCGCCTCGTTCATGGTGGCGCAGACCGTAACATCTCCCAGCTTTTCCACTCCCGGCGGCATCATGGTTGGCGGGCCGGCCAGAAAAACCTTTGATCCTAGCTTGGTCAGCCCCTGAATATTGGATCTTGCAACGCGGCTGTGCGTAACATCTCCGACAATCGCCACCTTCAGACCGTCCAGACGCCCATAACGATCCTTCATGGTCAGCATGTCCAGCAGACCTTGCGAAGGATGCTCATGAGCGCCGTCACCCGCATTAATGATCGAGCAGTTAATCTTGTTGGCCAGAAAATAGTGCGCACCGGAGACGGCATGGCGCATCACGATGATGTCAGGCTTCATCGCCAGCAGGTTCAGGGCAGTGTCTGCAAGAGTTTCACCCTTGGTGGCCGAACTGGAGGCCGTCGTGATATTGACGGTATCGGCCGAAAGCCGCTTGCCGGCAATTTCGAAGGAGGTGCGGGTGCGCGTCGAAGCTTCGTAGAACAGGTTGATAATTGTTTTACCGCGCAACGTCGGAACTTTCTTGATATCGCGACTGTTGATTTCACGCATGTTCTCGGCGGTTGAGATCAGCAGTTCGATATCCTCTTTCGTCAGGTCCCGCAGGGCAATAATGTGTTTGTGCTTGAACTCGGCCATGTCGTTCACCCTCCCCCTATTTTTCGAGTACCACTTCAATCGGCTGGTTAGATCGGTCAAAAACAACCTGAACATTCTCTTTCTGGCTGGTCGGAACATTGCGCCCAACAAAATCGGCGCGAATCGGCAATTCGCGGTGGCCACGGTCAATCAGCACCGCCAGTTGAATCGACTGGGGGCGACCGAAATCCATCAGCGCATCCATGGCGGCCCGGATAGTGCGGCCGGTGTACAGCACGTCATCAACCAGAATGACCTTCTTCGCTTCCAGTGAGAACGGGATATCTGTCTTACCGACCGGGTGATGCGGCAGATGTCCGGAGCAGTCATCGCGATAAAGGGTGATGTCAATCGCCCCCACCGGCACGGCTCCCCCCTCGATAACACTGATCTGCTGTGCAATTCCGTCCGCCAGGTAGGCGCCTCCCGAACGGATGCCGATCAGCACGATATCGGCAACCCCTTTGTTGCGTTCAAGGATTTCGTGAGCGATGCGCGTCAGGGCCCGCTTTATTCCTGCGCCATCCATGAGTACGGTCTGTTCAGCTGACATTCGGCAGCCTCCTTGGCAAACTAGAAATTATCCTGTTGTTCAGGCTCGGGCACAAAAAAAGAGCCTCACCGCGCCAAGCGGCAAGACCCTTCTAGTTATATAAATTGGTGCATCCATTGTGTCGCCTTTGCTAGCCTCTCGGACTAGATTAAAAGGTGGTGTATGTAGTGACGGCACTATACCACTCAAAGCTGAAACAGGTCAAGCAGGATTTACAAAAACTTTGTCTATATTGAATTCAGGTATCACTCTTCACATTCATAAACTATCACTTGCATCTGCCGCGATATTAAGTTACATGGTTCATCGTATGCTGAACAAAGGAGTTTGGTAAATATGCAGTCAAACATTATTAACAACATCAAAGAACAAGTCACTCTTACCACACAGAAGAAATCACCTGAACAAAATCATAAATCTAAAAAGGCTGCTGAAACTGACCTTAATGGGAATGCAGCGAATCTTACTGATGACATTGTAGAATTATCCGCACCTCAAACTTTTACTCAAAATTCCTCTGACGGCAAAAAAGTTTCAAAACCGGTAACTAACGAAGAGAAGTCCGCTTTGTTTGATTCTTTTTCCGGCATGAGGACTTTCTCGATATACTCTTGAACTGAGAAAAGCCAATCTACCACAACAGAAGCTCCTTTCCTCTCCATTCAACCTTGTATTTTACTCCTGCCTGCTTGCTGTCCTGCAGATAAAGTTGTATGTTGCACACAACTTCAGGGGATCATAAATAAACCGATAAGGCAGCTGTCTTAATGCTCATAATTGTTGAATCACCCACCAAAGCTAAAAAAATACAGTCTATTCTTAAAGTAAAAGCCATGTCCACCGTAGGACACTTCAAAGACCTCCCAGATGCATCTATAGGCGTAGATTTAACAACTTACGAACCAACCTTCGTCTATCACGATAAGAAAACACACCTGCCCAAAGAGCTTCGCGCAGCGGCCAAAGGCGAGACCGTCATGCTTGCCGGTGACCCTGACCGTGAAGGATATGCCATCAGCTGTCATATCTATGAAGAGGTGAAAGAGGTCGCCAAAGAATGCCTGCGCATGGAGATTTATGAAGTTACCGAAAAGGGGCTAAAGGAGTCGCTTGACAAGGCGGTGCCGTTCGAACAGACCAATACCGGTCTCTACAACGCCTTTCTTGGACGCAGAATCGGCGACCGGCTGGTGGGCTACATTCTCTCACCGATTGCCAGCAAAGCTCTACGCAGAGGCTACAGCGTCGGGAGGGTCCAATCCCCGGCGGTGCGTCTGGTGGTAGATCGTGAACGGGAGATCCGCAACTTCACCTCCTCGCCGTACTGGATGCTGGACATCCAGCTTGACAAGGACGGTACAACCTTCCTGGCCCGTCATATCAAGGGCAAGTTCATCCAACAGGCGGACGCACAGAAGATCATTGATGCCATCAGTGCGCAAACCCATGCGCTTGCCGAAAAGGTTGAAAGGAAAGAGGTCAAGCAGTCTCCCAAGCCGCCGTTCACCACGGTTGACTTGCAGGCCGCCGCAGCCGCCCGCCTGAAGTTCACCCCGGAACATACGATGAAACTGGCGCAGGCGCTGTTTGACCATGGCGTGATCACCTATCACCGTACCGATTCCGTCCGGATGGATGAAGCCTTTATTACCGAGATTCGGGATTATCTGGGCAAGAGTCTCGGCAGCAGTTATCTGCCCGCAAAACCGCACCAGCACAAATCTAAAAACTCCCAGGCGGAGGCGCACGAGGGGATCCGCCCGACCCACATGCACTCGGTCGCCGATATCGCAGCCATCATCAGGAAAGAAGGACTGACTCCCGACCATGCCGGTCTCTACGAGATGATATTCAAACGGGCTGTTGCCAGTCAAATGGCAGTAGCGCGCTATGATTCAACGGTCATGATTTTTGATGTGTCCGGTGAGCGCTTCAAGGCAGCCGGGCGGGTTCTGGTCTTTGACGGTTTTCTCAAGGTATATGCCGAGGTCGACGAGGAAAAAGAAAAGAAGGGTGATGAAGATAACAAGCTGCAACTGCTTCCACCGGTAGAGGTCGGGGAACTGGTACCTAAGATACGGGAAGTTCTCGAAGAAAAAAAGACCAAACCGCCGGGAAGATTTACGCTGGGCTCACTGGTAAAGGAATTGGAACGGCTCGACATAGGGCGCCCCTCCACCTACGCCGCCATCACCAAGAATATTACCGACCGGGGCTACGTCAAGGAAGAAAAAGGGCGGGTAGTGCCGCTGCAGCCGGGGGAAACACTCATTGACTATCTCAGGGACAAACATGCCTGGGTGATCGATTATGAACTGACCAGCAAGATGGAAAACTTTCTGGACCTGGTTGTGGAAAACAAGGAAACCTGGCAGCGCTTTTGTAAAGGCGTCCACAACAAGATGGGCTTCTCCATTCCTCCGGTTCGGGCATCAGGCGTTGGCCCGAGTGAATTGCAACTCAAGTACGCGGGCAGCCTTGCACAAAAAAACAGCCTTGTGATACCTGAGGAAACCCTCAAAAACAGCAAGGCACTCTCAATGTGGATTGAAGGTGTCGTTGGCTCTAAGAACCTGTCACCACCTTCAACCACGGATGTTCCCAAGACAACGGCAACGGCGCCGGTCAAAAAGAAGCCTGAATAGGCTTGCAGTTCCTGGTTTCACCCTCCATGGCTTTGACCGCTGCTGTTAATCTGGTACAATTTCCACGTAGTTTTTATTAACATCACACGACGGAGAAATAATGCTTAACAACCCTCTTCTGCTTGTCTGTCTTGCCATCGGTTGCGGCTCCCTGCTTGGTCGAATCTCCATAAAAAATGTGTCTCTTGGTGTCGCCGGGGTGCTGTTTGCCGGTGTCATGTGGGGCTATATCGAACCAGCGGTAAAACCGCCGGACGTCCTGGCAACATTCGGACTCGCACTGTTTGTGTATGCAATCGGTCTCACATCAAGCGATTTCCTGTTCGACACCTGGACGCATGGCGGCTGGCGTTATTTACTTATACCGCCTGTCGCAATCTGTGCCGCCTTCATCGTAGATATATTTGCTTCGCAGCTGCTGAATATCCCGTCAAGCACCGCCTCGGGCGTTTTTGCCGGAGCCCTGACCAATACCCCGTCACTGGCCGCTGCGACAACGGCTCTCGGGCAGAGGGGGGCTGAAGCAACCCTGGGTTACGCTGTCGCTTATCCTCTGGGCGTCTTAATCCCTATCCTCCTGCTTTCATGGCCGTTCAGGCACGAAACACATGATGTCGGCGACACGTTGGCGAGCGCAGCAATCATGATACGTAATGTCAAGGAACCCGGTGAATCGGTCGCCGGACTGCTAGAGCGCTATTCATTATCAGTGCGCTTCGCCAGGTGCGTGCGTGAAGGCAAGCAGTTCGCCATCTCGGGAAATTCAGTCATTAAAAACGGAGATATTGTAACTGTCGTCGGAATGTTGCATGACGTGCGCAATGCCACTGAGATACTTGGCGTTGAATACGGAGGGGATGTCTTGAATGACAGAAGCCAGCTCGACTTACGACGGATATTCGCATCAAGCCCGGCCGTATGCGGCAAAACACTGCGGCAGGTGGGGATTTTTCGCAATTACGAAGGAATCGTGACCAGAATCAGGCGAGGCGACACGGATTTTATACCAAATGCAGAAACCACCATCATGCCGGGCGACCGGCTGAGGGTGATTGCTCCACGGGAAAAGCTGACCGCAATAACCGAATTCATTGGCGATTCCTATCAGGAAGCAAGCGAATTCAATATCCTGACCTTTGGGCTTGGTCTCGCAATGGGGATTGCCCTCGGAACAGTAGATATCAGCCTGCCAATGGGTATTGGAACGTTCGAGATCGGCCCGGTGGCAGGCTGTTTGATTGTTGCTCTGATACTTGGGGCACTTGGCAGAACCGGTCCATTGACATGGTATCTGCCGTACGGTGCGTCAATGTCGCTGCGTCAACTGGGTCTGGTTGTTTTTCTTGGATGCGCCGGCATCAAGGCCGGCAGTCTGCTGCATACGGCGCCGCTCAATATATCCGCCCTTGCTCTGGGTGCCTGCATTACAACAGTTAGCTGTCTGGTGACAATGGCGATGGCCCGCGCAATAGCTGGCAAATCGTGGCCGTTTATCGGAGGTATTCTGGCGGGGGTTCAGACTCAACCGGCAGTTTTAGGTTTCGCCGTCGGTCGCTGCGGCAATGAACGGGTCGAGGCCGGCTATGCCGCGGCCTATCCGCTCAGCATGCTGTTAAAGATAGTATTTGTTCAGCTGTTTTTGATGGCCATGAAGTGATCAACCACTTACATTCCAAGATCATCTGATAAAATTGTGAGCAGCTCTTCCACCTTAAATGGCTTCAGGAGCACATAATGTTTGCCATTTTCCAAATATTTCCTGGATATGCTTTCTTCACTCAAGGCGGTCAGAAAAATAATCGGTATATCGGCTGTACCGGGATTGTCCTTCAACCGTTTTGCCGTTTCTATGCCATTCCAGCCCGGCATTGAAATGTCCATCAAAATAACATCCGGAACAAATTTACGGGTCTTTTCAAAACCGGATTCCCCGTCACTGGCAGAATCCACTTCAAATCCATGCATTGTAAGACGTGAAACAAGTACTTTGACGATAGCTCGTTCGTCATCGATTATTAATATTTTTTTTGCCATAATTTTCCCTTATAAGCACAGATACTTTCAAAAGTAATAACTGAAATCTTTCATTTCGAACGGCGAATCATTCAAGCATTCAATGAATACATCAACGATAAACGGGTCAAACTGCGAGTCTTTCTTCTTTACAAGCTCACGAATGGCGGCATCTTTATCCAGTCCGTCGCGATAGGAACGGTTTGAAATCATGGCATCGTATGCATCTGCTACTGAAACAATACGGGCATGCAGCGGAATCTGCTCACCTTTCAAGCGGCCGGGATAGCCGGAGCCGTCCCAATGCTCATGATGGTGAAGAATGGTTGGTCCGATATGGCTTATATCATTAATACCCACTACAAACAGTGTTCCTTTCAGAGTATGCTCCCGAGTCAGCGTCTCCTCGCGAAGATTGAGGGTATCCGGTTTGTTGAGGACATCTTCAGCAGTATTGTATTTTCCGATGTCATGCAGCATCGCACCCAGATACAGGTCGCGCATCTCTATTATCGGCAGTTTCAGCTTAGCTCCGATGCTCAGGCTGTATTCGGCAACCCTGCGAGCCTGCCCCTGCGTATAACTGTCCTTCAGCTCCAATGCGCTCAGCAGTGCCTGACTGATGCTGTTGAATAAATGTGGACTCCAAATATCCGGCGACTTATCCTGAACCAGCATGGCTTTGGCAACGCCATCAGAAGTGTGACGCCCGGCCAGGCGATCGGCTATTGCAAGTCCGAAGCGGATTGCGGTGCCAGGTCCCTGGCTGGTTATGATGTTGCCGTAACTGACCACCGGTGTATCTTCGTAAATTCCGCCATTTAATTGATCAATATATGAGGGGTAACAGGTCACTTTTTTACCGCTTAGCAGTCCGGCGGCAGCAAGCACGATCGGAGCGGCGCAGATGGCGCCAATCAGCTTTTCTTTTACGGCGAATTCAGCAAGTAGCGCATGAATGCGTGGATCCGCGTTGAGATTGTCAGTGCCGGGTTGTCCGCCCGGGAGGACGATCATGTCGAATGTTCCGGCATCTACGGCATCTATCGTTGTGTCAGGCATAATAAAAACATTGTGGGCGCTTTCAACCGGACCGGAGATAACTCCGGCAATAACGACCTCTATGTCGGCTCTCCGAAGAACATCAACAACCGCTATGACCTCAATTTCTTCAAAACCCTGTGCGATCGGCATGAGAACTTTTGCCATATTATCCTCCTTATATTACTGGATCTAACGATAGATAGCTAAACTTATACAGGTAACCTGGACTTATACGTTAAAATAAACGTTACTCAATTTGTTACAATGTAGCGCTCGTATCACTGATCGCCACGGCAACTGCTCTGCATAGTTCCTGACGGAGATACGGCTTCTGGAGAAAACCTTTTGCGCCGAGCTGCTTGAGCTCGCCAGCTGTCCCCTCCTTATGAAATCCGGACGAGATCAGGACCCGGATATCGGGATAAGATTTCTTAAGCTGCACAAGAGTCTCTTTACCACCCATTCCCGGCATAATCATATCCAGAATCACCAGGCGAATATTCTCCCTCTCGCGCTCGTAAACTTCCAGCGCATGTTCGCCATCTACGGCAGAATAGACCCGATATCCCGACTCTTCCAGAAGATTTTTTCCTATGTCACGGATTATCTCCTCATCGTCCACCAGCAGGATACCTCCCGAACCATGAATCAACTCTTCGGTTGAGGTGACTTCCAATTTCTTCTCGCCAGACAACGGAAGATAAAGTTTGAAGACTGTTCCGATACCGGGCTCACTGAAGATGTTTATACAGCCATGGTGTTCAGTAACGGTGCCGTAAACGGCAGCCAGCCCCAGACCGGTTCCTTTGCCGACCTCTTTTGTCGTAAAAAACGGCTCGAAGACCCGTTGAATAATATCTTCTGTCATCCCGATTCCGGTATCGGAAACCGATACTTCAATGTATGGACCGGGGGTTATGTTAAAGGCACATGATCCGCAGTAGGCGGAATCCAGTTCAACATTTGCGGTAGCAAACGTGATTACACCTCCTTCAGGCATTGCATCGCGGGCATTGACACCCAGATTCAGCAGAACATTCTGCAATAGTGTCGGGTCACCATCTACACACGCAATGCTTGCAGCAAGTCGCGCCTTCAGAGAGATCTTCTTGTCTATCGTTCGCTCCAGCAAAGAAATAACTTCCTGTATCGTTTTATCAATTCTGACTTGAACAGCGTTTTTTTGACCTTTGCGAGAAAAAGCCAGCAGCTGTCCGGTCAGGTCTGCCGAACGGCTCGCCGCCTTTTGAATATTGCCAAGCAGCTTCATTGCTGCGGAATCATGCTGCACATGACGCACCATGAGTTCGGCAGAGCCTAATATTGCGGTCAGCATATTGTTAAAGTCGTGAGCTATACCACCGGCAAGCTGCCCGATAACATCCATCTTCTGAGTCTGCCGGATCTGCTCTTCCATCCGTTTCTGTTCGGTTACATCCAGAAATACGGTCAGCAGACATTTCTCACCCTTAAAATCCATGAGGTTACTGTACAAAAGCACATTCCGGTTTTCGCCATGACAGGTTTTAATCAAGGAACTAAAACCGGAAACACCCTGCTGATCCTGCATCAACTTCAAAAAAAGATCCCGATCATCATTATCAACCCAGAGACCAATATTAAAACCGGTCTCGCCGATAACAAATTCATCCTTGTAGCCGAAGTCATCGCTGAAAGTGTTGTTAATCTCGCGGATTATCCCTTCGGGAAATGAAGAAACCACTATCGCAAGCGGAGAAACATCGAATAGAGTCTGAAGATTGCAATTGGATTCGTTCAGCAGTTTCTGGTTGACCTCATACACTTCAAGCTGAACCCGCAACATCTCTTCCGTTGCCAGCAATTGATCATGTGTCTCGGTAAAGTCATCAATCTGCCCCCTGAGTATCTCCTGGACTGCTTCCATTTCGATGTTTCGTTGCTGGAGCCGCTTGTTGCTGGTTATCAGTTCCGCTGAAGACTGCCGTAACTCGGCCGTCCTCAGTTCAACCAGTTCTTCCAGATGATTTTTATGCAGCTCTATTTCATGGCGTTGACAATACATCTCGGCAAATATTCTGACCTTGCTCTGAAGAAACAGCGGCTCTATCGGTTTTGCAAGATAATCGACCGCTCCGGCATCATATCCCCTGAACTGAAACTGCAGATCTTTAAAGCCGGCGGTGACAAAGATTATCGGAATATGTCTGGTTTTCGGATTAACCCGCATCAACTCAGCCGTCTCAAATCCATCCATTTCCGGCATCTGTACATCGAGCAGTACCAGGGCAAATTCCTGCTTGAGGGTCAGGCGAAGAGCTTCGTTGCCGGATGATGCCCTGACAAGTTCATAGCCCTGATCACTAAGGAGCTCCTCCAACGACAGAAGGTTTTCCGGCCGGTCATCGACGATCAGAATCGGAATGGCAGCAATGGTCATGGCTTTACTCCTGCAAGTCTTATCAATAGGGGCGGAATTTCTACCAATAGTACGATATGATCGGCCTTCAGTAATTGCAATGCGCTTCTGGGCATGGCATCCATTTCAGCATCAGCAGGGTCCTGCACGATTGCCATCCCACCGCAGCTTTTAATTTTTGACAGACCTTTACTGCCGTCGTTTCCCGCTCCGGTCATGATGACCCCGATCAGCGCCGGACCGTAAACCTCTGCAGCTGTTTCAAAGAGGACATCAACCGATGGTCTGGCAAAGTTGACCAGCGGATCTATGGAGAGCGCCAGAGTACCGCCCCGCTCCACCATCATATGATAATTGGCCGGAGCCAGATAGACTGACCCGGGGATCATTGGTTCCTGATCATCCGCTTCCTTCACCCTGATGGCGCAGAGCGTGTCCAGCAAAATCGCCAGGCCGTCATCGGAATCAGGCGTGATATGGGTGACGACCAGAACCGGAATCGGGAAATCGGCTGGAAGCGCTCCCAGCACAAGCTTTAGCGCCGAAACTCCGCCGGTCGAAACCCCGATCACAACTGCCTTGAACTTTCTACCGTTATTTTTTTGCATAGCGTTTCCGATAGATCTGCGTCCGTGGTTTTATCTCTTCAAAATGGTTGGAAATATGACGGTGATCCAGACTCTCCTTGGTACCGAGACAAAGAAAACCGCCCGGAGAAAGACTACTGTCAAAGAGTCCAAGTACGCGTTCCTTGAGCTGTTTCTTGAAATAAATCATGACATTGCGGCACAGTATCAGGTTCATTTCGCCAAAGTCTGCATCAACGGCCAGGCTGTGGGCAGCAAAGACGATATTCTCCCGCAGCATGGGGGTCAAAATGGCATGATCGTAACGGGCCGTATAGTAGTCCGAAAAAGAGCCTGTCCCGCCCGCATGCTGATAGTTTCTGGTAAAATTTTGCATTTCCTGTAGTGGATATATTCCCTCATGTGCCTTGCGTATTACCTCTTCGTTGATATCGGTGGCATAGATCCGGAAACGTCCTCTCAACCCCTCTTCAAGCAAAAGTATCGCCATTGAATAGGCCTCTTCGCCTGAGGCACAACCGGCATGCCAGATCTTTATAAAAGGATAGGTCTTCAGATACGGCACCACCTGTTCCCTGATGGCCTTGAAAAAAGCGGGGTCGCGGAACATCTCCGAGACATTGACTGTAATCCCGCGCAGCAGGGTGTCGAAGAGTGCACGATCACGAAGCAGGTGCGACTGGGCAAGCGAGAGCGTAGCAAAACCGGAGCCGGAAAGCCAGTTGGTCAGCCGCCGTCGAAGCGACGCCTCTGAATAATCCCTGAAATCGTGACCGTATACCTGGAAGACACCCTCCATCAGGAGCTTTATTTCAATATCTGTTAGTTCGTCGCTGGTCATATCGTTACCGTTACTTTATCAGTAGATATTAAAATTCTGCTGTTCCGACATCAGCCTTGCCCGTTCCGCCAACTCCTCGTTGCTCTGCTGCAACTCCTCCTGCTGAACCCGCAGTTCTTCAGTCTGCTGCTGCGCCTGCTGAAGAAGCTCTTTGACCTGTTGCCGCGACCGGTTGACGTTTAAAGCGATGGCAATTCCCTCTGTTGCCTGATTCAGAAAGGCAAAATCGCTGTCACTGAATAACCTGAAAGTACCTATTTCCAAAACCCCGGTCAGCAGCTCATTGTGTATGATCGGCATCACCACTAAATTCAACGGATCCGCCTCACCCATAGCCGAAACGATAGACATATAGTTATGCGGCACCGAATTAATGCAGATCATCTTTCTTTCCAATGCCGCCTGACCTGCCAGTCCTTCACCCGGATAAATAAGCTCGCTCCTGCGTTCCGAGGTTGAAATTGCGTAGGTTGCGATTGATTCAAGAGTCTCATCATTTTCATTATACTGATAGAAAACACCTACGCCACCACCAAGATAATCGATCAGAAAAGCAAGCGCCTTGTCTGCAAGTTCGACATTATTTTGATCACCACGCAGGATGTTGTTAAGATCATTCTGTCCGCTCTTGAATCTTATCTCGTTTCTTTGCCACTCCTCCAGCTCCATATTTCGTGACCTGGTTTTTCCTAGCAAATCTTTAAGATTTTCTGCCATTTTATTCATTGCCCTGCCAAGGGATGCGATTTCGTCGTTCCCTGTTGCATTAACAACTACAGTCAAATCACCATCAGCAAGCTTCTCTGACAAAGCTTCCATCTTTACAATGCGCCTTATGACGATCTGCTCACTCAATATTTTCATGCCGAATATGAACAGTATAATCGCGGCAATAATGCTTATGCATATGATTATCAGGCTGTTACGAAGATTGGAGTCAATCATCGAACTATTAAAACCTATTTCCAGAGAACCAAGCTTCTTGCCGTTTTCATCAGAAATACTTCTTTCTACCACAATATACGGATCGGAGTTCCTGCCAATTTCTTTTGTTAATGCAACACCGCTTGCATCGAAGAAAGTTGCAAAATCCACTTCCGGGTCTTTTTTGATTTCCTGAACATAACTATCAAGGTCAAAGTATTCAAAGTTTTTATACGACGAGATACTTACCTTGGATATAAAATCAACGGTTGAATTGGCTTTGGCGGTCAGCATAAGCTTGATGCCTGAAAAACTATTCATCGCCAGAAACATTCCGAGCAATGTGAGGAGCAACACCGTCAGGACGAGTGTCGGAACCATCAATTTATTACGAATAGAACTGAATAAATACATTGTACAACCTCACTGACATCAGAAAAATTACTATTTGAAGTTAAAATCAAAAGACTTTGTTACTCCGGCTTTTTTTAACAAGAAGATAGTATGCTTGAAATCTGCCCGGGTTGTTGTTGCATACCCCTGAATACCTAATTTATTCTTTACCTCCAGAGCATCCGGAGACTTGTCGTTTTCAAGCGCAAGCAAAATCCGGGAGAGCCTGGCTGTTTTTTTGGCATCAGCTTTATTGGAAATCATAAGCGGCATTTCCGGATTTTCACCATTATCATCCTTCACCTTTTCAAGCCCTGGATATTTATCCTTATATTTTTCCCAGACCAGATTCTTTACAATTGCTACATCTGCAGCGCCTCTGGAGAGGGCATCTATAGCGCCCCCATGGGATGCAGCAATTTCTATCTTTGAGTTGATACTTTTGATTTTCGGGTTGGAACGATAATAAAACTCTCCGGAAGAGGCAAGCGCTGTAAAGATAATCCTCTTCCCGTTGAAATAATCAACCGTATCCGTGAATTTTGACGCCCCCTTTCGCGCAATAACAACCGCATGGTAGGTGCTGCCACCACCTTTTGATACCGGTCTTGCAATTGGATAAGCAA
Source organism: Geobacter sp. (assembly GCA_025360785.1). Lineage (GTDB taxonomy): Bacteria > Desulfobacterota > Desulfuromonadia > Geobacterales > Pseudopelobacteraceae > JACRCG01. The sequence goes on from JANYBN010000014.1 coordinate 28,595, forward strand.
GATCCTTGATAATAAGGGCACCGGCCACACCTGAACCGCTAAAAATGGCATCAACCGCTCCACTGGCAAACATTTTTGAAGCGGCAGAATAATTCGGCGCAGTCACAAAGTCGACGTCAAAATCATTCTTTTTTAAATAGGTCATTAATGGGCTGTACCTCTCGGCAGCTCCTTTTTCATCCTGCATGAGAATGATTCTGAACTCTTTAGAATATGAAAAACCAGACGTCAATCCTACGACAAGAACCGACAGAACTACTATCAGCAGGCTTTTTGTTTTCATGATCCAATCCCCCATTTATCCCGTATTATCCAGAGAACGCTCATCAACCCCATCAACCCCATCAACCTTTATCTCCCGATCTCCATTGTTTCAGAAGATGCTTTAGAATACATCCAGACACGCAAAAGCGAGAATAATTTTTCGATATCGACCGGTTTGGGAATATAGTCGCTGGCACCGGCCTTCAGGCACTCCTCGCGGTCACCCTTCATCGCCTTGGCGGTCAGGGCGATAATCGGCAGTGAATTGAACCTGGGATCCTTCCTGATGCAACGCATCGCCTCGTAGCCATCCATTTCCGGCATCATGATATCCATAAGAACCAGGTCGATTTCAGGAAATGCATCCAGCTGTTTAAGAGCCTCAACTCCGTTTTCCGCCTCATAAATGATGATATTCTTTTCCGACAGAGCGCTGGAGAGCGAGAAAATATTGCGCATATCGTCATCTACGATAAGAATTTTTTTACCATCCAGCATCGCCTCATTGTCCAGAGCCGTCCGGATCATGCGCTGTTTACCTGGATCAAGCGAGGTTTCTACCAGGTGGAGAAAGAGCGTTACTTCATTCAGCAGCCGTTCAGGGCTTTTGGCTCCCTTGATGATGATGCTCTCGGCATAGTGATGCAGCCGTCTTTCATCTTCGTGAGTCAGTTCACGACCGGTGTGGATAATGACCGGAATTCGGCGCTCAGGATCGAGTTTTTTCAACTCTTCCAGAAGATCGAAGGCTCCCATGTCGGCCAACCCCAGATCAAGCACTATGCAGTCGAACTGCTCGCTGGAGAGAAGTTTAATGGCCAGTGCTCCACTATCTGCAACAGTAATAGTAACGTTTCTCTCTTCCAGAAGGGCAACCATCGCAGTGGCCTGATCCTGGTCGTCCTCAACAATCAGGAGCATTTTCATGGTCTTTTCAATGGCTGCCTCAAGGGTACCAAAGACGGTATCAAGCTGTTCACTGTTCACCGGTTTGGTAACGAAACCGATGGCACCCATGCTCATCGCCTTCTGACGTTCCTCCAGACAGGTGATGAAATGCACCGGAATATGCCGGGTTACCGGATTGTCCTTCAAGCTGCGCATGACGCCCCACCCATCGATATGCGGAAGCATGACATCCAGAATAATCGCACTGGGATGATAACGCTCGGCCAGGGCAATACCGCTCTCACCGTCGGCGGCCACCAGAACGGTAAAACTGCGCCCCCGCACCATATCTGCCAATATCCCGGCAAAGGTCAGGTCATCCTCGATGATCAGGATGCTTTTGTCACCGTTTTGAACACTCTCGCGATCATCCGGTATCGGCGCCGGCAGCGGATCAAAGGACTTGCTCCTGAGCGTTGCAGCTTCCGTTATTAGGGAAGCTGAGAAGACAGCCGCCGGTATTTTCGGCACGGCCGTTTGCTCGATCGCCTGTTCGATGCTGCAGAGACCCTTTACCGGAAGATACAGGGTAAAGGTGCTCCCCTTCCCTGCCTCGCTGGTCAATGAGATTTCGCCACCCATCGAACGGGCAAGCTGGCGCGAGATGGAAAGTCCCAGACCGGTGCCGCCGTAGGTACGGCTGGTGCTGCCGTCTGCCTGCTGAAAGGCTGAAAAAACCAGCGTCTGTTTGTCAACAGGTATACCGATGCCGGTGTCGGTCACGGCAAAGGCCACTGTTGCAGTTTTGAGCGGAGTTTCCTTGGCATCAGGGGTATAAGTATGAAGAGAAACCGCCCCCTGGCTTGTGAACTTGCAGGCATTGGAAAGGAGATTTTTAAGGATCTGCTGCGTTCTCTGGCTATCGGTGATGATTGTTTCAGGTGCTGATTTATCCACTGTTGCAGAGAAGTCGATACCCTTGTCTCCGGCTATCGGATTAAAGGTGGCTTCAAGCTGTTCGCATATATCCGACGGCATCAGCTCTTCATAGTGAAATTCCATATGTCCCGATTCAATCTTGGAGAGATCAAGGATATCGTTAATCAGATCGAGCAGATCTCGACCGGCTCCGTTGATGGTGGCCGCAAATTCAACCTGTTTGCTGGTCAGATTTCCTTCGCGGTTATCCTTAAGGAGACTGGACAGAATCATCAGACTGTTTAGAGGCGTGCGCAGTTCATGCGACATATTGGCCAGAAATTCGGACTTATAGGTACTCACCCGCCCAAGCTCATCGGCCTTGCGCTGCAATTCGCGGCTTGCCTCCTCCACCTCGCGGTTTTTGGCTCTAATCTGTTCGCGCTGCTGTTCCAGCATATGTGCCCGCTCTTCCAATTCTTCATTGGTCTGCTGCAGTTCCTCCTGCTGAACACGCAACTCTTCCGTCTGTCCTTGAGTCTGCTCCAGAAGTTCGTTTACCAGCTGCCGTGATTTGTTGACGCTGAACTCGATCCCGACTGTTTCCAAAGCCTGCGTAAGAAAGGCAATATCATCATCACTGAACTGCTTGAATGAACCGAGTTCCAATACCCCTATTAGTGTAGCGCCATGAAGAATCGGCATTGCCAGGATTGAAGCGGGGTTTGCCTCCCCGATACCGGAACCGATGGGGAGATAGTCGTCCGGAACTGTGGTTATGCAAATCGAGTTGCGTTCCAGCGCGACCTGACCAGCCACTCCTTCACCAGGTCTTATCTGATCATTTAGCCGTTTTCGGCGAGTAAATGCGTAACTGGCTGCGATCCGCAACATGTCGCTATGTTCGTCTATCAGATACAGAGCGCCGCTACCGGCCTCCAGAAATTTTGCCAGAAAAGCAAGTGCGCTATGTGCCAGTTCAGAAGTGGAGTGTTCGCCCCGCAAAATCTTGTTAAAGTCATTTTGGCCGGTTTTCAGGCGATCCCGACGTTGCTCCTCGTCACGCATTGTGCGGAGAGCTGCTGTCATTTGAGCAAATGATTTATCCAGTGATGACTGCGCCTCACTCATGCCGACCATGCTGACAAGCAGCATCCCGGCCTCGTCTGAGCTTGCCTGATATTCTTCAAGAGCAATAGATTCGGAAATCATCACCTCCTGCTCCAGATCACCGGATGCAATCGCTTCAACCAGCCTGGAGCGCTCCCGCGCTGTTTTCTCCTGGCGGAGGATAATGTCGAGCGAAAACCGGAGCGGATTGACCACACTGCGGGTAATCAGCAGCGCCATGATCGTCGCCAAAAGCGCCGTGCCGCACGCAAGCAGCAGCATGATTTTTCCTGATGCGCGTCCGGTGGCGGCATTGGTCTCGGAAATATTCTTTGCGTGCGCCACGAGATAGTTCTGCAACTTATCAATTGCATTAATTTCTGCCTGCTCTGCGGCTTTAACCACATCAGAGTCGCTATAGGAGCGGACTTCCTCTTTTTTTCCTGCTCGGGAAAGGGATATGATTTCGCTGATGCGGGGAGTATAGGCCAGCCGTGTCTGCTGCAGGATGGCGAGCAGTTTTTTTGCTTCGTCATCAGGGAGTGCGTGCTCTATAGCATCTACGGCTGTATCAATCTCTCCGCGAAACTTTACGATCCGTCCTTCATAATAGGTTGTTTCCTGTTGGTCTTTTGCCAGGATAAGCTCACGGATATTGGTGCGTACTCGTTGAAAATTGGCGGCGATATCGCCAATGTGTTCCAACGGAACCACCCCTCTCTGATACATGATCGTGTCGGCATTTTGGATCAGATTAATCTGCGAATACCCAAAAAGCCCGATAGCAACGGCGATACAGACAAGCGTGCCAAATCCGGTCAGCAGTTTGTTTCGTATTTTCATGTCAGCGTATAAGCCCATAAAATTCCCTTTTCAGGTTTAATTGATTACTCTTGAGTGTTGTTCCACCAGCATTCGGGCCCTCTCAGCCAGCTCTTCGTTGGTTTGCTGCAACTCTTCCTGCTGTACCCGCAACTCTTCAGCCTGCGCCTGCGTTTGATCCAAAAGTTCATTCACCTGCTGACGTGAATGATTTACGCTCACCGCAATGCCGATCACCTCAGACGCCAGTCGCAAAAATTCGCTGTCATCATCGCTGAAGTTCTTAAATGACCCGAGTTCAAGTACCGCGACCAATTGTTCATTATGCGACACCGGCAAGGCAACAATATCAAGGGGGGATGATTCACCAAGCGCCGATCCTGTTGGAAGATAGCCATGTGGAACCGGGGTAAGACGGATAGTTGATCGACTTACCAATACCTGCCCCGCCAGTCCCTCACCAGGTGCGATACGTTTGTTCAGTCGGGACTCCCCGGTAATCGCAAAGGTGGAGATGACCAGAAGCGATCCATCACCGGCATCAACTGCATAAAAAGCACCCACCGCCGCACCCAGGTAACGAATCAAAAAACTGAGCGTCTTATCAGCTAAATCTTGCGGTTTACTGTCGCCGCGCACGATTGCATTCAGCTGATTGAGTCCGCTGTTGAACCAGTCACGCCGGTTCAGTTTAAGTGCCGCATCCGAAACCCGCCTTTCAAGAGTGGCGTTGAGTTCGGATAGTTCGCGATGCTGTTTTTCTAGCTCTTCCTCATAGATCAAACTCTGGAATTTCATTTCCGTCCAATAGGTGGCAATAAAAAACGGAATCGCCCAGATATGGAGGTTATGACGAACAGGGGCAAATATAGCAACATACTGTTCGGACGTTGCTATATTCACAATCATCAGCAATTCATCCAGAAACAGAAATCCGATGCCGGCTATAAGTGGGAATGAAACACGACTCCCCCGCATCCTGTCCATTACAAACCCGGTCAGGGCCGTCCCCAGAATCAGGAATGCGGCCAGACGGAACGCCAGATCGCCCCAATAGAGGGCAAAAGAGATTTTGGGGTGTGCCAGCAGATAAATGGGCCATTCGATAGCGGTTGCCAGATATATGAAAAACGTTATAACTACGCCAACGGGGAGGTAAACAGCCTGATATCTCTTGCCGCTGCCTCCGTAACGCATAAAAGATGAAGCGATGAAGATACCCACCAGCAAGGTGGCTGCGTGTTCCAGAGGCGGATAGTATCGATAAAAAACGTCGAAATTGAAATGTCCGCGCGAGCTCCCGTATTCCGCCAGAAACATCAACAGCTCGCGGGCGGTGCCTGCCAGGGCGGCCAACACCATAATGAGATCACGGCGGTTATCCTTGCGGCGCCATTCGCTTCCAGCTATAACCACCAGCACCAGCCAGAAAAAAGACGGCAAAAGAAAGCGTACCACGGTGCCGGAAGCTTCCCCCCCCTTACCGCCGCCAAAATTGACCAGAATATCAATAATATCGTTCACATCAAGCTCCTGAAACCATTAATGTATGAATTTACTGTTCATCCGATTACAACCTGGTTGCGCCCGCTATCTTTGGCACAATACAGGGCTCCATCCGCCCTTTTGATCAGAGCATCCAGATCTTCGCCTTCCTGAAGCTGCACCACACCAAAGCTGGCTGACAAGCTTATCGGGGTAGCAATAATGCACTTATAATGTTGTTCAGGGTTGGAATGCTGTCCAAAGGCGACCCGTATCCGCTCGGCCAGAGCGGCCGCCGCCTCGCACGCAGTGTGCGGAAGAATGATAATGAACTCTTCACCACCCCAACGGGCGGCAACATCCTCTGTCCTGATCATTTCCCGCAGCAGATCGGCAAACAGCTTCAGAACCTTGTCACCCTCGCTGTGACCAAAGGTGTCGTTCACAACCTTGAAGTGATCAAGGTCGATCATAATCAGGGAAAGCGGGTACTCATGGCGACGTGCTGCACTCAGGGCAGCGGCTAAACAATCGTTAAAAGAACGGCGATTGGATAGATTGGTCAGCTCATCGGTTGCTGCCAGACGTGAAATTGTCTCGTTGGCCTCTTTAAGTTCCGCTGTACGTTCATCAACGACCTGTTCAAGATGACTGTAAAATGCTTCTATAACCTTGCGCTGCTGGTACAGTTCCTGGAAAACTCTTACCTTGCTGCGCAGGATCACCGGTTCAAACGGTTTTATCAGGTAATCCACGGCCCCGGTTTCATACCCTTCAATCTGATCGAGAAGTTCTTTCATGCCGGCGGTAACAAAGATTACCGGAAAATGACTTGTTTTAGGGTTTGAGCGGATAAGCCGGGCCACCTCAAAGCCGTTCATGCCAGGCATCTGGACATCAAGTAGAATCAGCGCAAAGTCATGTTTCAGTGACTGCCGCAAAGCATCGTTCCCTGATTTAGCGGTAATAATGTCAAACCCCATATCGGCTATAACTGCTTCCAGGGCCAGAATGTTTTGCGGTAGATCATCGACAATAAGTATTGGAACTTTTTCAGTCATAAGTTTTCCTTATGGATCGGCATTCAAAAACGGCCACATTAGCATGATTTCAGAGGAGTCTCCACTTTTCCGGCCTTACCGTTTAACTATTATCGTTAAACATTTTCTACTCGCAAATTAACTGAAGCTTAGCGATTCCCACCAGCCATTTTAACACTCTCAGGCGTTCTGCGTAACAGCAACATAAAGACCGGGCCGGCAACACCTCCAATAGCGATGAAGGCAAATGCCATGCCCCATTCCGCATGGATGCCAGGGAGTGGCTTCCAGTCGCGAAATGTGTCCAGCGCCCAGCCAAAAACAGTCGGCGAGATCATCCCCATTGAATATCCGATCAGTGATTGCAGACCCATGGCGGCACCCAGGTAGCCTGGAGCGACCAGTTCGGTTAATCCAGTCGAAAACACCGGAGATTCTGCCACGACCAGATAGCCATAGACGAGACCGATCGCCAGAGTGAGCGGAAGGTTGGTATTGATCAGCCAACCAAAGATAAAAGATATGGCGGCGCTGGAAACCATGACTACGGAGATGGTAGCAGTGCGGCCAAAACGATCCGACAGAGACCCGGTTATTGCGGTCGAAAAAGCGCCGACTCCGATCAGAACCGCAGCAATGGTAGAGGCAAAACCGGTTGCACGAGCCGCCTCGAATCCCCATCCGACTAGAGCGGAAGAGAAAAAAGGCGCCAGCCAGCTGCGCATTCCGTACATCTCCCACATATGGGCGCCGTAGCCTAGAATCATCAATAGTGCCGGGCGGTTTTTGATAATTTCTCCGGTATATCCCATCTCGCTGCTGGTGCGATGCGGCGGGCGATAACCGGCAAAGAGCGGAAATGAGAGCAGAGCTCCGATACATACTCCAATTGAACAGGCAATAAAGGCGATTCTCCAGCCGTAAAATCCAGTCAGCCAACCGGTAACAGCGAGGGAAAGTGAACCTCCAAGCACCAGCGAGCCGACATAAATGCCGATTGCCTTGCCGCGCTGTGCCGGCACAAATCGCTCCGCTACTAATTTGAGGCCCGGCATGTAAGTGCCTCCCATGCCGATGCCGGTCAAGGCACGGAACATCATGCCGCTGTAAAAATCGTGGGCGTACAGGGCAAAGAGAAGATTGCCTGCCGCTGAACAAAAAGCTGCAGTTATGAATATGTGTTTGGTATTGATGCGATCAGTAAGGATGCTTAAGAGAACGCCTGAGGCGATATAGCCGAGTTGATAGACCGAGAAGATCATCCCGGCCCGGGTGTTGCTCATACCCCATTCCTGACGCAGGATGGGGAGAACGGCTGAGTAGTTGATGAATACCAGCATGATGAAGAGCTGGCAGCAGCAGAGCAGCAGCAGCCAGCGGGTATTTGAGCGAATCATGAGAACATATCGGCGTCCTTGAATGACCGGCCTTCGCGGTCTTTGGCTGAAACATTAGGTTCTGCCGCAATCGGCCAGTTTATTGCCAGATCCGGATCGTTCCAGGCGATGCAGCGTTCGTGCTCCGGGGCGTAATATTCCGTGGTGAGATACAGAAACTCAGCAACGTCAGAGGTAACGCAAAAACCATGGGCAAAGCCGGCTGGAACCCACATCTGACGCTTGTTTTCCGCAGAAAGCAGGGCGCCGAACCATTGTCCGAAGCTTGGCGAACTCCGGCGAATGTCAACGGCGACATCGAACACTTCACCGACAACAACCCGCACCAGTTTTCCCTGCGGCTGCTGTATCTGGTAATGCAGGCCGCGCAAAACGCCACCGGCGGAACGGGAGTGATTGTGCTGAACGAAGTGAAGATCGATTCCGGTCAGGTCACGCCAGCTCTTTTCATTGAAGCTTTCATAAAAGAAACCACGATCATCTCCGAATACTTTCGGTTCAATAATCAGGACATCCGGAATAGTTGTGGAAACAATTTGCATCTGGTAAGTATCTCCAAAAATGGTTTAGCAGTTAAAGCTGCTGTTGGGAAACATAGGCGCTGCTGCGACCTTCGGCAAAAGTAAGGTGCTGCACCATGGCATCGCGGGCAGCCTGTGGGTCTTTAGCTTTTATAGACTGGACGATACTGCTGTGATGTTCAAAGAGAAGCTGATGGTCTTCATGAGTCAGGTAAACCGCGCGCCAGACAGTCTGCTGAAACTCTTTCATGGCATCAAACAGGCTCTGCATCAGGTGCAGCCAGACAATGTTGTGCGTGGCCCGGGCAATAACAATATGCAGATTGGCATCAAGATCTTCTGAAGGCTGTTTCAGCTCCAGATTTTGCTTCATTCCGGCAATAATTTCATCCATACGGCGGATATCTTCAGGAAGTGCACGCTGAGCGGCATACCATACGGTCCATGACTCCATGCATTTACGAACTTCGATAACATCAAGAGCCCGATCCTGTTGAACCCGGATCAGTTCGCTGAGCGGGTTTGCAGAGGATGTCTCCACCAGCGACATAACAACTGTTCCTCCACCCTGATACGACATGACCAAGCCGGACGAAGCAAGAACGTTCAGTGCTTCCCGCACCGAGGGGCGCGACACACCGAACATCTCGGCCAACTCGCGCTCCGGCGGCAGTTTGTCACCTGGCGAAAACTCCCCGGCCAGGATCGAGGAGCGGATCTGTTCCGCTATCTGGGTTGAAACTTTTTTGGGTTTTATCGGTTGAAAGTTCAAGTCAGTTCCAATCAAAAAGGGGTGTCGAAACGGCACCCCTCTCTTTTATAGTATTTTATGCCGTTCTGCAACAATCTGAATGTCAGGAATCTATACTGAGTGCCAGCACCTCGGTCAAATGCATGAGCTTGACATCCGGAAGAGAGTCAGCCAAGCCCTTCTTAAGTTGCAGCAGGCATCCCGGATTGCTGGTCACCAGAATATCAGCGCCGCTTGCGCGCACCGTGTCCAGCTTGCGCTGCAGAATCAGGTCGGACATCTCCGGCTTGGTAATGTTGTACGTCCCGGCACTGCCGCAGCAGGCATCGGCCGATTCCAGCTCTTTGTACTCAAGCCCCGGCACCAGTTTTAGCAACTCGCGCGGCTCCTTGCGAATTCCCTGACAATGTGCGATGTGGCAGGGGTCGTGATAAGTGACTGTTTGTTTAAGCGGCTTGAGTAGTAAAGTCAGCGTTTCTGCATTCATTGCCAGAACCTGTGAAATGTCGCGTACCTTGGCGCTAAATGCTGTGGCTGGTTCACCCTCGATATGATGTCCGTATTTCTTGAGTTCAGCTCCGCAGCCGCCGCAGTCGGTGACGATAAAATCCACCTCGTAGCCTCCGAATATCTCGATATTGGTGCGGGCGGCCTCATTCAGGCCAATCAAATCACCACCCAGCATGTTGGGCGCGCCGCAGCAAACCTGATTGCGCGGAGTAATGACCTTGTAGCCGAACAATGACAGCAATCTGATAGTGGCACGGCTCGCATCTGAAAAGATAAGACTCATGACGCACCCCAGAAAAAAACCGACCGTACCGAGCTCGGTGCCTACCGCCGGCGTAATCTCGTGTATTTCCTGACGGAGCGGCCTGGATGGCAAAGTCGGCAACAGTCCCTCCATTCGCTCCAGCGGCTTTGGGAACATTTTGAGGAGGCCGAGTGTTCTGACCAGCTTCTGCAGGCCGCTGTTCTGATACAACCTCATCGGCGCCATGGATGTCTCCAACCGGTCAGGGTGCGGCACCAGTTTGCGCAGGATCAGATTCTCCATGAAGCCGAGGCCGCTGTCCGACTTCCGCTCGCAGGTGAACTCCGCTACCAGTTCCCCGGCATTGACCCCGCAAGGGCAGGCCGAGGCGCAGGCTTGACAATCAAGGCAGAGCGAAAGGTATTCAAGCAGCCGCTCCGACTGATCCAGTTCACCTTCCTGCAGTTTGCGTATCAGTGCGACACGACCGCGCGGTGAAGCAGTTTCCAGGAACGTTTCCCTGTAGGTCGGACAGGCGGGGAGACACATCCCACAGCGCATGCAATTTATGAGTTTGACGTAGTCCATGTGATTCCTCATATTTTCACGAAACTTAATAAAAAATAGAACGCGGATTAAATCTGAAGAAGCCGGAAAAACCGGATTTTTTTAAGGACGTTGAGCTTGATCCGCCTTTATCCTTAAAATCCGACTTTTCCGCGTTCTATTGATTTCTGAAGTTAGAAGATCTTCCCCGGATTCAAAATCCCCTTCGGATCAAACGCCTGCTTGATCCCCCGCATGACCCGGATTCCAGATTCACCGACCAGCTTCGGCAGGTACTTTCTCTTGGCCAACCCGACGCCGTGCTCGCCGGTGATGGTGCCCCCCATTGCGATGGCGGCATCAAATATTTCGGCAAAAGCTGCATGAGCCCGTTTGATCTCATCCTTGTCCCGTTCATCGGTCAGACAGGTTGGATGCAGGTTGCCGTCGCCGGCGTGGCCGAAGGTACCGATGACGACATCGTGTTTTTTGGCCGATGCCTGAATGACCTTCAACATGGCGGCGATGCAGCTGCGCGGCACGGTGGCATCCTCCAGAATGGTGGTCGGCCTGAGTCTTGCCAGGGCTGACAGGGCGGTGCGGCGCGCCTCGGTCAACTTGAGCGCTTCAGCCGGAGTCCGGGCAGTCTGAAAGAAGGAACAGCGATGTTTTTTGCAGATCTCCGCCACGGCGGCAGCCTCCTCGGCGATCACTACCGGATGTCCGTCCACCTCGATCAGCAACACGGCATCCACATCCAGCGGCAACCCGACATGGGCATAATCTTCGACGCACTTGATGGTGACCTTGTCGAGAAATTCCAGCGTGGCAGGGATCACCTTGGCGGCGATGATGGCCGACACCGCCATGGCGGCATCCTGCAATACCGGAAAATGGGCCAGCATGGTGATCTTCCCCTGCGGCTTGGGGATCAGCTTGACCGTGATGCCGGTGAAGAACCCGAGTGTCCCTTCCGATGAAACCAGCAGCGGATTGAGGCTGTAGCCTGCGACATCCTTGACGACCTTGCCGCCGGTGCGGAGCGTGTCGCCGTCCGCCAGGATGGTTTCCAGACCCATGACATAATCGGCGGTCACGCCGTATTTGAGGCCGCGCAAGCCGCCCGAATTCTCGGCCACGTTGCCCCCCATGGTGGAAATGTTCATGCTGCCCGGATCGGGAGGATAGAACAGGCCGCGCGCTTCGACCTCGCGGTGCAGAGCGCTGGTGACGACTCCCGGCTCCACCGTGGCGGTCAGGTTCTCTTCGTCCACCTCGATGATGCGGTTCATGCGACTGGTCTGCACGACGACACCACCGGCGGAAAGCGAACCGCCGGACAGGTTGGTGCCGGAACCGCGCGGCGTGACAGTCAGTCCGGCACCGTGGCAGTGGCACATAATGCGGACCACCTCATCGACACTCCCCGGCAGCAGTACCACTCCCGGCAGGCTCTCAATTTCCGGTGTAGAGTCATAACCATAGACCGCCAGCGATTCGCGGTCGGTCAGGGTGTACTGCCCGCCGACGATGGTTTGAAGTTCTTTTATGAATGATGGTTGCATTAGGACTCCTTTTGAGTTAAAAGCCACCACCACCGGCCCCTCCTGAGACAGGAGGGGCCGGTGGTAAGGTCTTGCCTTTACGGTATCATCCATTGAAGAAAATAAGCTTGCAGATACACAATAACACCAACCACGACCGTCAGGAAGATCGAGTGTTTCAGCGTGAAACGGAACAGCGGCCCCTCTTCTCCAACCATGCCGCATGCTGCTGTAGCAACAGCCAGTGATTGCGGTGAGATCATCTTGCCCATGACGCCGCCGCTGGTGTTCGCCGCGCCGCACAGGATCGGATTGAGCCCCAACTGCTCGGCGGTAGCCTTCTGCAGACCGCCGAAGAGGACGTTGCTGGATGTATCGGAACCGGTAAGGAAAACCCCCAGCCAGCCGAGAAACGGCGCGATGAAAGGGAACCAGTGGCCGGTCTTGGTGAAGATGAGGCCGAGGCAGTTGGTCATCCCGGAGGTGTTCATAACATAAGCAAGACCGAGTACGGAAGCGACGGTTATTGCAGGAAATCGCATGTCATAAAGGGTCTTTCCGCCAAGCTTGATGACATCGCCGAAGCCGACGCCGCAGAGCAGGGCGGAGAGGAAGGCGGCGATCAGGATAGCGGTGCCTGCAGCGGACATAAAGTTAAAGTTATACTTTGCAGGGAGTTTGATAGGCAGCTGATCTGCCATGGCTTTACCCAAAGACTTGAATTGATCTTTGGTGGTGACCTTGTTCTTTTCCAGGTCGTCCTTGACCAGCTTCTGGATATCGGCACTTTTCCTGGCTATGACGTTGAATCCAGCATTGCGATCTTCGGTCAATGTGGTGCCCTTGCCGGCCATGCCCTGTTCGACCGGCAGAAACTTCTCTTCCAGTCCCTTCAGTTCTTTGAGCATTTCTATAACTCCGGCCAGCTTCGGCTCGGTTGCCGGCAGCACGGCCAGCAGTTTATCGGCTTCTGCATTTACTGCGGCAATCTTCTTCAGGCCGTCCTCCGGTTTGGAGACCTTCTTGACGATCATACTGTCAAGACCGGCTACGGTAATGACGACTTTACTCTTGTCCAGTTGGGTCTTGATGGAGGGAATGCCCCAGAGCAATACCATTACGGTCAGCGCCAGATAGGGTGACCAGGCGCGGATTACCTCGGCAACGGTGTAATGATGCTGTTCCTTGGAGCCCGCGTGAGTTTCATGGTCAAACACATAGTTCTCTTTCGGCTGCCATACCTGAAGCAGGGCGACCAGCGCAACCATTGATGCCAGCGAAGCCGTTATGTCCGGCAGATAGGGACCCAGATAGCTGGCGGTTGCCCACTGGGAAACCGCAAAGGTGACGCCGCAAACAATGATGGCAGGCAGAACTTCAATCGTCTTTTTCCAGCCGACCATGATCATGATGACATAGAACGGAATAACAACGGAGATGAAGGGGAGCTGGCGGCCGACCATGGTGGAGAGTTTCATCAGGCCGTCGTCGCCGTAGCCCATAACACCGGCCAGGGCCACAACAGGAATGCCGATGGCGCCGAAGGCGACCGGTGCGGTATTGGCAATAAGACAGACACCGGCGGCATACAGAGGTCGAAAACCGAGGCCGACGAGGGTGGCTCCGGCAATAGCCACCGGAGTACCGAAGCCAGCTGCACCCTCGATGAAAGCACCGAAACAGAAGGCGATCAGGAGCGCCTGGATGCGGCGGTCGCCGGTAACGCCCGCCAACGAGGCCCGGATGATTTCGAACTGACCACCCTTGACGGTGATGTTATAAAGAAAGAGGGTTGTAATGACTATGTAGAAGACCGGGAAAAGCCCAAAGGCTGCGCCTTGAGCAAAGGCGAGGCCGGCCAGTTTGGCGGGCATTCCCCATACGGCGATGGCGATGCCGAGAGCCGATGCAGCAGCAAGGGGACCTGCTTTATGGGCTTTCATCTTCAAAACGGCGAGACAGATAAAGATAATGACGAGGGGGATAGCGGCGATGAGTGCCGACAAACCAAGGCTTCCTCCTGCGGGTGTGTACGTTTGAATCCATGGCATCATGTTTCTCCTTTCCTTTCCGATGTGTGTACTGCTTGTATCCGTGGTTAAGTGCTTGTCAATTTGCGGTTTATTTTGTACAAACCCAAAAATAGAATCAGGTTATGCAAACTTGTAATACCAATTTACTTATTTTTCAAAACCTGTCAAGCAAATTTTAACACTAGTTAAAAAGCCTGTTGACATGGGGTTTGTAGATGGATTATGGTCATATGTAATATGGTTATACAAATTTTAATTACAAATATAAACAGATCAGACCAGGTGGATTGTCTGGCCTTAAGTAAAACAATTTTTCAGTTATATGAAACAGAGAGCGGCAACCGGATGACAGAGGAGGTATGACATGATGTATGAGCAATTCAAGACCAGGGCAGAAGGTGTCAGTGCTGAGGTATGCCGCTTTAGCACAAAAAACGAGGCGCTCGTCTGGCTGCTGGAGTTCCTGCGCAGGGAACGAATCGCCGGTGCCCCTCAAGCAAACGCCCTCTGGGCCGAATGTTCGTTTCTTGACGGAATGGACCGCGATACACTGAACGAGCAGACGGGCCTGAAGTTTGAGGTCACCCGTGAAGCGGCATCTCAAGCCAGATTCGGGATCAGTCAAATGGAATGGGCTCTTGCGGACACCGGTTCCCTGGCTCAGAATTCCACCGCCATTGAGCAGCGCCTCGTCTCGTCACTGCCCACGATTCATATTGCACTCGTGCCGACCAGCGGGATTCTGCCGGACATGCCTTCATTGCTGTCCAGAGTCAACCCCAAAGAGAACGCCTACATCGCTATGATTACCGGTCCGAGCCGGACGGCGGACATCGAGCGGGTGCTGACCATCGGTGTTCATGGCCCGGAACGGCTGGTTATCATTTTTGTCGATGATCTGGGAGGTAAGAACTAATGGGAAATGAATTTAAAGAATCTATCCATAAGGCGGTCAATAACGCCAATCTGACCGGCGCGCTCGGCAAGTTTTCCGAAGCCTACAAGGTCAACCGGGCCAAGGCGTACGAGGGGATCGACTTCGAGGAACTACGCGGGAGGATCGCCGAACTGAAGTCCTATGCCGCTTCCCATCTTGATGAACTCTCCGACCAGTTTACAAAAAATGCCGAAGCGTGCGGTGCCACAGTTTTCCGGACCAACGACCCGGAAAAAGTCAGGGAATACATCCTGAAGGTCGCGCAGCAGAACAACGTCAAAACGGTTGTAAAATCTAAATCCATGACAACAGAAGAGATTCACCTCAATCAGTATCTGGAGAAGGCCGGCATCATTGTCGGGGAAACCGATCTTGGTGAATGGATCATTCAACTGGCCGGACAGACACCATCGCATATGGTTATGCCCGCCATTCATATGACCAAGGAGGAGGTTTCCGATCTGTTCAGCAAGGAGGTCAACGAGCGACTTTCCTCCGATATCCCCAGACTGGTCAAGGTAGCCAGAGAGAAACTCCGGCCAACGTTCCTCGCTGCCGATATGGGGATTTCCGGCGGGAACATTGCCGTGGCGGAAACCGGCAGCATTGTCCTGATGACCAACGAGGGGAACGCCCGGCTGGTAACGTCGCTGCCAAGAATCCACGTCGCACTGGTCGGCATCGAAAAGCTGATCGAGAAGTATGCCGATGTCGCCACAATTTTAAAAGCGCTTCCCCGCAGCGCCACGGCCCAGCTGCTGACCAGTTATGTATCGATCATCACCGGTCCGACGCCAAACAGCGACGGGACGATGAAAGATATGCATATCATCCTGATGGATAACCGCCGCAGCGAGATGGCGGCCGACCCAAAATTCAAGCAGGCGCTGCAGTGCATCCGCTGCGCCTCCTGTCTTAACGTCTGTCCGGTGTATCGGCTGGTGGGGGGGCATGTCTTCGGCAAGGTGTATACCGGCGGCATCGGCACGATCCTGACCGCCTGGTTCGACGAACTGAAAAAATCCGAAGATATCCAGGGGCTCTGCATCCAGTGCGGCGCCTGCAAGGATGTCTGTCCCGGAAAGATCGACATTCCGGATCTGATCATGGAGCTCCGGCGGCGGCTGGTGCAGGGACAAGGGGTACCGCTGCTGCAAAAGACGATCTATGCCGTGGTGAACAACCGCAAGCTGTTTCACGGCATGCTGCGCGCCGCTTCAATCGCGGGCAAGCCGTTTACCTCAGGGAAATTCATCCGCCACCTGCCGCTGTTCCTGGCTGACCTGACCGACGGGCGCAGCCTCCCTGCTATTGCCGCCGAACCGTTCCGGGATCGTTTCAAGAAGTCTCAACAGCCGGAACTTAAGGAAAAAGTGGTTTTCTACGCCGGATGTCTGATCGATTTTGCCTATCCGGAAATGGGAGAGGCGCTAGTCAAGATCCTCAACAAAGCAGGGATCGAGGTGCTGTTCCCTGAGGAACAGACCTGCTGCGGCGCTCCGGCCCGCTACAACGGCGCTTATGAGGTCGCGGAAAAGAACGCCATCGACAACATCAAGGCGCTTCTGAGTGTGGATGCAAGCTGGGTAATCTCCGCCTGTCCGACCTGCACCGTGGCACTGGCCCATGAATTCATCAGCACTTTTGAAAGCGTCGGGCAGACTGAATGGATGGAGAAGGCGAAGGAACTGGCAGCTAAAACCATCGATTTTTCCACCCTCGTCAAAAAGCTGATTGATGAAGGTCGCTTGACTCTGAAGGAGTGGCAAAAGCTTGACAAGGTCACCTACCATGATTCCTGTCATCTGAAACGGACGCTGAAAGTGTCGGATCAACCGAGGGAACTGCTGCAACGCGCCGGTTATGAAGTAACCGAGATGTTCGAGTGCGATACCTGCTGCGGCATGGGTGGGTCGTATTCGCTCAAGCTGCCGGAAATTTCGGGGCCGATACTGCAGCGCAAACTAAGGAACATCAAGGATACCGGCGCGCCGATTGTTGCCATGGATTGTCCAGGCTGCGTGATGCAGATCAGGGGGGGGCTGGATCAGGATGGCGCGAATGTGAAAGTCAGGCACACAGCCGAGCTGCTGGCGGAGCAGTTGGACTAAATAATCATTATTTTGTTTTAGGTTGAAATAGTAAAAAACTAGGGTATGCTCTGCTCATGATAAATACAACCACACTCGATAATGGCGTCCGGATCGTAACTCAGAACATCGGCTATATGCACACCGTAACCACCGGCATCTGGGTGGCCAACGGCACCCGCCATGAAGCCCCGGAAGATAACGGCGTTGCTCATTTTATTGAGCATATGCTGTTCAAAGGCACAAAGCGCCGGAGCGCTCATCAGATCACCCGTGAAATTGACTCGATGGGGGGCATTCTGAATGCCTTTACCGGACATGAATATGTTTGTTATTACGCCAAGGTTCTGGCTAAGTTTCTCCCCGGCGCCGCCGATCTGCTTGCTGATATTTTTCTGAATTCCACTTTTCCGCTTGACGAAATAGAGCGGGAGCGCAAGGTCGTTCTTCAGGAAATCAAGATGCGTGATGACTCGCCGGATGAGTACATTCACGATCACTTTCATCAAAACTTCTGGCGGGGTCAGAAGCTCGGCATGCCGGTTTTGGGGAGTGAGGAAACTGTTGCCGGCTTGTCTCATACCTCGATCCTGGCGCATAAAAACAGCCGCTATCGTCCTCAGGATATTATTATTGCAGCGGCAGGCAACGTGCGGCACGATGAACTGGTTGCTATACTGGCCCCCCTGTTTTCAGGGCTTTCTTCACAGTGGCAGCCGGGATCAAGCGATACTTTTGCGCATGCAGAAAAGAAGGTAAATCTTATTGAACGGGAGATGGAACAGACGCTTGTATGCCTCGGTACACGTTCACTCCGTTATGATCATCCGGATCGTTATGCGCTCTTTTTACTAACGACTATTCTGGGCGGCGGGATGAGTTCACGCCTGTTTCAGGAGGTTCGCGAGAAGAAAGGGCTGGCGTATTCGGTCTACTCGTACATCATATCCCATGCCGACTCCGGGGCGCTGGTTGTCTACGCCGGCACCGAAAAGGGTCATTGTCTTGAAGTAATTGATATTGCGCAGCGTGAGTTGTCGCGTCTTGTTACCGAAGCGGTGCCGCATGACGAGCTTGATGCAGCACGGGAACAGCTTAAAGGCAAAACGCTCATGTCGCTTGAAAGCAGCGACAGTTTGATGACGCGACTGGCCAAAAATGAAATCTATCTTCAAAAGCAGCAGTCCATTGAAGACGTTCTCGCCAATTACGATGCGGTCAGCAGCAACGATCTTCAAAGGGTGTCTCAGGATTTAATCAAGAGTGATTACCTGCATCTGGAAGTTATGGGGCAGGTTGCCGATCTGGGGCTGTCTGTACAGATGCTGGCAGTTTAGTGAGTTCTGAAATGCCCTGATTATAAGGGGCTCGAAAATAAAAAATGAAGTTATAAAATGCCTACCTGCAAGCTTGCAGGTAGGCATTTAGTTTTGTACTATTATTTTTCAAAATTTATATCATCAGGATACATCAATTGCATCTTCCCGGTTACAGCTTTCATTCCAGAATCGGTGAAATATTATGCAGGAGAGATTCTGAGGTTGATCGGTCCAATAGATATCAGGTCGTTTGCGACAAGCCGCTTCTTGCTAATCGTCTCGCCGTTAACCTTAGTGCCGTTTTTACTCGCCAGATCTTCAATTATCAGTTTATTATCAAGCATTTTGAGTTCTGCATGTCGTCGTGAAATACGCTGATCGTCCAGTATCAAATCACAGTCTTTACGGCCGATTACACAAGGAAGCGTTACAGTAAAGCGTTCCCCCTGCAGAGGCCCTGACTCTACAGAAAGTACGAAGCTAGGGAGCTTCGGTTCTTGACGGAGTGCCTTGACAAGTACCTCGACACCCCCCATTGCAGATATTGGCGATATCTCAGTATCCCCTCTACGTCGGTTTTTCGGATTTCCATCAGGCATTGGCGATATCTCTGCATCTCTTCTACGTCTGTTTTTCGGATACCCTACAGAAAAAAGTTTATCAAGCGAATCTTTGTCAAGCAGGGTTGAGTCCTCTGCCATAGTTGTAACCATGTCACGGAAAATAAATGCCTGCACCTTATCTTTAGGTTGAAATGCATAGAGCAGCATCTCTTCGTCGACAGTCATTCCTTCAGGCCGTTCGTAAGACAGATCGGAGTAATGAGCAAGAGCCCCCTTACCATCCTTGAAGAAGAAAAAATTTATTTTTTTGTCCCGGCAAAGAGCTATCATCGCATCAGCACCAACCTCACCGATCTGTCGGACGATGCATTCAATGTCGATAAGAGAGGTAGGAGCTTTGACTGCAGGTTCTTCCTGCAGAAAGAGCACCATGCTTTTCAGCAGAACCGGATCAGTCTCGCAGAGGGTAACGGACATTGACTCTTCGGCGGATCTTGCCAGTTGCTCCCCAAACTTCTGAATAGAGTAGCTGATCGGTTTGCAGTCTCCATATCTGCCGGCGGCATAGGGAGCGCCATTAAAGAAAAAGAGAAAAAGAAGGGAAGGTTCATCGTTAGCAATCTCCAGGTATCCAGTAAAAGGTGGAGAAGCAGCGTAGACCGTCTTCAGCAAACTGTGCAACAGCTTACGGGAAAAAGGTTTTTCATCGCAGAGTACTTTCTGTCGAGGGAATTGGTAGTTATTCATATTTTGTGTATAGCAGGCTGCTGCATAGTTTGTCAATTCCATGAAGGTGCGTGGTCCTACTACATGGGGGCAGGACGGCCAAAATAATATCCTTGGGCGAGTTCAAATCCGATAGTTTTGCAAGTTTCAGCCTCCTCACGACTATCAATACCTTCAGCCAGCGTACGAATACCGGCATCATGTGCCATCTTTACCAGAGTTTCCACTATGGAACGCGAGATTTCCGAACGTTGCTGGATGTTCTTAATAAGTGCGATATCAAACTTGACAATGTCTGGAACCGAGTCAAGCAACTCGACAAGCCGTGACTGACCTGCTCCAAAATCATCATAAACAAGCAACATATCCAGTTCATTCAGCATTGATCTCAGTTTTTTCATCATTTCAACATTGGTGACCGTGTTCTCATGGAGTTCCATCCCCAGTTTCAAATCCGGTACAGACTGTCTAAGCTTTTTCAAGGATTTGCCCAAGCATTCAATATCCATCTCTTCCGGCAGAGTATTAAAGAGGATCAGCTCCTTCACCCCTAGTTGTGCAGCGTATTCAAGCGCTGTATTTCTGAACAGCTCACTCAATTCGATCTGCCTTCCAATCCGTCGGGAAATCTGGAACAACTGTGAGGGACTTTTCGGAAGGCCATCATAGTCAATTCTTCCCAGGATCTCGTACCCTATTAAAGCACCGTCAGAGAGAGAAATCAGTGGCTGAAAATGTGGTACAACCGCTTTCAGGTCGAGCATCCGTTCTAGATTTTCTGCCTCCGGATTAATTATCTGAGTACATTCCGAATCATCGATCTGCTCCACAACATCGAACCTGATTCCGCCAATTGTGATATAGTCGCCATGATTAAGAAGATGATTTTCAGTCAAACGCCTGCCGTTGACAAAAGTACCGTTGGTACTGCCGCAATCCTTGATCCTCCAGCCGTCAAAAGCTTCGAGTATTTCGGCATGCTTTCGAGAGGCCTCCTCCGCAGCCACAAGAAGGCTTGATCCTTCCTTCCGTCCAATGACAAATGGCGAATGTTCAATAGGAATTACCCACAAACTTCCATCTTGAGATTTCCTCTCAAGCCTAAGCGGGATCGTGTTTCCGGCTGAAATCATTAATTCTTTCCCAAGGCAAAAGCCAACATAATTACAGAGAAACAAACAAAAGTATCGTGGCTCATATACCGAGTTAAAAGCTATTTAAGGAATAGTGAATTCCCTTTTGAGTAAAATAAAAAATACACCTCGGGTATAGGTAGTGTCAAGATATCATAACAAGCTCTAACGGTGTGTGAATTAGAGGGGGAAGCCATCTACCTTCAATAATAGCTTTACCCCGTAATATAAAATTGATAATATTTTATTAGAGTTGGAGATTAATCTATGAATACAATAGCATCTGTTGACCTATCACAATATATTGGTGCAAATATCGGCACTGTTACTCTGGTCAAATTATTGGGCCGCGGAGCTATGGGCGCAGTGTTTATTGGGTATCAGGCTACTCTCAAGCGCCAGGTTGCAGTTAAAATCCTCCCCAAAGCACTTGCGAGCAGCACAAGAGCCCAGCAGATGTTTCGCGATGAAGCTGAGACGGTCGGGATACTTACCCATCCAAATATTGTGCCTGTATACGAGATGGGAGAGACCGACGATTTCTTTTTTCAAGTCATGCAACTGGTTGTTGGCCATGATCTGAGAACTATTATTGGCAAGGCACGCAAACATCCGGTTCCAACCAAGCGAATCCTTCCGGTATTGGAAACAATCCGGTATATCTGCCAGATGCTTGATGCCCTCGGATATGCTCATGAAGAAGGTGTTTACCATCAGGACATCAAGCCGGCAAACATTCTTGTTGATGACCGTTTCAAACGTCTCCTTGTGGCCGATTTTGGCATAGCCCGAACTGTTTGGGCTGAATACAGTTCAACATCGATGCTTGTCGGGACCCCAACATACATGTCCCCCGAACAGGCTGCCTGCGCTGCAATTGATGGCCGAACCGATATCTACTCCGTTGGCGTTATGCTCATGGAGATGACAGCCGGTTTTTTGCCGATGCATAAAGAACCGGTTGCAGATCTGATCAAACGCAAGAAAACCGAGCCGGACACTTTTTTTACCGCCAGGCCATCTGAAATTAATCACACTATAAACTGCGAGCTTGAGGCAATAATTTTAAAGGCAATTGAGCCGCACCCTAATAATCGTTTTACCGATTGCCTGGAGTTTAAAACCGTGCTCGAAGCTTATGTTAGCAAGAGTGGCTTGAATTAGCCGGTTTGTCATTTTGTTGAATACAGGGATTTAACTTGATATGTCAGAAATTGCTATCGATTTAAAGCAGGCTTTGCTGGTTGCCAGGGCATTCAACCTGGCATTCAATAATGCTTTTATGTATGGGGGAAGCCACCAGACTACCAAAGATAGTGCTGCAACTTTTTTTCATGTTTTGCAGCCCATGCTTGACATTGTAAGCATTATCTCTGTAAGCGCAGAAAAGGACTCTATTTTTTTTGAAAATCATTGTGTGGACAAGCTGGTTAGCGTTCAGCGAATCAACAATCGGTTCAAAAAGACTGGAGTCCAATCCATCAGCTTTGACAAGGAAGCTTCCCAGGAAAGTGCTCTGGGATTGTTTTACATAATGGGGTCGTTATCTGATTTTCAGAGCGTCGATTCAATGCAGGCTTACATTACTAATGAGCGTCTTTCGGGATTAAGAATCAATTATGTCGTTTATCAGAAAATCACTATTGACGACGCCATCGTCAATAAAACTACCCTTTCGGAAACTCAGCTGCTGCTTAGCGCTCAGCAGAGCCTTGGTACCGGGTCTTATTTTCAGGCTGATCAAGCTGGAATCCTCAGGAAATTTTCGGAAATGTTGTCTCTGCGTAATTCCGCAGATGAAAATGAGGTTTCAGGAACAGGAGTTGCCAACACTTCCAGTTTATTTCAAGCCGAATATGACAAATTCATATCAACTCAAATAAAGTCCTTCAATAATCAACTCAATTCAACGGAGGAATACGAAGATGGAACCAGCCTTACTCCTGCTGAAATGCTTGAATCAATCTATAAGCTTAAAGAAAGTGCTCTTGAAGATCTCAAGCTTAAAAGAGAAACAGGAAAGCTGACTTCTACTGAAGAACTTGCCATAACCGAAATAAATCAGATTAGCTACCAGGTTATTGTGCGGCTGATCAAGGAAGAATACAGAAACGACCGAAAGATTTCCGTCAAGAGACTGGCCCAGATTATTCGGCGTATGCTGCCTGATATCAAAGAGTTGAAGTATCTGCTGCCACAGCTTAAAGATGGCCTTTTTGCTGAAGGGATGTCGCCTTCCGATTACTTGTCACTGGTAAAAGAGCTGAACAAAGAACTCGACAGTGATGGTTTGATTCAGATTTTGATTGAGGCATCTGACCAGATCGGACTCTCCTTCAATGAATTACTTGAAGGGATCAAGGAATCCCCTGAAGAAGCGGCCAAGCTTATCGTTCTAGCTGCGGAAATCAAAAAGGGGGGCGTCACTGCTGATGACGAACAGATGTCGGCAGTTTTGAGCGATTACATCGAAAAAGTGAGTCGAGCCCTGGCGCTACAGTCACCTGAAGCGGTAGCCCCCGGTGGCGGGATGATGCTTAAAACCGCTGTCACAAGAATCGAGCGGGAAATTCTTGACCGGTTGAAAGCACAGAATGTCGGCGTCAACACGGTTTCTGAAGTGGCGCAAAAGCTGGCAAACCAGTTCACCGAAACTGTTTCTGTTTTAAAAGGAGATTGGGTCAGAACTAACGTCAATAGTTCTAAAAAGCCGGATGAGGAAACGCTGCTGTCGATAATTGAGCAAATTGCCGAACATGGGCAGGGGGGTGATGGCGTTACGGCGGAGATCCGGGCAATTCTGATTGCCAATGGTTTTACTACCGAGACGATTGATAATATTGTCAAAAAAGCGCAACTGCGTGCCGTTGCGGCAATAACTCATAAAATAGAAATCCCGGAAGGCGCCTATAATGCCTCGACCATGGTCTTTTTTATCAATCTTGAAATCAAGCGCAACTGCCGCTACAACTCGCCATTTTCCACTATTCTTGTCACGTATGAAAAAATAATCGATCTACAGAAGGGCACTATTATTGATGAGACACCGGACATACATATTCAGTTGACCAACCAGGCCCTGAACATATTGAAAGATATGAAGCGAGATCTGGACGTGGTTGGAATTTGTACCATAAACAATATAAGCATCCCGCTTATGGTGCTGCCTATGACAGAAATGACCGGAGCGCTTTTTGTAAAAAAGAGGATTTACAAAGACTTCCCACAGCATGAATTTATTGTTAACGGCATTGTAGTTCACGTCGATCCGGTGGTTACGGTGTCACACTTTGACAGAAATCTGACAACCGACAAAATCACCTACTTGAAGGCTATTTATCAGCTTCATTGTCAACCAAAACTGCAATAGAATTATATGACCTCCGCCCACGCCACCCATCCCGGCCTTGTCCGTAAGAATAACGAAGATTACATCCACACCGATGACAACCTTGGTATTTACCTGCTTGCCGACGGCATTGGCGGTCATAATGCCGGCGAAGTGGCAAGCGCCCTGGCCGTTGAAGCTGTCTATGCAGTATTGCGTTCAAATATAGCGCATACTGCAGTTGATGGATATTTTGAACTTATGGTTCATGCCATGCACGCCGCTCATTGGGAGATAAACAGCAAAGCACTGACAAGCTTGTCGTTTGCGAGGATGGGAACAACTCTGGTTGTTGCAGTTTTACGTGAGAACAAGGCATATATCGCACATGCCGGAGACAGTCGCTGTTATTTGTTTCTGAATGGACACCACCCCCACCATGACCCTCATTTTATGCCACTTGAAGATAATCAATTCAAGCGACTAACCCACGACCACACCGTTGGCGATCATCAGCTGGCAAACGGCATTTCAATTGGCCAGATTCCAAAGAGACAATTTCACACCCTAACCCAGTCAGTCGGGTGCGGAGATCCGCCGTACCCTGATTTCATAACTGCTGAACTAAAGAAAGGCGATTTGCTCCTGATCTGTTCCGACGGCCTGACCGATATGCTGACTGACGCTGAAATCGAAGCTATTCTTGCAAATAAAGACGCCTGCCTGGACACGCTTACCGCAAATCTTATTGATGCCGCCAATGCAAACGGCGGCAGGGATAATATCTCCGTAGTATTGATAACATCGCCCTAAACAGGAACCGATCCAATTCTCACGCGACTATACAACGAAAAACTTTCAAGATAATTTTTTGGATTATGGTTTTAATGAAACGCACTTATGGGGCAGGTTTCCGATCTGGGGCTGTCTACAGAGATGCTGTCAGTATAATAAACATTCTTTTGAGCTTTCCGCTCCTACAACTCACGGCCATTTTCAGACATATCCCCGCCCGCATTGTTACCGAGTACCCCCTCAAGCAGCAAGTGAAGGTCGGCTATGGCGATATTCTGTGCGTCAAGGGTCTCCATTATCGCCCGTATCTCCAACTCCGCCTTCAGGTTTATTTCGTAATCATTATGGGCCTCTAAACGATCCCTGGCAGCCTGCCGGTTCTGACTCATCATGATCATCGGTGCTGTATATGCGGCCTGAAGCGAAAGTACAAGGTTCATGAGGATGAATGGATACGGATCCCAATGCCGCATCCATGCGGTAACGTTGAGGATCGCCCAGATACCCAGCAATGAGGATTGACCTATGATAAATCCCCATGAACCGACCCTCGCAACTACCCAGTCTGCAGCACGCTGACCGAAAGTCAGCTGCTCACTTATCACCTCATTGATGTTTTTTACCGGAGCGTGGTCATGTCGATAGGGCTGAGGAAATTTGGGCTTTGTCATTGATTCCTCCTTGAATTCAAATCATTCCCGCCATTCCTGATCAGGACAAACAGCAGGTAGGACACCACGCCGATGTTAACAAAGAGCACGGTGACTCTTGGCCAGGTTACATGCTGAGCGACCTCGTATATTTCAACCGGGATATATATACCGCCGGTCAGGATCGCGAACCACTCTGCCCACCTCTTTCTCAACCATAAGCCGAAGGCTTCAATAAATCTGACGATCGAATAGAAAGCCGCAGCTATTGCCAGATTCCGGAGTTTTGAGTCGTTTATGCGTTCAGCAAAATCCAGAAATATTCGCGGATAGTGGCTGGCAGGATTAAGGTGAATGTGCTCAACAAGTCTCACGGCTGCTTCGTGAATGTCTTTATGAATAAATGTCAGCAGCTCGAAACCCACCAGAAGGACCAGTAACCCTTTGGCGCCTTCAAAGAGTGCAACGACGTGGAGACCTCGTGAGTGTGTTTTTTTGCCGGTCATAATTTCAGTTACTGTTCTTGGGGTAGATAATCCGGCGGGTTACACATGCTGCGGCAAAAAAGAGCAGATTTACCATGACAATGGAGGCGCTGGCGGGAAGGTTGGACATGATCGAAATAACAATTCCGATTATCACTGAACTGCAACCCTGAAGCGCTGCCAGGATGATGCATGCCTTGAAGCCGCGCGCCAGTTGCAGGGCTCCCGCAGCCGGAACGATCAGCAGCGACGAGATCAGCATGATGCCGACCAGTTTCATCGCCAGTACAACGGACAGTGCGGTCAACAGCACCAGAATCGAATTAATGAATGAGGTGTGGATTCCGGAAACTTTTGCCAGCTCATCGCTGAACGAAATGGCGAACAGTTCGTGATAGTAGAGCGTCACCAGCAGCATAACCCCGAGACAGAGCAGCGCCGCAATTACCACCTCTTCACTGCGTATTGAGAGAATGTTGCCGAACAGGAAGCTTAGCAGATCAACATTGTATCCCCCACCCACGCTGGCCAGGATAATACCGGCCGAAATCCCGAGAGCCGATACCAGACCGATGGCGGTATCACCGCTCAACCTCCCTTTCTCGGTTAATTTGAGAATACCCAGAGACGCGAGCAGCACAATCGGCATAGTCACCAGCAGTGACATGGCTGAATAGAGCTTAAGCGCCAGGGCGATGGCGGTGCTGCCGAAGGTGACATGCGCCAGACCGTCGCCGATCAATGATAAACGACGCAGTACCAGAAAGACACCCAGCACCGAGCAGAGCAGGGCTATCAGTGTGCCGGCCAGCAGAGCCCGTTGAATGAAGCCGTATGAAAGGATTTCGAGTATATTCATGGTTAGTGTCGGTGGCACATCAGATGTTGTGAGTGTTCGCCAAACAGCGAAGACATCTCCGGTGAGCAGCAAAATTCATCAAAACTGCCGTAGAAAAGAAGCTTTTTATCAAGATAAAGCATTTTCGAAGCATACTCTCCAATAACGCCACTGTCATGCGTTACCAGCAGAACCGTAACACCCCGCGAGCGGTTTATATCGGCGATCATAGCATAAAAACGCCCCCTGGTTTCCGGGTCAAGGGCGGCGGTCGGTTCGTCCAGCACGAGCAGTTCCGGATCATTGACGATGGCGCGGGCAAGCAAAACCCGCTGAAGCTGGCCACCAGACAGTTCACCTATCAGTTTATGTTTAAGGTCTGAAATACCTAATTCATCTAGTATCACGCCTATCTTGTCATGATCGGCACGATTGAGTCGTTTGGGAAAGCGCTTGAGACTCAACAGGCCAAGACCGACCGTTTCATGCACCGTAGCAGGAAAAACCGGATTGACTAGATGCAGGCTTTGCGGCAGGTAGCCAAGCTTGTGCCAGTCCCGGAAATCTGACAGTGGCGTGCCGAACAGTGACGCTGACCCCTTGTTTATGGTGACCAGGCCGAGCAGCGCCTTGATCAGAGTACTCTTGCCGGAACCGTTAGGCCCCACGATACCGACATAGTCTCCGCGCTCAACCTGAAAGGAAACATCCTCAAGCACCCTCCCCTCGCGGTAACTGCACGACAGCAGCTCTGTTGAAACTATTTTTCCCGGCATTGAAGACCTTTCCGCAGCTGTTCCAGATTGCGCTCCATCAAATCAAAAAAGGTCACATTTTTGGCCAGATCATCCTTGGACAGGTTATGCGCCCCATGAAGCATCAGCACCCCTACCCCCGCCTCCTGAGCCAGCGTTTCGGTCAGACGGGGCGACAGCAACTCTTCGGCAAACAGGTATGTGGCACCGGAAGATCTGATTTCCCGGACCAGCGCAGCCATGCGCGCGGCAGACGGTTCAGAATCTGACGAAACCCCGCTGAGAGCGTGATACTCCAGCCCGTAGCGACCGGCCAGATAACCAAAGGTAAAATGTCCGCCATGGAGAAGTTTTCTGGTTGAGCAGGAGCTGAGACTTTTCCGGTAGCGCTCGTCAAGCGCTGTCAGCCGTGTTTTCAGAACCTCGGCATTTATACGGTACATGGCGCCGTTGGCCGGATCGGCGGCGATAAAACCGTCAAGAATGGTATCAACCATGAGTGCGGCATTGGTAAAATCGAGCCAGACGTGCGGATCCATCCCCTTTTGATCATGGCCATGGTCATCTTTTGCCCCATGGTCATGCTCATCCTTACCCGCACCGGCACGGTAGCTGACCCGTTCACCGGCATTGACGACCCTCAGAGTCTTGCTGTCAATCCCGGTGATGATCTTCTCCGCCCACGGCTCCATATATTTGCTGGTATAGATAAACAGCCCGGCGCGGCTGATCCTGATCATATCCTCCGGCTTCGGTTCGAAGGTATGCGGCTCGACGCCAGGAGGGAGCAGCATCGTCACCTGCGCCTTGTCACCGGCTATGGTACGGGCAAAGTCGTACAACGGAAACAGGGTCGTGACCACCTGCAGGCCGGTTGCCGGTCTCTGTTCCGCATTTTTGCAGCCGGAGGTGAGCAAGGTGGTGCAGCAGAGGAGAACCATTATAAGAAAGCAAAGCTTGTACTTCATACCATATCCTTTTAAGGTTTTATCTCTACTTGGTGTTTATACCAGCTACTACGGAGTTTTGTGGTTATTTTTGTTTCAGCAACCGCTTTATCTGTTTATCGAAATCAGACTCAAACAGCCGATCCATTCAGCTAGCCAAGTTGAACTATCCGGAATTTCCGGATAGTTGCCTCCAGGATCTGCGGTGCTGTTTCTGATCCGTAGGTTTTGCTGTTTGGTCATACTGTTCTCTCTTGTCCTGATAATCTATCTTGTTCAAGTACGCTGTTTACCCTATAATCACCGTAAATCTAACGTATGGAGTTCATTTATGCAATTGGCACGGGCAACTATTGAATCCTGTATAGCCACGCTTCCGAATGTAGTCGATCAGGAAGACGTCATGTATCGACTGTATCTGCTCGGAAAAATTGAAGCGGGTGAGAGCGATATAAGAGCAGGAAAAACCGTCGCACATGACGTAGTAATGGAAAGGTTTTCATCTAAATGGCAGAAATAATCTGGTCAGATAAATCTGTCACTGATCTTGAGCTAATCCATGCCTACATTGTAATGCCTCAGTCGGAATTGGACTTTCAGGCCGCTTGATCTAATGGTAAGTCAGCTTCCCCTGAATGAACTCCTGCGCGACCTGGGCAAGATTTTTCACATCCCAGCCAGCTGTTTGAAGTCTTTTGTAGATGAGTTCTTTTCGTGTTTCAGCTTCTGTTTTCATCGGCTCTCAATCAAAAATATCGTCGGGTTATTTAGTCTGTACACTCCGCAGCCGTATGCCATCCTGTGGCATGGAGATAAGACTCTCTTTGTAAAGCCCGCCGACCGCTTTTTTAAAGCTCTTTTTACTCATACGGAGCAGTTCGGCAATCGCTTCCGGAGAGCTTTTATCGGTCAAAAGTAGAAAACCGTTGTGCGCCGCCAGGGCTGCCAGAATGGTCTCACGGTCATTGAACGCCTCCTGCGCCCCCCCGATTCGCAGCGTGACATCGACTTTGCCGTCGTCCCTGATATTTTTGACGTAGCCGCGCAGACGCTCGCCGCACTTCGGCTTAATGGCAAGCTCGGTATGAAAGAGCAGCCCACCGAAACTGTTATTGATAATGACCTTGGCGCCCAGATCCGTATAGGCATAGACAAGCAGATCGACCTCATCGCCTGCGGCTAAACTGTTATCCACCGGTAAGATGAATTTATCCAGCTTAGTAGTGGCGACAATCCGGCCGGTGGAGTGGAGATAAATCCGTACCAGCACCTGATCCCCGCGCCTGACCGGTTCGGTTTGCTCACCAAACGGCAGCAGCAGATCTTTTTCGAGTCCCCAGTCAAGGAACGAGCCGACGGTGGTTGTTTCCAGCACCTTCAGGATGGCGAAATCGCCCACTACGGCGCGCGGTTTTTTGGTCGTCGCAGTCAATCGCTCTTCAGAATCGACATACACAAACACTTCCAGAACCGTACCCGCTTCCGCACCTTCCGGCACAAGACGCAAAGGGAGCAGCACATCCCCTTCGTCCGTCTTGAAAACAGCGCCTGATGGGGTGATGCGGGTTATGGCCAGATGATTATAGTTACCTGTTTTAAGCATAAAATTCTCCCTAACTTTGATAGCGCCACTTGAAGTTAACCGTTTTGCAGTCGGGCATGGCCCTCCGGAACAGGTTCAAACCTTCCTCCGTGGCATTTGTCCCGCTGCAGGTCAGCCATTTCAATCCCGGCACCTGCACAAGATTGAAAATACCCTTGTCGCCAATAGCGGTATGGTAAATTGATATTCGCTGCAGGGAACTGAAGGGTCGCAGCAGCGCCAACCCCTGATCGCTGATACTGGTATCGGAGAGATATAACTCCTGCAGACCGGTCAGATGCGAAATATGATTCATGATCAAGTCATCGCAATTATAGAGGAACAGAGATTGAAGATCATCGGGTTTCAGCTCTTTCAGAAAGCCGGTATTCATACCATTTTCAACTTTTACATCCAACCGCAGAGAGGTATCAAGGAATATCTCTTTGGCGCCTCGTGCAATGCCGATGCGCTGCCAGTCTCTGAAATCAATCGAAGATGCTTTGCGAATAAAGAGCGTTCCGCAGTTCAGTTCTGACGGAAAGATAACAATTCGAGTTTCGAAGAGGGTGGCATTTGCTCCGTCTTGCCCTTCTGTTTCACCACGAGCTGTTGACAAGCGCCGCCGGATCCGGGCTATATCCAGATCAACACTTGCCGCCATCTCTGCCAGAAGATCGACCCCGTCAGCCAGAGCATCGTCCACCCTCAGTTTGAAATGGTATATGTCGGTATGTTTCAGCTCTTCGGTCTGGCGGACAACCGCATGAATATTTTGCTGAATCGCAGCCAGTTGACGGATGACGCGCACCAGCTCAAGTGCGATATCCAGTTCCGATCCGTATATTACCGGCGCTTGCTCCCACTCACTCAGCAGATCAATCAGTACCTGGCGATTTCCGGTTTGATACGCTTCGTTGGCAAGCGACATCAGTTCCTGTCTGCGCAGACGTTCAACCTCATCGGCAGCAAGATCAGGGTGAACCGCTTTGGCCACGCCACGATACAAAGACTTGAGGCTGAGATTGGCCGCATCCTGAGGCGCTTCCTCATCATCAAGCAAATCGGTGGTGTGCTGGAAGTGAGTGTAAGAAGGTGATTGTTTCAGTGATTCAGAAGAACCTTCTCCAGTCGATTCTCCCAGCAGTCCCTTTAACTGCCATTCAAGATCTTCCAAAGTCTGAATCCTGACTCCAAGAATATCCTCATACACCTGTTCGAACATTCTTATTACAGACTTCAGGCGGTTGTAATCCTGTTCACGTCGCTGAAGATCGGCTTTAACCCTGGCCAACTGCTGATATTTGTGTTCCAGCTCAATCTCTTCGGGGGTCTTCAGCCGGTTTTTGAATGGGGTCATGGCGAGCAACCTGCCAGCGTCTTTTCGCGGACTTCGCGGGCCAGCGGCAGTGTGATGCGTCGTTTTTCAGACATTGAAAAACGGTATAACTGATGGAATGCGGCAATCAAAGCGCCAACTTCTCGACTGGTGGTTGCCAGCACATAATCAACCACATCATCAGGGATCCTGATTTGATGATCTTCAGCCACTTTCTTGATAATCATACTTCTGGAGCTGTCATCAGAGGTATCAAGCCTGGCGACAAGTCCCCATAACAGGCGGGAAGTCAGATGATCATCCAAATTGGCAAGATCACGCGGGGGGGCGGCGCCGGCCATGGCAATTATACGACCGGAAGTGTGAAATTCATTGAACAACTGCCACAGAGCCCTCCGCAGATCAGGATCATCCGGCATATCTTGCAGGTCATCCACCACAAGCCCGTCTGCGGCGCAAAATGTCGATACAAGATGCTCCGGGGAGACCGGTTCATGGAGCGAAAGGTAAGGGAACTTACTGCCGGCTATGGAGCGCAGCAGATGGGTTTTGCCTGATCCGGAGGGGCCGTAAAGGTATATCAGGCTTTCGGAATCGGAGGGATCGACAATCCTCAGCGCAAACTTGAGTGCAGCTGAGTTTCCTTCGCAGGAAACAAAGCTGTCAAAACTGAAACTCGGGATAACTGGAAAGTCGAAGAACTGCTGCATACTAGAACAAAGCCGCCTGGGAGGTTTCCGGGGCGATACGGCCGAAATGCAGATAGGCCGCGCGGGTAGCAACTCTGCCGCGCGGGGTGCGATTGATAAAACCGTTCTGAATAAGGAACGGCTCATAGACATCCTCAATGGTATCACTCTCTTCACTGATGGCGGCAGCAATAGTGTCCAGCCCCACCGGTCCCCCGCCGAACTTGTCGATAATCGTCAGCAGGATCATGCGATCCATCTGGTCAAAACCCATCTCGTCGATCTCAAGCAGCTTAAGAGTCTGCCGCACGACATCAAGAGTTATGACACCATCGGCACGTACCTGGGCGTAGTCACGCACACGGCGCAGAAGACGGTTGGCTATCCGTGGGGTTCCCCTGCTGCGGCGAGCCAGCTCGGATGCCCCCCGGGGATCTATTTCCATTCCGAGAATGCCGGATGATCGGCAGATGATGGTGGAGAGTTCGTCATACGTGTAAAATTCCAGGCGCGATATTACCCCGAAGCGATCACGCAGCGGCGAGGAAAGGAGTCCGGCCCTGGTGGTGGCGCCAACCAGCGTAAAACGGGGCAGATCCAGCTTGATCGAGCGGGCGCTCGGTCCCTGGCCGATTATGATATCAAGCTGATAATCCTCCATGGCCGGATATAGGATTTCTTCGACAACATGGGAAATACGGTGAATTTCGTCGATAAAAAGGACGTCATGCGGTTCAAGGTTGGTAAGAATGGCAGCGAGGTCACCAGGGCGCTCGATGACCGGCCCCGAGGTGGACTTGATGTTGACCCCCATCTCACAGGCGATGATATTTGCCAGCGTCGTCTTGCCAAGCCCTGGCGGCCCATACAGCAGGACATGATCAAGCGCCTCCCCCCGCCCCTTGGCGGCATCAATAAACAGGCGCAGGTTGCCTTTGATCTTCTCCTGACCGATATAGTCATCGAAGGATCGAGGGCGCAGGGTCGTGTCATACTGGGAGTCATCGTCCCGTTTTTCAGGAGTAATGGTACGAATTGTACTTGAGTCCGTCACTTTTCCGACTTCCTGACCAGTAACTGTATCTCGTCGACCGTCAGTGCGACATCGCTCTGGAGGCCGTCTTCCATCCGCTTGAAGGAGGCTCGGCCCGAAGTCACCTCGTTTTCACCTATGACAACGCTATAGCAAGCCTTTAGCTTGTCAGCTCTACGCATCTGACTTTTCAGGCTTTTTCCTTCGTAATCCATCTCAACGCGAACACCGGTCTTCAACAGACCATCCATCAAGCGGAAGGCGACGTCACGCTCCCCTGCCCCCATTGTGGCGATAAACAAATCGGGTGATGAAGCAAAATCCTGACTTCCGAGCAGCAGCGCAACCCGCTCAAGCCCCATCGCAAAGCCGATACCAGGGATGGCCGGTCCGCCCAGCTGAGAGATCAGACCATCATAGCGCCCACCTGCGGCAACAGCAGACTGCGAACCGAGCAGTCCGGTAACCATCTCAAAGGTTGTGCGGGTATAGTAATCCAAACCACGCACCATGCGGGAATTGATACTGTAAGGGGTAGACGAAATGTCGAGATAGCGGCGCACACTGCTGAAATGATCATCACATCCGCTGCAGAGGTGCTCAAGCACAGACGGAGCGCCAACAGTCGCTTCAATACAGCCCTGCGACTTGCAATCCAGTGTTCGAAGGGGATTGGTGTCAAAGCGCCGTTTGCAATCTTCGCAAAGATGCTCCATCCGCTCTTCCAGAAAACTGCGCAAAGCCGCCCGGTAGGCTGGCCGGCACTCCGGGCAGCCGAGAGAATTTATCTGAAGCGTCGGCTCGGTCAAGCCGATTTCGCGAAAGAACGAAGTCAGCATATTCAAAACCTGAGCGTCAGCCAGCGGATCGTTGACACCGGTGATTTCGGCGCCGATCTGATGGAACTGCCGGTAACGACCCTTTTGCGGCCGTTCATAGCGGAACATCGGTCCCAGATAGTATAATTTTGCAATCGGGTCCTGTGCATACATCTTGTGTTCGATGAACGCCCTCATGACTCCGGCGGTTCCTTCCGGCCGAAGCGTGACGCTGGTACCACCCTTGTCAACGAAGGTGTACATCTCTTTTTCCACGATATCAGTCGCGTCGCCAATCGAACGGCAGAAGAGCTCGGTTTTCTCCATTACAGGGACCCTGATCTCACCAAAGCCGTTCAGCTCAAATACCCGGCGGGCCGTCTGTTCGATATATTGCCAGCGTCCGGTTTCATCCGGAAGAATATCATTAAAACCCTTGACTGCAGTAAGTGCCACTTTTCACCTCATGGGTAGTAAGCGATAAAACCAAAACCCAACCACCCCCAGCCCCTTTGTAAGGAGTGGAGCTAAAGTCCCCCTCCTATTTCGCTTAGAAGCGCCTACTTTTGGTAGGAGGGGTTAGGGGTGGTAAGGTTTTGATTTAATATTGGATTTATTCAAACGATGCCGGTTACGCGCTGGACACGATTTTTTCCGGAGGTTTTGCCGACGTACATGGCTTTGTCGGCCATTTCAAGCAGTATATCCTTTGATGCGGCATCATCCGGACAGCAGGCATAACCGATACTGCAGGTCAAACGAATGGCCTGACCTTCTGCGCCCGAAAAATGATGAGCCTCAACCTGCCTGCGGATACGTTCAGCAACCAGATCAGCTGTTACACAGGATGTTTCAACCAGAATTGCGGTATATTCATCGCCGCCATAGCGGATAACAATATCGACATCACGGACCGATTTTTTGATGAGGGCGCCGAACTCAGCCAGAACCCGACTGCCGACCATATGGCCATAAACATCATTGACCTGTTTGAACGAATCAACGTCGATAAAAAGTACAGCCAGGTGCGAGGCATATCGCTCTACCCGCTTCATTTCGCGCTCAAGAGCGATATCGAGATAACGATGGTTATAGAGGCCGCTGACATCATCAATAAACAGCAAATCCTTGGCTTTGGAAAACGATTCGGCATTTTCAAAGGCGCGCAAGGATTGTTCGATCAAAAACAGGATATTCTTTCTGCATTTCGTAATATCGGGTAGAAC
The DNA here is from genome assembly GCA_025360785.1 of Geobacter sp. GTDB lineage: Bacteria > Desulfobacterota > Desulfuromonadia > Geobacterales > Pseudopelobacteraceae > JACRCG01. The sequence continues at coordinate 63,921 of JANYBN010000014.1, forward strand.
GCTGGCGGGGTTGTTCAGCAGTACGATCATGCCGAACGTCGCAGCGTGACTGTAAACCGGAATCAACAAGGCTTCAGAGAACCCCTCCGAATTGAATGACTGTGAAAGGTGCAGATGCTGGATTGAAAACTCTGCTGCGGTAGATGAGGCAAGTCGAGCCTGAATCTCATCCGAAAGGGATTTACCCAATTTAGATGAAATCCCTTTGGCTATTTTTAGCTCAAGAGCGTCTTCAACCATAAAAAAGCCGATGGCGCTGCCAAGCCCCGCTTCGCGGGCGACCGCTTCCACCAGAAGAAGATACAGGTGTTCACTGTCCATACAGCCGGCAATGGCCTGACTGGCACGGAACAGAGAAACCATATTTTTCAGTTCTACGTTTTCGTCAAGAAGACGGCGCTGCTGAATGCACTGAGCAACGGAATGCCTGAATTCATCGGGATTAACAGGTTTTATGAGATAATCTCTGGCACCATGCTTCAGGGCAAAAATCGCGGATTCCAGATTCGCATTACCGGTGACCATGATGACATCAACAGTCGGATGGCTTTCACGTACCCGTGACAGGATTTCAAGACCACTGATATCCGGCATGACCAGATCGGTAATAACCAGTGAATATTGCCCTTTGGCAAGCATTTCAAGCCCGTCACTTCCGCATGAGGCTGTTTCAACCTGGTACCCCTCAGCATTCAGCAGGTTTGAGAACATTTCCCTGAAAAAACGGTCATCTTCAACTAACAGGATTGTATCCATGTGAACGTCGCCCGATAAAATAAATTGCACAAATTTATCTTATCTATGTACTCTATTTCACTGTAAAGAGTCAATGTCATTCCAAAAAACCAGCCTTGCAAGACAACGTGTAAATGTTCTATAATCGTGTTTTTCTCGTACCCCTTTAAATACCTGCAACGCCAACGCTCAAAATAATGGAGATTACTGTGAATCCACGTTTACCAGCAGAATGGGAAATTCAAGATGGCGTACTGATGGCCTGGCCGCATGAAGGAACTGATTGGGCCTACATGCTGGATGATGTACGTCCGGTCTTTGCTGAGATTATACGGCATATTACCCGCTTTGAACGGGTGCTTCTGACTGCACCACATGCGGCCCCTGCGACAGATTATCTCGGCAATGCCGGCGTGGACATGACAAAGGTCACCATCTGTGAAATTCCGAACAATGACACCTGGTCGCGTGATTTCGGTCCTCTTACCGTAATCTATAATAACAAGCCGACTCTGCTGGATTTCGGATTCAACGGTTGGGGGCTCAAATTTCCGGCAAATTTTGACAACCAGATTTCCAAAGGATTAAAGCAATATGGGCTGCTGCTTCCTAATCTGAACACAATCGGGTTGGTTATGGAGGGGGGCAGCATTGAAAGCGATGGTCTCGGCACAATTCTGACTACGGCAGAATGCCTGCTCTCGCCAAATCGCAATCCTCAGTTGGATAAGAGCGAGATTGAGCAGGCGCTGGCCTCACTTGTCGGAGCCAAGCGCGTACTCTGGCTTAATCATGGCAGTCTGGCCGGAGATGATACCGACTCCCATGTTGACACACTGGCCCGGATCTGTCCGGACAATACCATCATCTATCAGGCTTGTGACCACCCGCTGGATGAGCATTTTGAACCGCTTAAACTGATGGAGCGGGAACTTCAATCATTCACTGCGCCGGACTGTTCCCCATACAAACTGATTCCACTGCCATGGCCAAAGGCGCGTTTTGACGAGCAGGCCCACAGGCTTCCTGCCACTTACGCCAATTTCCTGATTATCAACGGTGCGGTACTGGTACCGACCTATCGTGATCCGGAAAATGACAATGTCGCTCTGGAGCGAATAGCGCTGGCTTTTCCAGGCCGTGAAACCATAGGCATTGACTGCCTACCGCTGCTTGAACAGCACGGCTCACTGCACTGCATAACGATGCAGCTTCCTCAGGGAGTCATGGCATGACATCACTCAAGGTCGCTTTGATTCAGCAAAGCTGTACTAGTCGCCGAGATGACAATCTTGGCAAAACAGCGCAAATGGTCAGACAGGCGGCGCAATCCGGCGCACAGCTTGTAGTGTTGCAGGAATTACACACTTCCACCTATTTCTGCCAGGTTGAGTCCCCTGCCCTGTTTGATCTGGCCGAACCAATCCCCGGACCTTCTACTGAAACCTTAGGAAAACTGGCCGAAGAGCTGAGTGTGGTAATTGTCGCGTCACTGTTCGAGCGCCGTGCCGCCGGTCTTTATCATAATACGGCGGTAGTATTTGAAAAAGATGGTTCTATTGCCGGGGTCTACCGCAAGATGCACATTCCGGATGATCCCGGATTCTATGAAAAATTCTATTTTACACCGGGTGATCTCGGTTTCAATCCGATCAAAACCTCAGTCGGCACCCTGGGAGTGTTGGTCTGCTGGGATCAATGGTACCCTGAAGCCGCCCGTCTGATGGCTCTGGCAGGAGCGGATCTGCTGATCTACCCGACCGCCATCGGCTGGGATCCGGACGATTCCGTTGAAGAACAGCGGCGCCAGTATGATGCATGGGTTACCGTACAGCGCGGACACGCAGTTGCAAACGGCCTGCCGGTTCTGGCAGTTAACCGGGTCGGTTTTGAAAGTTCACTGCAGCAACCGGACATCGGCACCAAATTCTGGGGCGGCAGTTTTGCGACCGGGCCGCAAGGAGAAATTCTCGCGGAAGCATCAAGGGAAAACGAAGAGATTATCGAGGTGGAGATTGATCTTACAAGGAGTGAAGAGGTGCGCCGCATCTGGCCTTTTCTGCGCGACCGAAGGATTGATGAGTACGGAGATTTGTTGAAGCGGTACAGAGACTGAAACATTCGGTCAGGCTCTGCCGGAGGATTACCTGAAGGTATTTAAAGCTGTGTAATAAAATGGCCTTCCGCTCATGCGGAAGGCCATTAATCATCCGTATTCAGGAAGATTATTTTGAGGAATGATCCGCGCCACCCTTGCTGCGAGAGGTGTCGGTTTTATCCCTGCCACGGAACATCAGCCGCAAAGGCACCCCGTCGAAACCGAACGCTTCGCGGAATTTGTTGATAAGGTAGCGTTCATATGAATAATGGATATTTTCCGGCTGATTGGTGAAGATGACAAACGCCGGCGGCCTGGTTGCAACCTGGGTGGCAAAATAGAACTTTACCCTGCGACCATGTGACAGCGGGGCATGGTGGGATTCGATGGCATCGGTAAACACATGTACAAGCTCCGATGTTGTAACGCGGCGACAGAACTGCGCCATAACTTCGTCAACGGTGGCGATGATCTTTCCGGAACGCTGGCCGGTTTTGGCGGAAACACACACGATCGGAGCATACGCCAGATATTTGAAACCATCCCTGATTTTGGCGATGTAGATTCCGAGAGTGGCATTATCCTTTTCAAGCAGATCCCACTTATTGATGACAAATACGCACCCTTTACCGGCTTCATGAATATATCCGGCAATACGCTCGTCCTGCTCGGTCACTCCATCTTCGGCGTCAATCACCATCAGCACCACATCGGCGCGTTCGATACTGCGCAGTGCATCACAGACGCTGTACTTTTCTAGCTTTTCAGTGGTTTTTCCCTTGCGGCGAATACCGGCTGTATCGATCAGAACGTACGGCTTTTTGTTACAGGTAAAGGGGGTATCAACCGAATCGCGGGTTGTACCGGCGGTAGGGTTTGCCACGACCCTCTCAAAACCGAGCAGACGGTTGACCAGCGATGACTTGCCGACGTTCGGACGCCCCACCACGGCGATACGGGTGACATTCTCTTCAGGATCGGCAACGTCAGCCGGTGGGAATACATCCATTATATGTTCGACAAGATCGATGACGCCGCGATTATGCTCTGCTGAAATGGTGTACAGCTCCCCGATTCCGAGGGAATAGAATTCAGCCGATTCATTCTCCAGTTTTTCGCCATCAACTTTATTAACTACGAAGAACACCGGTTTTTTTACGCGCCTCAACATCTCGGCAACTTCAATATCCGCCGGAGTAAGGCCGCTTCTGGCATCCATCATGAAAATAATGACATCGGCCTCCTCGATCGCAAGGCGTGATTGCTCGCGCATCTGCTGCAGCAGGCGGTTTTCGGTTACCGGCTCGAATCCTCCGGTATCGATAAGAATGAACGGCTTATCAAAGCGGGTAATGTTGGCGTAGTTGCGGTCACGGGTAACACCAGGGGTGTCATCGACAATTGCGCGACGATGTCCCAGCAGACGGTTAAAAAGGGTTGATTTGCCGACATTTGGACGGCCGACGATCGCTACTAAAGGTTTCATTCGTATCCCAGTTCTCTCAATTTAGACGGTCGTTCGCTCCAGTTTTCAACAACCTTGACGAACAGTTCCAGATATATTTTAGTATCAAGCAGGCGCTCGATATCCTGTCGGGCCTGAGTACCTATTTTCTTCAGCATCTCACCCTTCGAACCGATTATAATCCCCTTCTGGGTAGCCCGTTCGATCATAATGGCTGCCGCAATAGCAATGACGCCATTCTCCCGCTCGATGAAGCTCTCCACAACGACCGCTGTCGAATACGGCACCTCGTCACGGGTCAAGCGGAATACCTTTTCGCGGATCATCTCTGCCACGATGAATTTTTCCGGCATATCGGTCAGAATATCATCAGGGAACATCGCCGGCCCCTCAGGAAGGTAACCGCTGACGACCGAAACCAGATGATCGACCCCGTCATTGCGACCAGCTGATATCGGCACGATTTCCTTGAACGGATGAAGCGCAGCCCAGTCGGTAATTTTTTTCAGCATCTGATTCTTGTCGGAGAGCAGATCGATCTTGTTGATGACCAACACTACCGGAATCTTTACCTTGCCAAGGACATCCTGAATAAAAGCGGGGTCGGCTGCAGTGGTGGCTTCAACAACCAGCATCAGAAGATCCACGCCGCTGATCGCCGAACGGGCCACATCCACCATGCTCCGGTTCAGCCGGGAGTGGCCGCTGTGGATACCGGGGGTATCGATGAACACAATCTGACCGCCGGGGATGTTGTGAATCCCCTGAATCCGGTTGCGTGTAGTCTGCGGCTTGTCGGACGTGATGACGATTTTTTCGCCGATGATGCTGTTAAGGAGTGTCGATTTGCCGACATTCGGACGACCGATAATTGAGACGAAACCTGAGGTAAACTTTTCTTTATTCATGTGGTTAAGCACCATTCCTTCATGTTTTACTTCTTGGTAGTCCATACGTCACGCAAGGTGACAATACGATTAAAAACGAGCTTGCCTGGTTGTGAATCTTTGGGATCCTGACGGAAATACCCCATGCGCTCGAATTGATAACGGGTTTCGATATCCGCTCCGGCAAGCGATGTCTCAAGCTTGCACTCAAGCAGCGTTTCAACTGAGCCGGGATTCAGAAACTGCTTGTAGTCGATCCCGCCACGGTCAGGGCTCGGATCGCTAAAGAGCCGGTCGAACAACCGCACTTCGGCGGTTACGGCATGGGCGGCGGAAACCCAGTGAATGACCCCTTTGACCTTGCGGCCATCGGCGGTGTGTATACCCTCACGTGACGCGGGATCATACTCACCGTGCAGTTCCACTATATTTCCCTGTTCGTCTTTGACAGCTCCGGTACATTTTACAATATAGCCGTTGCGCAGCTTAACCTCGCCACCAACAGACAGGCGATGGAAGCCTTTGCTCGGGGTCTCCATGAAATCATCGGCATCAATCCAGATTTCACGGGTGAAATAGATAGAACGACTTCCCATCTCAGGTTTTTGCGGGTGATTGGCAGCCTGCATCTCTTCGGACTGGCCGGCCGGATAATTGTCGATTACCAGCTTGATCGGCCGGAGAACCGCCATGGCCCGAGGCGCCGACTCATTAAGGTCGGCGCGAACACATTCTTCCAGAATCGACACATCGATCCACGAATCGCTGCGGCCGACACCGATCAGTTCGCAAAAAGCCCGTACCGCCGCCGGAGGGTAGCCACGCCGCCTGATTCCCGCCAGAGTCGGCATACGCGGATCATCCCAACCGCTGACAGTGCCGAGTTGCACCAACTCCTGCAGTTTACGCTTGCTCATCACCGTATAGGTCAGATTCAGCCGCGCAAATTCATACTGCCGCGGCCGCGCCGGCACCGGCAGGTTGTCCAGAAACCATTCGTAAAGTGGCTTGTGGGATTCAAACTCCAGCGTGCAGATCGAGTGAGTTATCCCCTCGATGGCATCGGTCTGGCCATGGGCAAAATCGTACATCGGGTATATTTTCCAGGCATCGCCGACATGCGGATGCGGAACATGCAGTATCCGGTAGAGAACCGGATCGCGCAGACTCATATTGGGCGAAGCCATGTCGATCTTGGCCCGCAGCACGCGAGTGCCGTCCGGAAATTCTCCGGCACGCATCCGGCTGAACAGGTCAAGATTTTCTTCTACAGAACGACTGCGAAACGGGCTCTCTTTTCCAGGCTCTGTCAACGTACCGCGATAGGCGCGAATCTCATCGCCGCTCAAATCCTCCACATACGCTTTGCCCTGTTCGATCAGATACACCGCCCACTGGTACAGCTGCTCAAAATTGTCGGAGGCGTAATAGAGATGCTCACCCCAATCAAAGCCGAGCCAGCGAACACTCTCCTTGATCGAGTCGATGTATTCCTGCTCTTCCTTGGCCGGGTTGGTATCATCAAAACGGAGGTGGCAGCGTCCGCCGAATTCACGGGCCAGCCCGAAATTGATGCAGATCGACTTGGCGTGACCGATATGAAGATAGCCGTTCGGTTCAGGTGGAAAGCGGGTCACGACGCTGCTGTGTTTGCCGCTCTTCAAATCCTCGTCAATTATGGTTTTGAGGAAATTATTGGATGTAGCTGCCGCTTGCTCAGAACTGGTCATGATAACCTCGTGAATAAATGTTTCATAGCTCTCCCAGGAACGAGTTCGGGTAGGCTTTGGTGATTTTGACCTCGGCAAAACTGCCGATCAGGGAGCTGTCACCGCTAAAGTTTACGATACGACCGATATCAGCCTTGCCGGAAATCTGGCCGGGAAGCTTTCCCTCACCTTCGACCAGCACGGTCATCACGCTGCCGATAAACGGCTGGCAGATCTCCATGGTATGGCGACGCTGCAACTCCATCAACCGGTCAAGACGTGCCATTTTTACTGCCTTTGGCAGATCGTCACTCAACTCCGCCGCTTTGGTGCCGGGGCGCGGCGAGTAGACAAATGAAAACAGGTCGATGTAGCGCACCTCTTCCATCAGAGAGAGTGTCTGATCAAAATCCGCATCGGTTTCGCCGGGAAAGCCGACGATAATGTCGCCGGTAACAACGATATCCGGGCGAATTGCCTTGAGCTTGTGGACCTTATCAAGATAGGAATCACGGGTATAGCCGCGCCCCATCAGCTTCAGAACGGCATCACTTCCCGACTGCGCCGGCAGATGTATCTGGCCGCTCAGCTTGGGAACATCACCAAAACAGGCGATCAGCTCGTCCGACATATCCTTGGGATGAGACGTGGTAAAACGGATACGGTCGATCCCGGAAATTTCGGCAACCTGGCGAATCAGTTCGGCAAAGGTCGGTTCACGTTCGGTTTTAAGACCGTACGAGTTGACGTTCTGGCCGAGCAGGATGACTTCTCTGACCCCTTCATTCGCCAACTGTCTGACTTCAATCAGAATATCCGCCGAGCGGCGGCTGATTTCGCGGCCACGGACATAAGGAACGATGCAGTACGAACAGAAGTTGTCACACCCCTGCATGACCGTCACAAAGCGCGAGAGACGTGACTCACCTTTGATTGTTGGAAACAGGTCCAGACGCTGATCGTTATCGATAAAGGTCGTCTCGGAACGGCGTTCACCACGCTCGGCACCGCGCACCATATCCGGCAGCAGGTGCAGATTGTGGGTGCCGATCACCAGATCAAGGTAGGGAAGCTTGCGAAGGAGTTCTTCTCCCTCCTGCTGGGCCACGCAGCCACCGACCGCAATAATCTGCTTTTTGCCGTCCCGTTTGTAAATACGCAGATTGGCGAGCCGACGGTAAACCTTTTCCTCTGCCCCGCCCCGCACACTGCAGGTGTTGAGCAGGATCATATCAGACGAGGCCGGATCGTTAGTCGGCGCATACCCGAGGTCAGCCAGCATCGTGACGATTCGCTCCGAATCGTTCACATTCATCTGGCAACCGAAGGTTTCTATGTAAAGGAGTTTATCAAGCATAGAGGGTCTAACTTTATACGCGACAAGTACTGATAAAGTCAACAGAATTGGCTTTCGGAGCCTGGGTCGCTACTTTTACTGAAACTTGACAAATGACTTATCTGAAACGTATTGTCTGGAAGGAATTGATTTCTTCAACGGGATGAGAGCTGATGATGATTATCGACTGGAACAACATAGACACCGTACTTCTTGATATGGATGGCACTATCCTGGATCGCCATTTTGACGACCACTTCTGGCTGGAGCATGTGCCGGCACGATGGTCCCAGCGTAACCACACGACGCTTGAATACGCCAAAGAACACCTGTACAGCCTGTTCCGCAGCCAGGAAAACACCCTTAACTGGACCGACCTTGATTACTGGTCTGATCGCCTCAGACTTGACATTCCGGTACTCAAACAGGAAATTGAGCACCTGATCGCCGTCCATCCCCATGTGGTCGAGTTTCTGCTGTTCCTGAAACATGCCGGCAAAACGGTCTGGCTGGTCACTAATGCCCACTCTAAAACACTCGATCTGAAGATGAAAAACACCCGCATCGGTCCATATTTTGACGGCATTATTTCTGCCCATCAGGTCGGATTACCAAAGGAAGACGAACGTTTTTGGGGGAAGTTGCAGAATTATATCAGCTACGATCCGGAACGGACCCTGCTGGGAGAGGACAGCGAAACGAACCTGACAACCGCACAAAGTTATTCGATTCGCTATCTTATCTATATCAGCCGCTACAGCTCAAAGATCGAACCGCGTCTGTCAGAATATTTTCCTACAATTGACTACTTAAACAGACTTATCCCGGAAAAAGGAAGCAGCTGCATTACTATCCGGCAATAAAAAACCGGCGGCTGATATCATCCTGATCAGCCGCCAGTCTTTGAAATATATTGAAAATATTTACTACATCCTTCTCAGTATCGTCCTGAACTTTTCCAGTTTCGAGGCACCCTCCTCTATCAACCGGATCAGGTCCTTACGGGCGCTGCCCGCCGCATCCTTACCGGTTTCCAGCAGATCATCGGTCTTCTCACTGATCGCCTCAACCAGATTCGATACATTGGCGGCAAGATCATCAACTACCTCATCAGCACGGTTGCGGGCTTTCTTTGAATATCTGAAAATGTCTTTTCTCGTTTTACATCCCGATTGAGGGGCATACAGAAGAGCCAGGCCAGCCCCGATGATCCCGCCTGCACATACCAGTAAAGCCGCAGCAGCGATTTTTTTATCCTTGTCTTCCATCGATGACCTCCCATTTAAATGTAATGTTTCATATTCTACCGCATCTGACGCGAATGACAAGCCCCATACCACTTTATCTTTTCACAAAAACTATGTTACAGTTTCAGCATATTTATTATCGATAAAGTCACAAGGACGTGCAGAATGAAAAATACCATCTATGATGTTTTGATAATCGGTGGAGGTCCGGCTGGCCTTTCGACCGCCTATTTGTGCCACAAACAAGGGCTATCCTATCTTGTGCTTGAATCCGGAAAAGCTATTTTTCAAGGAATTGCGAACACCTATCCGGAAGGAAAGCTTGTATACGCTTCAAAGCCCAAAGATGCCCCCGATCCTTTCATGGTTGATGAATTGCGCCCGCCAGACAAACCGGTAACGGTGGAAAGCTACCTGCAATACGTGCAGCATTTTGTTCAGCACGAAAATCTTCATGTTCAAACGGAAGTGGATTTTGAAGACATCAAGGACGAACGGGATGGGCTGACTGTAGTTACATCCAAAGGTAATTACAAAGGAAAGAAGGTCGTGCTTTCCTTCGGCAGCAATATTCCGCGGGAACTCTCCGTGTATGGAGATGCCAAAATGGTTGCCAAAAACGTCGATGATCCAGGCAAATATGTCGGCATTAAAACCCTGGTAATCGGCGGCGGCAATACGGCTGCTGACGTAATCATCAATATTCTCAAGGCCAAACGAGAGGCCGGAGATACCCACCCGGTCTATTGGGCGCACAAGGCCGAAACGTTTGACGTCAACAAAGAAACCGCTCAACGACTCGGAGAAGAGATCCTGTTGGGGGGAAATATCCGGCTATTGCCCGGATCGATGCCGCGTATCGGTGAAGTCGATGACCAGGGGGTAGACCGTCTGGTCATCAGGATTAACGTATTCGAGCAGGCTGATGGCATCGATCTCTACCACGCCTTGAGCTTCCCGATGCATAATGTTATCGCCTGCATCGGATCACAGGGGCCGGTTCCGATCTTCGATAAACTGAATATTCAGAGCATTGCCTGCACCTCCGGCGTCTGCAAGATCGCCAAAGAGGGCGATCGTCTGGTACTGCTTTCGTCCGAGTTTGAATCGACCAGAAAGGGTGTGTATGTCATCGGAGGAGCAATTTCACCATCCTATATGAAGATCAGCGAAGGAACTATTGCTGAAGAGAAACATCCAAACCTCATCTATACCGCCATCAATGATGCGTATTATGTAGTTGAAGCGATCCGCGCAAAACTTGCCTTGTAATAACATCCGCCAAAAAGACTATTACAGTCCTGTTTATTGTTGACAATCAACTCACCTCTGCTAATCTGTCACTGATTAAAGATTAAGACAGATTGTTATGGAGAGTGCCATGTATACCCTATTAAAGTTGTTGATTGTTTCAACGGTTTTTTTTGCACTATCCGCGATGCTAACCGGATGTGGCGAGAAAAGTGAAGAGAATATTCCTGCGGAAAAACTGACGGCATCGGCTGTAATTTCAGAGATCTCAAGCGGACATGGACATAATGTCGAAATACCCTTTACCGACATTACACCAACGCCAACTGCTGATCTGTTTCAATACCGCAGCAGCGATAACACCGGTCACTCTCATGTTATTGCACTTTCCAAACAGCAAATGATCGATCTCAATAACGGCATGAGATTAACAGTTATTTCATCCGCTCCAAGCTCCGGCGCGGCGCATACACACATCTGGAACCTTTTTGGTGGAAATGTTCTATATGATAAAAACTGTTATAACTGCCATACAAATGACAAGCGCGGCCAAGACCAGAATAGAATGCAGGCAACTCTCCGCCCATTGTCAGTTGCAAGTCAGATCAGTGCCATTATAAGCCCGGAGTCAGCGCCACCTTCAACTACAGCGGATGTTACACCGGACCCTGCGTTCACTCCACCTGCTTTCTTGATGGATGGACCAACTCTGTATTCTAATTATTGCTCCGGCTGTCATGGTTCGCTTACTTCATCAACAAAGTTCAACAAGTCTTTTGCTCTGATAAAAGATGCTATCACCAATAACACCGGAGGTATGGCTTCTTTAGGAGCCCTCACCGATGCACAGCTTGAGGCCATTGCAACTGTTTTAATAAAATAGATATTCTATAAATATGCAGTAAATGAAAAAGCAGTGGTGCCTGGGAGGCAATCTCTGCTTTTTTATTCAGGTTGCCTTGATTTTCGTGTAATCTGCACCTATATTCCTAAGACCATGTCGTTCAATATCAGATTTTGGTCATATTTAATTCACAAGGAGTTGTTTAAAATGAAGAAACATGCCCTTAAGGTTTTCACATTGCTGGCTGCCACACTGTTTCTCTCTGCCACAGTTATGGAATTCGAAGCACATGCAAGAGCGGGTGGAGGAAGCCGTTCCATGGGAAGTCGTGGCACACGCAGTTACTCACCTTCCAGCCCAAGTCCGCAACAATCACCTTCGCGTCCTCAGCAGGCGGCACCCTCCCCTTCCTTTCAACAACCTGCAGCCGGAGGATTCATGAGAAGTATGGCAGGCGGTCTGGTTGGCGGGATGGTTGGCGGGATGCTGTTCAGGAGTCTTGGCTTTGGAGGCGGCGGCGGAATGGGTGGAGGCGGAATCGGTCTGTTTGAAATTTTACTGCTGGCCGGTATCGGTTACCTGATTTACCGCTATATCAAGAAGAAGCGAGAGGGAGAATCAATGAACTCTTTTGAAGCCATGCCATATCGTGCTGAAAATGTAACCCCAATTTCGCAGGCATATCAGCAGCAGCAAATTACAGAGACCGGGGACGTTGACACCGGTCTGGCACATATCCGTCAGTTTGACGCATACTTTGACGAAAACCGTTACAACGATCTGGTTATGGATAACTTCTTTAAAATCCAGGGAGCCTGGATGAATCGTGACCTGGCACCGGTGCTTGGTCTTCTTACAGACGAGATGCGACGCGTTTTTCAGGCAGATCTTGATAAATTGATCCGGGACAAGCAGATTAATCGTCTGGAAAACATTGCTGTACGGAAAGTTGAAATTGTTGAAGCCTGGCAGGAATCCGGTCAGGATTACATCAACACCCTGATTTATGCAAACCTGCTTGATTATACTACAGACGAAACCGGTTCCGTATTATCAGGCAGCAAGAGTGACCCGATCAAGTTTGAGGAGTATTGGACCTTCACCCGTCCGGTCGGCAATAATCCCTGGAAACTGTCTGCGATTGATCAGAAATAGATAAAAGAAACCTTACCACCCCAACCCCACCTATTTTAGGAGGGGTTGGGAGTGGTAAGGTTTCATCCTCTCCCCACTGCCATGAAAACCTCATGAAGCCTCTCAATCTTGCAACAATCAACATCTCCGGTCTCAATCTGATTGAAGCCAGTGCCGGCACCGGCAAGACCTGGACAATTGCCGCACTCTACATTCTTCTGCTTCTTGAGAAGGAACTGCGCCCAGAACATATTCTTGTGGTGACCTACACAAAGGCCGCAACAGCCGAACTACGCGAACGAATCAGGCGCCGGATCGCGACCACCCTTGATCTGTACTCTAGCGGACGGGCTCCAGCAGATGACGATCTTGAGCGACTTCTTATGACAAGCCGGCCCCAGAACAGCCTGCGCGCCAAAAAGCTCCTGACTCTGGCACTACATTCATTCGATGATGCCGCAATCTTTACAATTCATGGTTTTTGTCAACGAGCGCTGCTTGAAAATGCTTTTGAAAGCGGCTCTCTTTTCGGAAGCGACATGATCAGCGACCAGAGTGCCATCGTCAAACAGGTCTGCGATGACTTCTGGCGAACACGAATCCTGTCGCAACCGGATGATTTTACAGAGCGCCTTGTTGCTGACAATTATAGCCCTGAAAAGCTCGCCATGCCGTTAAAAGGTCACTTTCAGAATCCTGATCTGATCATCATTCCCGATGCTGACGAAATATCAATTGCACCTCTGACAATCGAGCGAGACAGACTTTATGTTCAGATCTGCAGCCACTGGAACTGCGACAGCAAAGTAATTACAGAGCAGATAGAGCAGGCTCGTCTGAACCAGCAAAGCTATAAACCGGCACAGATTGAAGCAGCGGCAAATTCCATGGACAGTTGGGTGTCAGGTGGCAATGCTGCTCTGCCAAACAGTAAACTTGATTGTTTTTCGATACAGAAGATTGTTTCAAAGATGACCAAAGCATCTCCTTTCACACCCGATCACACTTTTTTCGACTTTTGCTGCCAGTTGTCCTTCGTACTTAATTCTATCGAACAAGCATTCCAGAACAATATTATTGCCTGCCAGCGTGACTTTAAACGCTGGCTTGAAAAGGAATTAAAACAGCGCAAGAAACAGTTAAATCAACGTGCTTTCGATGACTTGCTGCTTGATCTTCATCTGGCGCTTGAAGCTGAATCTGGGGCTGTTCTTGCAGATAAACTTCGTCAGCGTTACAAAGCTGCCATGATTGATGAGTTTCAGGATACGGATCCGCTTCAGTGGAACATATTCAAACGAATGGGATCTGAACAGGGTTACCCCTTATTCCTGATTGGTGACCCTAAGCAGGCGATTTACAGTTTTCGCGGGGCCGATGTCTTTGCCTATCTGAATGCCGGCAGGAACGTCACCCGGGAAAACATGCATACTCTGGGAATCAACTTCAGATCAGAGTCGGCATTGGTGAAAGCAGTTTCTACTCTGTTTGCGACCAGCACTGATCCGTTTATGTGTCAGGACATTCCTTTCCATCCGGTTGACTCCGGCCGCTCTGCGAATGACCAGTTGTTATTTGGCGGTGTTCCGGATGCAGAACCGCTCAAAGTCTGGGTCTATTCCCGTACTGACGAATCAAAAACTGAGCTGAAACCGGTAGCAACGAGCAACATCGTTCAGGCGGTTGCGGGAGAAATTGCCCGATTGCTTGAACTGGGGCAAGTTACCATCGCAACATCGGGGCACTCACTTCCGCTGAAGCCGGGCGACATAGCTGTGCTGGTAAAAGCACACAAGCAGGCCGAACGGGTACAGGAGGCACTCCTGGCACTCGGCATACCGTCGGTGCAGCAGGGAAGCAGTACTATTTTTGAAACATCCGAAGCACTCGACCTGCTGAGGATCTTGCGGGCAGCTGCAGAGCCGCACCGTGAGGCGCTGCTTCGGGAAGCCCTACTGACTGCCAGCATTGGAATCAGCGCTAATCAGGTTTCACGTTATGTGGAATGTTCGGGTGAGCATCCTGAATGGGAAGCATGGCTGCAGCATTTTCGTAATCTGCACACAGCAGCTTTATCTGGTGGTGTAGTTGCGCTAATATCGAGACTGCTCGGGAGTTGTGGTGTACGAACAGGGATTTTGTCGCGTGTTGGCGGCGAGCGCTGCCTGACCAATATTCTGCACTGTTGCGAGTTGCTGCACCAGATCGAACGTGAACAGGGGAAAAGCCTGGCCGGCTTGATTACCTGGCTGGAGAGAAGAATCGGCACGCCAGGCAAGGATGATGCGGCATTGCTCCGGCTTGAGACAGACGAAAACGCGGTAATGATATCAACTATTCATGCCAGCAAAGGGCTGCAGTATCCAATTGTGTTTGTTCCCTTCGCATGGGATGCCCCATCAGGCAAAGCCGACCGGGCACTGTTTCACAATGAAGCGGGAGATCTGGTACTTGATCTTTCGGGAGATGAACACAATCTGCAACTGGCCGCAGCAGAGCGGCAGGCGGAGGCCGCCCGTCTGCTGTATGTGGCGTTGACCCGGGCTGAGTTCCGCTGTTATACCGTCTGGGGGGCCATCAACGGCGCGGTGGATTCACCGCTTTTTCGACTACTGCATAGCAGTTCGGAATCTATTAGTGCCAAAAGCTATTCCATGTTGAGCGACATGGCAGTTCTTGATGACGTCCGACTGTTGACAAACAGCAAAGACACCGCTATTTCCGCTGAACTGATGCCACAGAATGCGCCTTCTGCCCGATATGATTCAGACAGAGAAGCGGACTCGCCCTATGTTTGTCGATCGCTTAGCCACCCTCCCCGCGATGATTGGCACGTTGCCAGCTTCAGCGGCATGACTTCGGGAACCGCGCATGTTTTTGAACCGCATGATCACGACTCAATACCTGCTGAATCTGCCACCGAGCAAGCGGAACCGATGCACTCCTCCGGAGGACTGACAATCTTCGACTTCCCGCGTGGCGCTAAAGCCGGAACATGTCTCCATGAAATTTTTGAGTTGATTGATTTCCAACTTTTGAATAGTGACGCTGTTACAACCACTATACAATCTTCACTTGCCTGCAACGGTTTCCACGAGCAGTGGCTTCCAGCTGTAAAGGGAATGGTAGCAGAAGTCACCTCGGCAAGGATAATTCCTGACTATCCGGATTTCAGTCTGTCGCAATTGAAAACAGGGAACTGGCAGACTGAAATGGAGTTTTATCTGCCGATAAGGCAGCTCGACCCTGACACCCTTCGGTCGCTGTTTGAAGGACTACTCGATGAAAATATTTTCGAGGATTATTATGAGTTACTGAGCCGACTTTCGTTCCGGCGGAGTCGTGGCATGCTGCAGGGTTTTATCGATCTGGTTTTTATACACAAGGGTCGTTACTACATCCTCGACTGGAAATCAAACCATCTCGGTATGAAAACGTCTGACTACACTAAGGATGCGATGCACGAATCGATGTGTCGAAGTGCCTATATTATGCAATATCACCTTTATACTCTGGCGTTGGACCGGCTATTGAAGGTACGGCTGCCCGGCTACAGCTATGAAAAACATTTTGGAGGGGCAATTTATCTCTATCTGCGGGGTATATCTGCCGAATCCGATGTAAACGGTATCTACCTTGGTCGACCATTACCGGAATTCATACGACGTGCCGGAGAGATTGTGCTGGGTTGATTGTTCTTTATGTAATAAAGCATCCGCAAAAAATTCTTGAATCAACGTTTATCCTCAAGAGAAGCCAGTTGTTCATCGATTACTGTAGTAGCAGCTCCATCAGCAACATATCTTCGTCTTGCCTCCTTAAAGGATTCAATAGCCTCCTTTTTTTTGTTACGTGACTGTTGCAATGACGCAAGGTTGAAAGCTGAGTGCTTGTGTCGTACATCGATGCCCATGGCGGTACGGAAACATTTTTCCGACTCATCTAAATTGCCGAGTTTCCTGTTTATGCTTCCAAGATTGTTCCATGCATCCACGTCATTTAATCCACTCTTTATAGCCGCTTCGATCTCAGAACGTGCCTGCTTTTGATCCTCTTTTTTCAGCAGAGTAAGACCAAGATTATAATGAGCCACTTGAACCACCGCAGGTGCATTGAAATCACTCAGAAGCAGCCTATATTGCTGTTCCGCCTTGTCAACCTGAAACAGCTTTAGATAGAAACCGGCCAACTGAAGCCGGGTAGCCACGTCAGCCGGATTTTTCTCTATTTTATACTTGAATTCAGCCAATAACGGTTCGTAGTGCTTGACTATTCCACTTAACATCTTCGGCGGGATGTTTAAGTCCTTGTATTTAACGGCCAGATAGTAGCATCGCGCGGCCTGTAAATAGTCTCCGCACAATTCGTAAAGCTCACCTGATTTGTATTGAAAGCTGCCTCCTTTATAAGCCTCGAATTCCGTTCCGGATTTATTTAACTCCATCATCATATTCCTGCGTTCAACATCAGTGCCGCTGGCTACGGCTTTATGGATTTTTATATAAGTCAAAAGGTATTCCCTTTTACTGACATTCTTGATCTTTAAAACTTGTTCGTAAGCCTCATCATAGCGTTTAATTATTAACAATGCATTAACGTAATTATTTATTACAATGAAGTTTTCCGGTGAATATTTAACATTGGAAATATACATTTCCTCTTCATTTCGCCACATTATTGCACGATTAGCAGTGAAATAAGAGCATGCTGTAAGCAATAACGGCAAGATGAAGATGTAGCCGAGTCGATGCCTTGATAAAAGAGATGCCAGAAGAATGGCCAGACCCAATATGGGCATAAATAGAAAACGTTCTGAGGCGAATGACCACGTATTGAATTTAATCAACTGGAGAAATGGGAGGCAGAATATGATGAAAGTGGCCACACCAAAAGCGGCCATAGATCTGAGCCGATTCAATCGGTACAATGCTATCAGAAATAAGATGATTGCCAGTACGCCGCAAACAATTGCGGCAATACTTCTCCATCCAGGAGACCAAACGTCATATATTAAGCGTAGCCTGAATGGTAGTACCGCAATATGAGTCAGGTATCCGAGAATCCTGCTGCTTAAACTCAAAAAGGCGTATGAGTTGCTGTTGGTTGGTAACGCCTCCATGTTAGACAGAACACCTGTAGTTCTGCCAACCAATATCTGGATCATTACTGAGGCACAAGAGAGGATAAAAAACGGCCCAGTGACGAGAGCAGATTGCCAGTACCCTTTTAAATCAAAAGGTTTTTCTGAATATTTTATGTAACCTATTATGAATGCAATAATGGGGAGCGGTACGATTGTTGATTTGGAAAGCAATCCAAGTAGAAAAAACAGATATGCGATTCCAAGTCGCCAGTGCTTACCGGACGGAACATTAAGGGCAGATGAGAAACGCCACAGGGCAAGCATGCAAAAAAAACCGGAAAGCAGATCTTTTCTTCCAGATATCCAGGCAACAGATTCTACATGAGCAGGGTGAACGGCAAATATGGCGGTTACTATAGCGGCAAATCTTACTCCATGCCATGAATCATCATTTTCTCTGAATAAAGAGAACAGGGAAAGGCAAAAAAACCAGACAGTCACACATGTGGCAGCGTAGATCAGTATATTATGCAGATGGAAGCCCGCAGGATTAAGTCCAAACAATGACATGTCAATCAGATAGGATAAATCCCGTACAGGAAGATATTCGTAGTCGTTCATTCTGGTAAAAAACAGTTTCCAGCTGTCAAATAAAGTCATGGATTGTAAATGATCGTTATTCAGTACATATACATAGTCATCACCCATAAATCGGGCACCCACGGAAGGAAGGTAGAGCAGTATGGTAACTATAACTACTGAAAAAAGAAAAGTTTTTGGAATCTTAAAAACTGACTGATCAGGAAACATTTTATTCATATTTAACTCTTTATAATGATATTTAGGGTTTGTAAAGTATATAAGTCAGCAACACCAAGTATTAATTTCACCATGTATTCCGAGTGGGTAAACGAACTGTCTCAAGTGCAAGCCATAAATGAAAGTAAAGCGGTGGACTATAAAATATTACGAATAAAAAACTAACTATGTGCTAATCAGTTACAAATTTCCTACCTTATCTGCTCTCTATATTTCTTGACACCTTCTTCAAACGTGCGCTGAATCTCTCCCTTTGGGTGTTCCATGGAGTAATGCCTGAAATAGAAAGCCAGCAACGCAACAAACAACACAAATAACAGTGTCGACAGCGTTCGTTTAACAGCTCTTCTTATTCCAAACGTTTCAAAGGTATCAGGTTGTTCGTCGTTTTCCAGAGCCCCCCTAAGCAGATACCGCTCTCGCAACTGCCGAATTCTTTTGAGCTGGATTGTGGAAATATAACTTACAATCGCATCCTGGTCTCGTTCGTCAATGTACACAAACTGCACGCCGATATTGAAGTATTCACGATCGCTCCCCGCAGCATAATTGTGATTCGCAAAAACTATCCTGCCAACGACATCTACCAGTCTCTGCGGTAAAGGCACCATAATTTCCAGCAGAGTATACTCCCCGTATTCAAACCCCTGATGAGTAATGACACGTAAGCCGCCGCCACTGATATTGGCTGCCAGTGGAATTATGGTATCCCAGGAATCCTCATCCATACTCTGTTCGGAAGCTCTCACGGAGCTGCTGGTTTCCAATAGATCATGATAACGTTCATTGGGCAATTCAGAGTCTGCAGACAGAGAATCAACTGACCAGCGGTGATCCATGTGCTCAATTTCCAGCTGTTGACGACGCGCCCGTCTTTCTTCCCACTGTTCATGGAGTCGATCGACATTCTGTTCCTGGCTGACAAAATATTTAATCGGAAGAAAGGCATCGATTCGGTAAAACTCGCGTAGCTCATCTGATACGATTTCACCAATCAGCCGTAATAATATCTCCCGTGCATCTCCTTCCGAAACGACAATTGCTCTGCAGCAGTAGCCGTTATTTTCTTTGCCGCCACGCAATTCAAGAATCTGTCCATAATGAAGTGACACACCAGCCGGTAGAACGTCACGGGATAACTGCAGCGAAACTAGATCCTCATCAATATTATGTATAATTGCCCAATCTTTAAAAACATCAGCATTGGGCAGTGGAATTCCGACCCCGACTTTTAACCCAACCGGAAAATAGCGGGAATATTCTTCCATATCACTCATTGGTTATAACTCCGGAATTACTGCGGAACAAATCATTTTTCGAGTACGTTATTAAGCGAAATCAGTAGCTGTCCAATATCAACCTTGTGAACACCTGCGCCATGCCCCAATGTTTCCAGGTCGGCAATCTGGCATTCGTAACAATCAAGGTTATACTGCTTGAAAATCGGCAATGTTTCGGGGTGCTGAGATATTATATCAGCAATAATCATTTCCTGAGTAATCATGGGTCACCTCGCGTTTAAAAAAATGGAGCGCCTTACAGCGCTCCGAACTGGGTATGGGTTACTACTGTAATCCGTATTTTTGGCGCAGTGCCGTCTTCACTTCCGGCGGAACAAATTTGTCGATATCTCCGTTAAGTGAACACACCTCCTTAACAATTGAAGAGGAGAGATAGCCGTACTGCAGGGATGTCATCATAAAAAGCGTCTCAATTTCCCGGCCAATACTACTATTCATCTGGGCTATCTGAAATTCGTACTCAAAATCGGATATTGCCCGGAGCCCACGGATGATTACGTGGGCTCCGCAAGAAGAAACGTAATCTATCAAAAGTCCGCTGAATGTGTCAACGGTGACCCGACCCTCCCCTTTTACAACATCCTGAATCAACCCTACCCGTTCTTCTGTTGTAAACAGAGCATTTTTCTGCGAGTTCCTGGCCACGGCAACAATAATTTCATCAAAGATCGTCAGACCACGCTTTATTATATCTATGTGGCCAAACGTAATCGGATCAAATGAACCCGGATAAACAGCGATTTTTTTCATTTTCACTCCACTATAAATAATTCTAGTGCTGTTTCTCCGTATACACGCCGATCAAAGCGCTTTAAACGACAATATGATTCCTGTAACGGGTTATGTACTGAACATTCTGCCACCAGAATGGATCCTGATTCTAAAATAACCGATGAATCTAGTGTTTCAATTACGCTCTGATACAATTCAGAAGCATATGGTGGATCAAAGAAAACAAGATCATAGGATTGTCCACGACCAGCAAGAAAGTTTAAAGCCTTTACTGCATCCATAGCCAGTATTTCTAATCTATCCTTATAACAAGTAATTAGCACGTTTTTTTCAAGTGCTGCTTTAGCTATCGGGTTGCTCTCAATAAAGCAACATGACGCGGCCCCGCGACTTAATGCTTCAAGACCAAGACTACCAGAGCCTGCGCAGATGTCTAGAACACGAATATCAGCAAAATCAATGCGGCTGGTAATAATACTGAAAAGTGCTTCTTTCACACGATCGGAGGTGGGCCTGGTTGTTACTCCGGGCGGAGCAAACAATTTCCTGCCACGACAGTTTCCTGCTATGACCCGCATACATTCAGTCCTCAAGCTCGGATTTCAGGGGGGAAGCTAACGCAAATAGCGTGATTGGTCAAGTACGAAGAGTTTGTGGGATAATATGTGGAGTAGAAATCACCTTATTGCTCCGGCCTGAGCCCCTCGGCAACCACCTCGGCAATATCTCTCACCCGAGTTTGATCAGCCTGCAGATCTTTGAGGCCATCGGTAAACATGGTCAGGCAATACGGGCAGCTGACGCAGAGCGTGTCCGGCTTGTTTGCCAGTGCCTCCTCAATACGGTTCAGGTTAATCCGGGTTCCCTGCTGTTCTTCCAGCCACATCCGGCCACCTCCGGCCCCGCAGCAGAATGAGTTTTCCTGGTTACGTTCAAATTCGATGGGGGCAGTACCGGTTGCAGTGGCAATGACCTGACGTGGGGGCTGGTAGATATCGTTATGGCGACCGAGGTAACAGGAATCATGAAGAACAATCCTGCCAAAATCGGCTACCTGGTGGTTAAGTTTCAACTCGCCGCTGGTGAGCAGCTTGTCGATCAACTCGCTGTGGTGAATAACTTCCAGCTCAAGTCCATACTGTCTATAATCGTTTTTCAGGGTGGTAAAGCAGTGGGGACACTGGGTGATGACCTTGGTGACTCCCTTGTCTTTGAACAGCTGGACGTTCTGCTTCGCCATCCGGTCAAAGACATATTCGTTTCCAAGTCGGCGCAAGGAATCGCCGCAACAAAGTTCTTCCTTACCCAGAATCCCCCAAGAGATCCCGGCTGCGTCCAGAATAGTGGTCAGCGCCACCGTGACGTGCTTCTGCCTTGAGTCGAAAGAACCGGCACAACCGACATAAAGCAGGTATTCCGTTTCATTGGCCGCAAACGTTTTGACCGCCATGGTTGAATACCATTTGGTACGATCAGTCGGGGCAA
Source organism: Geobacter sp. (assembly GCA_025360785.1). Lineage (GTDB taxonomy): Bacteria > Desulfobacterota > Desulfuromonadia > Geobacterales > Pseudopelobacteraceae > JACRCG01. Next base: position 86,047 of record JANYBN010000014.1, read on the forward strand.
TCCCCCACGGATTGGAGCGCCCCTCCATGTTCTCGAAAAGACTGAGCAGCTCCTCCGGGAAACGGGCTTTCATCTGTACCAGATGCCGCCGCATTTTGACTATTTTCGGCATCTGTTCGATAAAAACCGGACAGGCGGCCATGCAGGCTCCGCAGGTCGTACACGACCAGATTGCGTCTTCGGAAACACTTCCCTCCCCATCACCGATCAGCGGCTTATCTGCCTTAAATGTCTCCTGATCGAATCGACCATTGAGCAGGTTAGTCTTGATGTCATGTATTACCTGGCGCGGATTAAGCGCCTTGCCGGTGGCAACAGCCGGACAGACTCCCTGACATCGCCCGCACTCGGTGCAGGAAAATCCGTCGAACAGGTCTTTCCAGGCCAGTTGATCCACACTGCCGGCACCAAAGCTTTCTCCTTTTGCGAATTCCTCCCGCGACTGGGTGTTCGGCTTATCCAGACCGGCAAAGAAGCAGTTGGGGATGGCGGTGAGGATATGCATATGCTTGCTGTGTGGTAGATAGTTCATAAACAGCAGCAAAATAATGACGTGCAGCCACCAAAAGAACGCGGCGAGCGATTGCAGCCCCTCTGCCGGTACTCCAGCCATGGCATAAGCTGCCAGGGAGGATAACGGCATGTGGGAGCCGGGTGCTTTACCCGTAGCGACCATGGTGCCATGGAGACCGAAGTAGGCGAGCATGAGGAGGGCAATGCAGCCAAGAATAAGGAAGGCCTCCAGACTGCGGGGAGATGTGTAGGAGGTCGCCATGTACTCCGGGGCAAAGAAGATTCTCCTGATGGCAGCCAGTACCACGGCAGACAGGGCAATCAGTGAGACGACGTCAAAAGCGAGCAGCAGTGCGTGATGCAGCGGGTCTGGCAGCAAGACAAGACCGACGCCGGGGAAGAGACCCGCAAGGAGGAATTCACCATTGGCTATTAAGAGAATGGCAAAAGCCCAGAAGATAACGGCATGGTTCAGGCCGAACGACCTGGAGATGACACGTTTCTGCCCGATTGCATATAGAAAAACGCCCAGAAGCCGTTGCAACGGATTCCGGAAGCGATCTTCCGGTCTGCCAACGTTGACCAGACTGATTCTACGGTAGCAACTCCAGCTAAAAATCAACAGGGACGCTATGAGCAGTGGTGCGTAGATGTATATATCAGGAGTCATGTCATGGACCTCACAACTAATTGAAATTTTCTACTGCTGTTTCATTTCCCGAATCTCACGGGTGAGTTCAGGCACAACCTGGAACAGGTCACCTACGATGCCGTAAGTTGCCACTTCAAAAATGGGCGCTTCCTTGTCACGGTTGATGGCGATAACCAGATCCGAATCCTGCATGCCGACCAGGTGCTGGATAGCCCCGGAGATACCGCAGGCTATGTATATTTTTGGTCGCACTGTCTTCCCGGTCTGCCCCACCTGGCGATCATGGGGCATCCATCCGGCATCAACCGCGCTGCGGGAGGCTGCGACAACTCCGCCCAATTCATCAGCCAAATCCTGCAGTATGGCGAAGTTGGCCGGCCCCATCATGCCCCGGCCACCGGAAACGATGAATTCTGCGCCGGCAATATCCACGGCGTCTTTTTTATGTTCCCTGATGATTTCGATCACCTTGGAGAGGACATTTTCTTCTTTGACAGCGCACACTTCGCGAATGATGGCGCCGCTTCTGCCACTCATTCTCTCGGGCATGGCCATGACGTGGGGCCGCACGGTGGCCATCTGGGGGCGAAACCTGTCGCACATGATGGTGGCCATGATGTTGCCGCCAAAGGCCGGGCGGGTCTGCATCAGGTTGCGCTTGTCGTCGATCCCCAACCCGGTGCAGTCGGCGGTGAGGCCGGTCTTGACCACAGTGGCAACAGCCCCGGCCAGATCCCGGCCCAGGCCGGTTGCCCCCATCAAGATGATTTCCGGTTTATATTTGTCAATCAGCTGACAGAGTCCTTTCAAATAGGCTTCGGTGCGATAGTGCCGGAATACCGGCACGTCAATCAGATAGGCCTGATCGGCGCCATACGAAAACGCCTCGTCGCAGAGGTGTTCCACCTTCTCGCCCAGAACCACCGCCGACAAGGCAACCTTGAGGGTATCGGCCAGCTCGCGACCCTTGCCGAGCAGTTCCCACGACACCCTGGCAGCCTCCCCTTCGGTCTGTTCAACCAACACCCACACGCCGCGGAACGCTTCCAGCTTCATGGCCAGAGCTTTAGCTTCGGGGTCGTCATCCACGATACTGTCGTTGCCATCGTTCTGCAGTTCAGCAAGGATTTTCTGTTCTTCCGGCGTAAAGAGCATTTCAATGGCCTGTGCCGGACAGATCTTGACGCACTTGAGACAACCGATGCATTTATCGGCGGAGATGTCCGGCTCGCCGGCAGAGTCCATTTCAATGCAGTTAACCGGACATGAACTCTCACAGCGCGCTCCACAGGCAATACATTTGCCGGAGACAAGTTGTGCTTTGCCGCGAGGTTTTTTGATGGTTTTTTTTATTTCAGTCATTGCCGGTTCCTTATGCGTGGAGAAGATCCTTGCTCAATAACTTGTGGATCAGAAGCTTGGCAGTGCCAACCGGGTCACCAAAGCCATCGCCAATGATCTCGCCTTTGTCCCGCTCGGGAGAAAATATTCGGCTGACCCAAGTTGGTGAACCTTTTAGGCCGCAGCTGTTTACATCGAGCCCGAGTACCGTGTTGTCCCACACCTGTACCTGGGCATCGGCTGAGTCAATCCGCATCGGCACGGTCGGATAACGAGGGCGGTTCAGCTCCCTGACGACGGTGAGCATAACAGGCAGGGGGGCCTCAACTATTTCGTAGCGTCCCTCCAGCTTTCGCCGCACTCTGATCGTCTTTTTGACCGGATCCAGACTTTCAATCCTGTCAACCAGAGTCAGCTGGGTATAACCCAGACGGGTGGCGATGCCGGGACCAACCTGGGCCGTGTCACCGTCAATGGTCTGCTTACCGCAGAGGACCACCCCCACCTCCTCCTGCTGATTGAGACGCAGAATCGCTGCGGAAAGGACGTTGCTGGTAGCCAGTGTGTCGGCGCCGCCAAAACAGCGGTCGGATAAAAGAATCGCGTCGTCCACTCCCAGTGCCAAAGCCTTACGCAGAGTGGCCTCGGCATTGGGAGGCCCCATGGAGATGGCCGCCACTCGAAACCCGAATTGATCCTTGAAGTACAGAGCCTCTTCCAGGGCATGGGTGTCGTAAGGATTGACGATGAACGGGATTCCTTCCCGCACCAGAGTGTTGGTAACCGGATCAATCTGGACCTGGGTCGTATCTGGAACTTGTTTGATACAGGCGACGACTAGCATGCGATTTCCTCATTAATTTAGTTGGCCGGAGGAGGTACTTCCCTCCGGCCTTGAAAGGAGCACAAATGGCAGTATGTGCCCGTCCAACACTCTTAAAACTATTTATAAACTCCGGCTTGCGACTAATTTCAGAAATTGCATTCTATTTTACGTTTACGTACATGTCAACCGAAATCAAAAAAACCCCGTTTGTGGAAGGTGAATTTATTCCAGGACACCGGTACGCCCTGATCAGCGGTCTGCAGACTTTGCGTAAATTGCGATTACTGAATAATATTTGCGCCGCATTATTTAAAGTTTTGATTTTTGTAGCCAGAAATATATTTAATGCTAGTATAATCCGATGATTAATAATTCGAATCACATACCGGCAATAGAAATTAATTTCAGATCGCTTGCGTCCCTGATTACAGAGCTCAATATCGCCCGGCGCAATTGCGGTGCGTACCCTAAAGGGCATCCGGTCATTGCTGCGTCATTAGACAAAGCACTTCTGGCATACGAAATACTGCTGAATAAACAAGAGGGACTAACTCTGGGTGTAACCAGTGACGCTCTGATGGTTGATGGCGTTATTCTCGAAAAAAACAACCTAGTGTATCATGGTTTTTCACGTGCCCTTTTTGATCACGGCATTGGTGCACTCATTTTCCACAGTGGTATTACAATCGGGGAGCTCACAAACTTCACCACCATATTAGGGCTCAAGCGGGAACAGATTCTTAAGTATGGGGGTATTGAACAGGTTTGGGACAAAGCAGGCATAAAAGCGATTAAAATCAGGCCAATCCGTTATGACCTTTTCCAGGGAGTTGAAGAGAATTCAGTCACCGCCGACCGCACCATATTATCCGGAGAAGGATTATGGGACAGATTTGCGAAAGAACTTACACTTAACGAATTGTCTTATGGAAACAGCGACTCTACAAGTCTTGATCCTGAGATTCTTGCTAAAATGTTAAATCGGCAATTTGCCCTTGGAAGCATTAATGAAACGGAAATTCGCGAGGCTATTACCAATTTTCTGGCGCCCGATGACGCTGACTCGCCTTCCGAAACTATTTCCGGCAAGCCCTACCAGAAACTGGCAACATTCTTCAGCAGTTTATCCCCGGAACTTCGCAGGCAATTCCTTGAAAGCACCTTCGGGGCCAATAGCCAGAACCGTCAAAATGCCGCAGAACGCATTCTCACCAACCTTTCCGACAGCGCAATACTTGAAACCATCGAAGAAATCAATCACGACAATCTCAGTGTATCTCCGGTCGTGTTCGGGCTTTTACAACGCCTCGGACAAAATATCAGATCGACTCAAGTCAATTCCGAAGATTTCTTTGAGGATGACAATCTTTCCAGTAAAATGAAAACTATTTTCCGGGAGCATGCCTCGGAAGAATTTGTACCTGAAGATTACCAGAAAAGACTTAACCACTTTATCGCCTCAGACCAGATTCCACGGCTTGATATTGAAGAAATAACCAACTTAACAATATCACTTGATAACCGCTCAATTGAAAACAGTATCGGGCAAATCCTGATGAACCTGATGCGTGAAGGTATTGAAACGCCCGAAGAGCGCAAGCTGTTATTGCACAATCTCAGTGACATATTCGGCTTTTATCTGCAAACCGGAGACTATGGTCAATTGCATTCGATGATTGACCAACTGAATGACGGCACATTCCCTGTTGATATTCAGGATCGCCTACGTGATGAATACTGCCGGAGCGAATTTCTGGAAGAGATTCTGGATGGACTCACCATCTGGGGTAAACCACGCTATGGTGATATACGCTCTCTGATCCAAAAAATCGGCAGCCATTTTGTTGAGGCGATTCTGGACCGTTTGTCGGAAGAAAAGAATATGTCGATCCGACGTTTTTACATGGATTGCCTGACTGAAATGGGGTCGGTGACGCGTGAGCCGATTGTCAACCGACTGCATGACAAGCGCTGGTATTTTCTGCGCAACCTTCTGATTATCCTTACTGCCCAGAATGACCCGTCTGTTGTGACGCGTATCAGGCCTTTGCTCCGGAATATCGACCCCAGACTGCGTCATGAGGCTCTCAAATCACTGGTACACTTTCGTGATCCTCAAGCAGAAAAACAGATTCTGGATGATCTGGACAGCAATAACCAGGAACAGCAGGCTGCTGCTATTCAATTAGCTGAACGATGCACAGCACCAGCCATTGCAGCCAAACTGGCCGGCATGCTGGCATTGGGTGGTTTTTCACAAATTGAATGTGAAAGAAAAAACGCCCTTGTTAATACACTGGGGGAAATAGGCAGGGCCGAAGTTTTGCCGGTGCTAGCGAAGATCCTCAGTTCCAGAAGCCTACTATATTCACGACAACTGACAAAACTGAAAACATCTATTATTCTTTCCCTTCCAAAATATCCGCCCAAAGTTTCCAGACCCATACTTGAGCATATCGCAGACGGTTCCGGTGAAACGGCCAGATTGGCGATAGAAACGTTAAAAATAATTTCCGGGAAATCCACATGAACAGCGTCAATCAGCATATCCATGATTTTCTGCGCAATCTGCTTTCAGCCACTGCCAATGCGACTCTGTACGGCACGGAGCATCCCCAGGTGGCGCGACTCTCTTCACAAGCTTATTCAAGTATCTGTACACTACTGGAATCCAGGGCCGATATCACGTTGCTGGTTGTGGAGCATGAATTAATAATTGATGGACAACCTCAGGATCTCACCCTTTTCCTCAATCGCTTCACTCAGATTCTGAAATCTCGCGGAATAGGTACCCTCAAACTCCTGACCGGCATAACTAAGAGCGAAGTTAATGCGTTGATCTGTGGACTTTCCAAAAACCAGGATAATGACGTGCAGGCGATGACATCATCCGACCACGTCCGTTACGGCAAAGTAGACCTTCGCGTTTCCGGATTACCCGGGGATGCCGATCTCAACGAATCAAATAAACCTGTGATCACGTTGCCGGATATGCCGCGTGAAGAGTTGGCCCGTTTCATGGAAATCTATGAGACCGTCAAGAATAAGCATAAACTTCAGATCAACGGCGTGTTTGATGTCGTGGCAGGCTTTATTGACGTTTTTAAAAAGGAGGGGAAACCGCTTCTCTCTATGGCAGCTCTGCGGGATACGGACGAATACACATTCACCCACTCTACTAATGTTTGTGTACTCAATCTGGCTCAATCCATGGCGCTAGGTATCGAGGGACAATTATTAAACGACATCGGTGTTGCGGCCATGCTGCACGACATAGGCAAACTATATATTCCCGAAGAGATTCTTACCAAAAAAGATTCACTGAGTGACGCTGAATTCGCAATAATGAAGCAGCACCCGGTCAAAGGATCCCGGCATCTGCTTGAAACTTCAGGAGTACCTAAACTTGCAGTCATAACCGCCTATGAGCATCATCTTAAATTCAATCTAAGTGGTTATCCAAAAGTTTCACCAGGTTGGCAGCAAAACATCTGCAGCCATATGACAACTATTTCCGATTTTTTTGACGCTTTGCGAACCAGACGTTCCTATCGCGAACCTATGTCGATGGAGGATATATCCGGACTAATGGTGGATATGATGAGCACAGATCTGCACCCAACCCTGACACGTAATTTTCTGCGGATAATGTCTGGGTTAATCGATACGGCAGACTAATACTAATTCTCCATAGCCTCCTGTTCGCACTCCGCAATCATGCCGGCAATTTCATCCTCCGCTATATCAGGAAGCACAAACGTACCTCTGGAATCCTTTTCCACCCGGCTTATGCCTGGATAGCGTTTTTCGAGCACCTTTATTTCCATAGCCTGATCTTTAACAGTCGCCAGCAGTCGTCTGTTTTCTGCTTCCAGGTTAAACTTTTCCACAGCCGACAGCAGGGCAAAGCGGAGCTGCGTATCATCCCACGGTTTGGTAAAAAAACGATATATTTCGCCCTCGTTAACCGCTCGCATGGCCGCCTCAAGAGTCGCATGACCGGTAAGCAGAATCCGGACTGTGTGAGGAGAACGGCGCCTGACCTCGGCAAGTAGTTCCGACCCCTGCATCCCCACCATACGCTCATCCGAAACTATTGCCTTAACAGTCCTGCCTGCCATTATTTCAAGCGCCTGGAGTCCACCGGACGCCGTCAATATATCATACGGATCATCAATCAGAGCGCGGGTCAATGCAGACAGAACATTGGCCTCGTCGTCCACCAGCAGGATTGTATCTTTCATAAAACACCCCCTTCATTTTTTGCTTCTCCGCAGAACGGGCAGTGGAGCCAATCGGCATCCATCGGCATATGGCAGTGACCGCATCGATTTTCCCTGACCTTGCCGCAGTACGGGCAGAAGACAAATTTCGCATCGATTGAACGCCCGCATTGTACGCAGGGCCTTTCAAGGGAGACGCTCGGGCCGATTACCCGCAACACCTCCTCCAGCGTTGTCCAACCCAGCCTCACCTTCTCCAGGGCATCTTCAAGCAGAGTACGCATTCCGCTTGAACGAGCCATGTCCAGAACCTCGGATTCCTTGTAGACGTTGCCGATAATCTGCCTGAAGTCCTCATTCATTATGAACACTTCGTATACGCCGATTCTTCCCTGATAACCGCTATTATTGCAGGCATCGCAGCCGCTGCCGACATATACATCACCGGTAAAGAATCCAACCGGCGCCCGCAGTAATTCCAGCAGATCCTTGTCGGGCGGAACCAATGTTGCGCAGTTTTTACAAACCTTACGCACCAGACGCTGGGCTACGATTCCTTCCAGCGCCGAGGCGATGATGTACGGTTTTATACCCATATCGATCAGGCGGGTAATGGAGCCTATCGCCGAGTTGGTGTGCAGGGTGGAGAGCACCATATGCCCGGTCAGCGCCGCTTTGAACGCCACATCGGCGGTTTCGTGATCGCGTATTTCCCCCACCAGAATGACATCAGGGTCCTGCCGCAAGGTAGAACGGAGAACCTGAGCGAATGTCAGGCCGATCTTTTCGTGGATTGAGACCTGATTTGCCTCTTCGAGAAAATACTCTACAGGCTCTTCAATAGTCTCGAAATTCCTCGACGAATTCATCATTGAGGAGAGCAGGGAATAGAGCATGGTGGTTTTGCCGCTGCCGGTCGGACCGGTGGCAATAACAACCCCCTGCGGTTTTTTACTCATCAGATTGATTTTTTTAAGGTCATCAGGCAGCACTCCGAGATCATCCAGGCTTTTGATGGCGGAACTTTTATCCAGTATGCGCATGACAATTTTTTCGCCATTCATGGTAGGCAGTGATGAAACCCGCATATCCACGATACGTGTCCCGGCCTTGACGGTGATGCGGCCATCCTGAGACCTGCGGCGTTCAGAAATGTCCATTTTTGACAGAATTTTAAGGCGGGAAATCACAGCAGGATGAAGATCGGCCGGTATCTTAATTTTGCTGTGCAGCATTCCGTCGATGCGGAAACGGATAACGGTATACTTGGTTTTGGGCTCAACATGAATATCACTGGCGCGATATCGTATACCCTCAGAAATGATAGAGTTTACGATTCTGATGACCGGCGGCACCTTGGAGGAACCGATAAGTTCTTCGACGCTTGCCTCTTTTTCCTCATCCTCAATAACAATATCGATCTCATCGAGCGGTTCAATATCAAGCATACCCTGGATCCCTGTTTCAGGATCCTTCAGGCCCTCGGCTCGTATCAAGACAGCGTTTATCTCAGACGAAAACGCAATATATGGCACAACCTTCAATCCGGTCATACGGGTGATATTGTCGCACAGCATCAGATCTGAGGGGTCAGCCATTGCCAGAATCAACTGCCCTGATTCCATACGAACGGGAACAATGCGATGTCGCTGGCATATATCCATCGGAATGATACTGACCGCTGAAGGGTTGATCTCAGTTTCGCGGAGATCAATAAAGTCGATGCCGAGATTTTTTTGCAGGGCACGTACCAGGACATTTTCGGTAATATCTCCGAGACGTACCAAGGTATCACCCAGAAATTCCTCCGGCTCTCTTTTCTTGAGTGCCGCAGCCGCAAGCTCTTTGGATACGGCGCCTTCCTTGATCAGGATATCAAGCAGCATCCCACGGCTTTCATCAAAAAGTCCGGCATACCTCGTAATAGTCGCCTGCTGGTATTTAGCCACCTCTTTTAACTGGCGGTTCTCCTGTATCAGAACATATTGCTGCAATGCCAGGCTGACGGTCAGACGCAGATCTTCGTCGTTCCATGGTTTGGTGATGAACTTATAGACAGCGCCGTCCTTGACCGCACCCATGATGGAATTTACGTCGGCATAGCCGGTCAGCATTATGCGAATCGTCTCCGGCCAGGTTTCCTTGATGTGTTTGAGGAGGTCGGCTCCTGTCATGCCGGGCATTCGATGATCGGATATGACGAGTTGCACCGGTTGTGCTTCCATTATCTCCAATGCTTTTGCTGCCGATGTTGCTGTTAAAATTGTGTAGTTTTCCTCCATAAAAATACGCTTGAGAGAAGCAAGTACATTTTCTTCATCATCCACGAACAGCAGCGTGAATTGGTTTTGCGGGGGGGTGTCAATCTCCGGAACACCATTACCTTTGGCAGCAGCTGAGTCACTGCCCATATCACGGAACAGACCTGCATATTTGCTCACAACTGTTCTCCTTCTACAGGTACTGATATTTTAAAAACCGTACCGCCATCCGGCGGGCAGTTAATGGCAATGGATCCGCCGCAAGCCTGAATAGCCTGCTCGGCCAACGCAAGACCCATACCGGTTCCCTGTCCGACATCCTTGGTGGTAAAAAATGGTTCAAAGATACGGTCACGGATATCCGGGTGGATTCCAGGACCGTTATCGGCGATTTGAATGAATACATTATCGCCCTGCAGACCGGTTGTCAGCGCAATCTTTAAATTCGGAGTTTTAAGTTGGAGAGCGTTCTGAATTATCTGCAGAAAGGCCTGAGAAAGAAGGGACGGATTCAGGCTCACTTTTGGGAGTGTACCGAAATTAAGATCAAAGATCGTGCCCTGCCGGATCTCGTGATGTAGAACACTCAAAATCTGCTCAAGTTCAAGGTTAATGTCGGTTGAAGTTTGTTCGGCTTCATCCACATGAGAAAACCCCTTCATATCAGCCACCAGTTTCCTTACCCGCTCTGCACCGTCCAGCGACTGTTTAACCAGGCCATCAATATCGGTGAAAACAAAACCGATCTTCAGCTCTCTCCAGTGGGTCTCGGCCAGCTTGGCGAGATTTTCCGGAATGGCGGGTTCACAGGTCAAACGATAGAATTCCAGCATTTCCTTCAGTTTAGCAGCATACTTTGTCAAGGTGTGCAGGTTGCTTATGACGAAACCGATCGGGTTGTTGATCTCATGAGCCATCCCGGCTGCCAAGCCGCCGATGGCTGCCAGTTTTTCCTTCTGAAGCATAGCGGCATAGGCACGTTTCAATTCTCCGGTACGTTCCCGCACCTTGATTTCCAGTGTTGCGGCCAGTTCACGGTACTGCTGTTCCGACACGCCGAGTCTCCGGTTCGTCTCCAACAGCTCCTCATAAGACTGATTGACTATGGTGGTATGAGCCTCACTTGTCAGCATTCGCTTCATGGCGCCATTGAGAAGAGTCTGCAGAGCCGCATGCAGCATGTCGGCAATTCCCTCAAAAACGGCGCCGGATTCCGTCGAATACACCGAAACAGTGCCGGATGGTTCACCTTCCACCAGAACAGTTCTGGACACTTTATACAAACTCTCTTCACCACGAACTGCCAGAATTCCGTTGTTATCGGCGATTTCTGCACCGCACGCTCCTGCCCGCAAGACACCGTCCAGCAACATCAAGGCATCGGACGTATCCATTAATTGAGCCAGATTTTTGTCTTCACCGATGATAAAATCGAGTTTTTTGTCCATGCTCATGCAAATTCCTTTTGTAAAGGCGCAATTTATGCGCTTCTACCCTGCAATCCTGGTCACGCTGTTGACAAAATCCGCCTTTTCAACGCCGAAGCGAGCGGTCAGCTCCAGACGTGCATCCAGCGCATCAAAAGCCAAGGCAACTATCTGACTGTACGTTTCAACCACTCCATGCCCACTCAAAGCCGACGCCATGACCATCGGCAATCCGGTTGGCCCCCAGGTTGCCAGCACCTCGGCCTCAGAGATGACATCCGGCAGATCCCGTTTATTGAACTGGATCACCAGCGGTAGTTTTTCAATATCAAGGCCGACAATAGCCAGGTTCTTTTCCAGATTGGCGAAACTTTCGGCATTGTTATTCATCTGCCCTTTCTGTGAATCCGCGAC
>JANYBN010000028.1 GCA_025360785.1 Geobacter sp.
TAAAAACAATCGTAACCGACAATGGAAGGCAATGCTTTATTTATTAGCTGACATTAGGCCAGATCCTGCGAGAGAGGCATTTTTTGTTTATCTCTTCAACTATCGCGGCGATATCGATCCCGACCGGACAGATACGAACGCAGCGTCCGCAGCCGGTACAGAGTGTCTGACCGAATTTATCATCATAGTATTTGAACTTGTGCATGATGCGGTTGCGGTAACGCTTGGGCTGCAGATCACGCGGATTGTGCCCCGAGGCGTGGTGAGTGAACTTCCAGAAACCGCAGGCATCCCAGTTCTTGCGGCGCTTGCCGCTTTTTTCGGCACCTTCGTCAACGATATCGAAGCAGTGGCAGGCGGGACAGACAAAGGCGCAGGCTCCGCAGCCGACACAGCGCACGGCGACACCGTCCCAGAGCGGGTCCTCGAAGTGTTCATCAAGCCAGCTCTTGACCTTTTTCAGATCAAACGCTTCGGTCTGCGGAACAGCAAGAGTTACCGTTTTGGCTTGCGTAGCTTCTGCAAACAGTCCTTCAGATCCGTTGATCAGAGCTTCGCCCTTGTCGCTGCAGGTGTCGCAGAGATAGCCGCCACCTTCAAGTGGCGTCAGAAAGAGGTCGCTACCTTTGGTGTCAGCGGGGGAGAGGCCGACTGCGGTGCAGAAGCAGGCGTCATCTGCGGTTGTGCAGGCCAGACCGATGATGGTGGTTTTTCGGCGCCGCTCCAGAAAGAATTCGTCCTTGTAGTCCCAGGAGAACACCGCGTCCAGCACCGGAATCGCGGCGGCATCGCAGGGGCGCACCCCCACCAGGACCGTTTCAGGAAAGGTGGCCGGATCGATATCCTTCAGGTTGACCTGCTGCCCTTCCTTCGTATAGGACATGATGTCTTCGCAGACCGGGAAGAAGGCCTCTTTGGCTGATCGGCGCGGCAACTGGTCAGACACCATCTCAGCGGAACTCAGGAGCGGTTCGTAGAGCGGTGTGCCGCTGTTCATACGCGGAGCAACAACTCGGGTCCCCTGCTTGATGAGGGTGTCGAGGAGGGTGTTCAGGTTTTGTTGGGAAATATACTTTTGCATGTAAAACCTTTTTTACCAAACACAGTAAGAAACAAAACTATTGCTTCATGATTACCTCATGATTACTCAAGATTTTAGAATCCTGGTAATCTAGAAGTAATCTTGAGGCTAAAAAGGCTTCTGATGTTTGATAGTTATTTTATAAAACTCTGATCATCCTTATCGGTATAGCTCGTCAACGGCCCCTTCTCGTTAACTTCTAAACTTGCCTCGTAGTCATACAGTTCCTTCAACTCTTTGGCCATTTTGCGGTTCAAGAGATTCAAGGGGATATCCATCGGACAGACCCGTTCGCATTCGGCGCAACCGGCGCATCTTCCTGCGAGGTGCATGGCGCGGACGATATGCCAGGCTGTGTTGCCGGCCGGTCGGGGGGTGCTCTCCACCATCTGTGGTTTGTTGCGGTCGCAGAGACATTGTTCGCAGAAACAGAACGGGCAGACTTGGCGGCAGGCGTAGCATTTGATGCATTTGGCAAACTGTTCTTTCCAGAACGACCAGCGCTCAGCAGGGGTCAGCGCTTCCAATCTGGCGATCTCTGCCGCATACTTCCACTCCAGTTGCGGTCGGGTCGGCAGCGTTACATTCGGTACAAAGTCGCAGCCTGTCGGCAGGTGTGCGTCGCATTCACAACATTTCGAGGCGATGGTATCCGCTGTCAGTACAGTGTCAGGCTGAACCGTGGAAGCCAGCACTCCGGCACAAGGCACACCGATCAGGTAAAGCTCCTCGCGTTTGAGCTGCGACTCCCCCATCAAGCCGACAAGCGCTTTGAGGTCGCACCCCTTGACCACGACACCGATCTTCCCGCTTTTGGGAATCTCCTTTTTCGCCTTGGTCAGATATACGGCCAGGTTGTTGACGCTGGCAGGGGTAAAGATCAGTTTGTCGGCGATGGCTGCGTCGCTGACCACGACCGGCTGGACCGAACCTTTGCGGCGACCGGCAGCATAACCGATTACAACAGAGACCTGTCCTTCGGAGAGCAGACGCTTGGCCTCAGCCTGGATGGCTTCGGTTATGGCGGCGTAGATGGATGTGTCGATTGGTTGAGTCATGTATTAAACACCTTATTTTACCGCAGAGGACGCGGAGGAACACAGAGGAAAACCACGGAAACCAAAAACAAAGCAAAATGATTTTGGCTTAACCATACATCTTTTATCCTTTGACTTTCCTCTGCGTTACTTTGCGTCCTTTGCGGTGAGATAGCTTTTAGATTGCTTCGTATGCTTCTTTCAATTCCGAAGTATTAATAGCCCCGGACCACTGCTCTTCCATGGCCAACTCTTTAAACTCGGCCATTGGCCCCATGGCCCGAACCTTTTCGGTCAGGTCGGTGACTACTTCGACCCACTTGCCACCTTCGGCGGCCGAAACCCATGAGAACTGCAGGCGATCAAGGTCAACGCCTATGAATTCCAGCAGTTTGCGGAAGGCGGCAAATCTGCGCCGGGCGTGGAAGTTGCCGGCGATGTAGTGGCAGTCACCGGGGTGACAGCCGGAGACCAGTACACCATCGGCTCCCTGCTGGAAGGCTTTCAAGATGAAGACCGGGTCGATGCGGCCGGTGCAGGGAAACTTGAGCACCCGTACGTTGGCCGGGTACTGCATGCGACTGGTGCCGGCCAGGTCGGCCCCGGCGTAAGTGCACCAGGTACAGACGAAAGCGATTATTTTGGGTTCGAAGTCGTTTTTTTGTTTTTCTGGGTGCATGTAAAAACCTTTTCTTCAGCCTCATGATTACTTCATGATTACTAGGATTACAGGCCTTAAAATCATGAGTAATCATGAGGTAATCGTGAAGCTAACATTCTGTTTCTGTATTCCAGTTTCTAAAGTGCTTCAATCATGGCAACTATCTGCTCATCGGTATAACCATCAAGCTCGACACTCTTCGATGGGCAGGTAGCCTGGCAGGTACCGCATCCGCCGCAGACGCCGGGGTTGACGTAGGCTACAACCTTGATCAGGTTCCCCTGACGGTCTCTTATTTCTTTTTCCTCTACAGCACCGTAGGCGCAGACTTTTTTGCAGGCAAAGCAGCCGACACAACCGGCTTCTCTGACTCTGGCGACGATCGGTTCCCGCTCCAGCTGGTCCTTCGAGAAGAGGGTCATGACCTTGGCGGCAGCTGCTGATGCCTGGGATACCGTTTCGGGAATATCCTTTGGCCCCTGGCAGGCGCCGGCCAGATAGATGCCGGCGGTGGCGCATTCTACCGGGCGCAGCTTGGCGTGGGCTTCGGAGTAGAAGTGGTATTTGTCGTAGGAGATGCCGAGTTTCTGGGCCAGGGTGTCGGCCCCTTTCTGGGGCATGACTGCGGTGGCGAGGACGACCATGTCAGCTTCGATCTCGACCTGGACGCCGACGGCGATGTCGCTCCCCATGACGACGATCTTGTCCCCTTTCTGGTAGAGACGCGAGACCATGCCGCGGATGTAGACGGCTTCCTCTTCCTCGATCGATCTTCTCCAGAATTCATCGTAGCTCTTGCCAGGGGTACGGGCATCCATGAAGAAAACGTAGGCCTGGCCGTCGTGCACCTTGTGGTGATAGAGCATGGTGTGTTTGGCGGTGTACATGCAGCAGACTTTGGAGCAGTAGGAGATCCCTTTTTCCCTCGCCCTGCTGCCGATGCACTGTATGAAGACGATCTGTTTCGGTTCTTTGCCGTCGGAGGGGCGCAGTATCTTGCCGCCGGTGGGACCGGAGGCTGATGCCAGACGCTCGAAGGTCATGCCGTCGATGACGTCAGGTATCTTGCCGTGGCCGAATTCGCCGTACCCTTTGATGGCGGAACCTTTGGGCTTTTCATTGATGGTGTAGAGGTCGAAGCCGGTGGCGACGACTATGGCACCGACAGCTTCGACGATCAGCTGGTCCTGCTGTTCGAAATCAACGGCGCCCGGCCCGCAGACTTTCTGGCAGACGCCGCATTTGCCGGTTTTGAACATGGTGCAGTTCTCGCGGTCGATGACGGGGGTGTTCGGCACGGCCTGCGGAAAGGGAACGTATATGGCGGTACGCATGCCGATGTTCTGGTCGAATTTGTTGGGGATCTTTTTCTGGGGGCATTTGGTCATGCAGACTCCGCAGCCGGTGCATTTGTCTTCGTCAACCGAGCGGGCCTTTTTCTTGATGGTGACCTGGAAGTTGCCGATGTACCCTTCGACCAGTTCGATTTCACTGTGGGTGTAGAGCTTGATTTTTGGGTGGTTGGCGACATCGACCATTTTGGGGGTCATGATGCATTGAGAGCAGTCCAGGGTCGGGAAGGTTTCGGAGAGCTGGGCCATATGGCCGCCGATGGAGGGTTCCCGCTCTACCAGGATGACTTCGTGGCCACAGTCGGCAATGTCGAGGGCGGCCTGGATGCCGGCGATGCCGCCGCCGATGATCAGGGCTCTCTTGGTGACCGGGACGGTGATGGCAGGGAGGCTGCGGTTTTTCTTGACCCGCTCGACCATCATGCCGACGATTTCAATCGCTTTGGCGGTGGCTTCTTCCTTGTTTTCATGAACCCAGGAGCAGTGTTCCCGGATGTTGGCCATTTCGCACAGATAGGGATTCAGCCCGGCTGCTTCTACGGCCTTGCGGAAGGTTTTCTCATGCATGCGCGGCGAACAGGCGGCCACTACAACATGGGTAAGTTTCTGTTCCTGGATGGCTTTCTTGAGCAGATTCTGCCCCGGATCTGAACACATGTATTTGTAGTCGGTGGAGAATGCCACTCCGGGCATTTTGCCGACCTCAAGCGCTACGCGCTCAACATCAACTGTTCTGGATATGTTCTCGCCGCAATGGCAGATGAATACGCCTATTCTTGACATGCTACAGTAACCCCTTTTCCTTCAACAGCGGCGTAGGATTGACAATCATCGCATCCAGCCCCAGTTTGTCTGATCCGAGCCCGACTGATAATCCGACCAGTTGGGTCAGATAAAAGACCGGCAGATTGTAGTTGGTGTTGTAGACCCCCTCGATCTCCTTCTGGCGGATATCCAGGTTGCCGTGGCAGAGCGGGCAACCGACCATGATGCAGTCGGCGCCGGCGGCTTTGGCGGATTCGAGAATGGCGTTGGTCAGCTGGATGACGACTCCGGGACGCGAGAGGGTGAAGTTGGCGCCGCAGCATTCCAGCCGGTGGGTCCAGGCGACGGTCTCGGCGCCAACGGCCTCGATAACATGCTCCATGATGGTGGGCGCTTCGGTGCAGTCAAGATTCGGTACGTCGGTCGGTCGGGTCAACAGGCAACCGTAGTAGCAGGCGACTTTGAGGCCGGAGAGCGGTTTGTTTACGGCTGCGGCTAGTCGTTCCAGCCCCAGGTCTTTGGCCAGGATCTCCAGCAGGTGTTTGACTTTGCTGTCCAGTTTGACCGGGGCGTCGATGGCTTTTTCCACCTGCTTGCGTTTGGTTTCATTTTCTTTAAGGGTGTGCTGGGTTGTCTTGAGCCGCGAAAAGCAGGCGGCACAGGCTACGGCTACGTCGCCTTCGACACTGTCGGCCAGCTCAAGATTTTTGGCGCAGAGGGAGAGCGACAGCAGTTCGTCGACGTTGTGGGCCGGGGTGGCGCCGCAGCAGAACCAGTCCGGTATTTCGGTCAAGCCGATCCCAAGGGTTTTAAAGAGTTCGCGTGTGGAGAGATCGTATTCGCCGGCTGAGGCATGCAGCGAACAGCCGGGATAATAGGAATACTCCATGATGTTTTTCGGGGTCACAGGGCCTCTCCTTTAGCGCGCATCTCTTCGATGCGGGTAAAGATCTTTTCTATTTCGGACAGGTTCTTGTTTTTGCTGTGGAATAACTTCAGCTTGCCCTTGGCGAGCAGCTTGGGGCCGAGCATCAGGTCTTTCAGAAACTGACCGGATTTGACGTTGAAGACGGCGGCCAGGCGCATTTCGTACTGGCGGCCGTAGGTGCGGATGTTCTGCAGGAACAGCTTGTTGGCCAACTGGACGTAACTTTCCTTGGAAGCGCCTTCGGCGTCCCAGGAGAGTTTGCGCAGGGCGTCCATGATCGAGGTCAGATCGACCTTGTTGGGACAGCGGGTGGTGCAGGTTTCGCAGGAGGCGCAGTACCAGATGGAGCGTCCGGCCAGGATACGCTGCCACTGGCCAAGCTGTAAGAGGCGCACGACACGGTTGGGGGGATGCTCCATAAAGGTGGCCATGGGACAACCGGCCGAGCATTTGCCGCACTGGAAACAACGCCGCACCGAAGTGCCGGAGAGAGTCTCGACTTTACGTACAAAGTCGACGTCCATCGTCTCCTGGGATATGATCATCTTTTTCTTTTTCACGCGAACATCCGTTTAGTTAAAGTAAAATTTATTTCGATTCTTCTGAAGAGTTGAAACAGCGTATTAGTATCGCTAAATCCTGTAATACCAAGTCACTTTAGTCATTCTCTACACAATTGATACACAAAATGCAAGACATTATTTGAGATGCGTTTTTTTTAGGAATAATCAAAAGCGACTAAACCGGCAAACCATGGCAACAACGAACTGATCAACAGGACAATTCCACATATCATTCAGAAAACAAAGAAGACAGGTCCTCCTCCGGATTGCGAGAATGAACCTTTTTCTGTCAGCAGCCCAAATCAATAGATGATTATATACCCATGCGCTTCTGCAATTTTCCTCACTTCGTCCTTGTCCAGGATCTGATAAGTTTTTCCTTCCAGGGTGAATCGGTAGCCACCCTGCCCATCAGGCACTGCGCCATCAAGTAAAGCCTCGAACGTTGCCGTTTTGATCATATCACCTTACTCCCGATATTTCTGCAGAGGCTAAACGCACCGCTTCAGCCAATCTGAGTACATCACCTTCCGTTGTCTGCCAAGAACACATGAAACGCGCACCTCCCGAACCGATAAATGAATAAAAGTGCCAGCCGGCGGAACGTAGATTCGCAACTACCGCCTCGGGCATCTCGACGAACACCGAGTTGGCCTGACGGGGATACATGGTACGGACTCCGTCAATATCGATGAGTAGTTCTTCCAGCAAAGCCGCACAATGGTTGGCATGACTGGCGTTTTTGAGCCATGCGCCACTTTCGAGCATGCCGATCCATGGCGCTGATATAAAGCGCATTTTGGACGCCAGCTGCCCCGCCTGCTTGCAGCGATAGTCAAACTCCTGAGCCAGTTCACGGTCAAAGAACACCACCGCCTCGCCAACCGCCATGCCGTTTTTAGCTCCCCCGAGACAGAGCACGTCCACCCCGGCCCGCCAGGTTATCTCGGCAGGGGCAACATCCAATGAAACAACGGCATTGGCAAAGCGGGCTCCATCCATCTGTACCCTAAGGCCGTAACGCCTGGCCAGTTCGCTGGCTGCCCCGATCTCATCCGGCGTGTAGACCGTGCCGACTTCAGTGGCTTGAGTCAGACTCAACACCTTTGGGCGTGGATAATGAATATCACTGCGACGGGTAATGGCACGCTCAACCTCTGCCAGATCGAACTTTCCACCGGGACCGTTCACATGCAGCAGTTTGGTGCCGTTAGAAAAGAATTCCGGAGCGCCGCACTCGTCGGTCTCAACGTGTGCCAGTTCATGGCAGATGACACTATGATATGAACGGCACAAGGAGGCTAATGCCAGCGAGTTGGCCGCAGTGCCGTTGAAGACGAAGAACACCTGGCACTCCGTCTCAAAAACCTGGCGCAACTGTTCACAGGCCCGTTCCGTCCAGAGGTCGTCGCCATACGAAGAGACAAACCCTCTGTTGGCAACCTGCATGGCCTGCCACGCTTCCGGACAGATTCCCGCATAGTTATCACTGGCAAACTGATTATATGGATGTTCCTGATTCGTCTCTTCCACGGGTGTTCTCCATATCGGGTAGTGAGTCATCTCTCACACTAAATCTAGCATCTGTCCCGCTTTGATACCAGAAATTTCCAACGAGACAATGACAACGGTTGAATAGTAGCTGATAAATGACTATTATGGCGAATGGTCATTTTAATTAAGGATACTATCGTATGCGCTACAGCCGGATGAGGCTTTCGCACAAAATGTTTTTGGTCACGCTGTTTACTTTGGTGCTCGTCGGCTTCACGGTGCTCCGGACACCATCCATGACCGATGACCCGGCCGCATCACCGGAAGACAAGGGGAAAGAGGATCTCTCGCGAGTCGAGTATCCAAGCCTCAAAAACATCAGATGGCATGCACGGTTTATAGAGCCGCAGCAATCGTTAGAATCACTTTACGGAACAGACTGGGTTCTGGTGGCACGCTTCAACAGGGTTGACCGCCGCCACGTTTACCCGGGAATGACCATCAAGGAACCTGACAACATTGCGGACATCCGAGCTTATTCGCCATTGCCGCGTTTCTACAAACCGGCCGCACGCCACGAAAAATATATACTGGTTGATATAACGGAGCAGTGGTTGGGAGCTTACGAACATGGCAAACTGGCTTTTTCCACTCCGGCCGCAACCGGTAAAGCTACCACCGAGACACCCACCGGCATGTTTTATGTCTCCACACGGCACTTGAATCACACCTCATCACTTTACAAAACGGCCAACGATGAAGAGCAGTACCCGATGGACAATGCCCTCCGCTTTCACATCGGAGAGGATAATGTCTCGTACTGGCTGCATGCCCGCGATTTACCCGGCAAGCCGGCATCACATGGCTGTATTGGCCTGTTTGATGAGGAGATGCAGCTGCGGGTCTTTGGTGCACCGCTAAAACCGGTTCTCAAGGATTCGCAAAAGCTTTACAACTGGGCGGCCGGTGAAGATGTGTACGAAGATGACAGCGGAGAAGCGGAGGAGTTGGAGGACGGACCGATTGTCGAAGTGCGCGGCAGCCTGCCCCGTTATCTGGACAGGCCACCGTTACAGAAACAAGCTGTTAAATAAAGTGTTTCTGCAAATAAGACCCTATTTGGCAAGCCATTTTGCTACGTCTTTGGCATGATAGGTTATGATAATGTCGGCCCCGGCCCGCTTGAATGCTGTCATAGTTTCCAGCACCACCCTTTCCTCATCTATCCATCCCCGCTCGGCAGCCCCTTTGACCATGCTGTATTCACCGGAAACGTTGTAGACGGCCATCGGCAGGTCGAACTCGTTGCGCAGATCGCGCAGAATATCGAGGTACGGCAGGCCCGGCTTCACCATGATGATGTCAGCCCCCTCTTCTATATCCGCAGCGGCTTCACGTATAGCTTCACGACGGTTACCCGGATCCATCTGGTAGCTTCTGCGATCCCCGAACTGCGGTGTTGACTCTGCGGCTTCCCGGAAAGGGCCGTAGTAGCCGGACGCATACTTCACGGCATAACTCATAATAGGAATAGCATCATAGCCGTTCTCATCGAGCTTTTCACGGATGGCACCCACCCGCCCGTCCATCATATCCGATGGCGCCACCATATCAGCACCGGCCTGCACGTGTGAGAGTGCTTCGCGAGCCAGCAGATCCAGTGTCGAGTCATTATCTACATCGCCGTTTTTGATAATCCCGCAGTGTCCATGATCAGTATACTCGCACATACAGACATCGGTGATGACCGCTAGGCCAGGCACATCTTTTTTGATCGCTCGAATCGTTTCCTGAATGATGCCGGTATCGGAATAGGCGTCGCTGCCGACGGCATCTTTGGTCTCGGGAATGCCAAAGAGCAGCACGGCCGGAATCCCCAGATCCCTGACTTCTTTTGCTTCGGCAACGATATGTTCAATGGATTGTTGATAAATGCCGGGCATTGAAGAAATCTCTTTTCGAATACCACGACCAAAAGCGGAAAACATCGGATAGACAAGGTCGTTAACTGAAAGAGATGTTTCGCGAACCATTCGGCGAAAGATTTCACTGCCTCTGATACGGCGGGCACGGAACTGAGGAAAAAACATGGTGGATCCTCCTTGAATCTCTACTAATTATAGCAGAGGAGAGATGAACTTTTTATTTTTTACGGCGGTCCTGCAGAGAAATCACCTTGGGTGCCCCGCCTTCCGGGCGGACATTCTGCAAGCGTTCCTTCTCGACGGTTTCTTTTTCAACCTGCTCCAATTCTACCGGTGAAACTACATCCTCCAGACGAAGCGGTGTGCCACCCATGGTAAAATCGGCTCCTTCAATCTGGTAATCGTCAAGAATCCAGGAAAAAACCTGCAGCGGAAAGGTAAGTACCAGTAATTTAACCTGCCACCAGCCTGGTTTGAAGTCGGGAATAATTTCCTCAACGCGGGCATAGAAGCCGGGTTTATTGTCTACATGAATAAGTACCAGATCGTGTATAGTCGCCATTATCTTTGCCTTTACATCTTTAATTTAGTTTACCGTTTTCTCTGCCCAGAGGAGCAGCGGCGTGCCCAGCGGCTCACCAGTAAGAAGCGATGCTTCAAAAATGCACCCCCGCAAAACATCTTCCTGTTCGGCGAGTACTAATCTCTTTTGCAGGGACAACTTCCGTTCAATTGCATCACAGATAAACAGAACACAGTCCGCCGGTCGCAGTCCCGGTTCCATGGTGCAACCGGCAACGGTACCGTACGGGCAGACCGGTTTCTGAGAAAAGTCTACCACAGTTGAAATTTGTGCTGCGATATGCGCCAGTGTATCAAGTGCATTTATCCGATATTTACCGTTCTGGCAACACTGCCCCCCACATCGACTACAGACAGATGCTGCGTCAACATCCGCAACAAGTGAGGCAAGTTGTTCCTTGGTCTGGCGGTAGCGGGCCAGCAGTTTTGTCAGCGCCAATCCGTTTTCGCCTGAAAGACCTGCAAGCAGGCCTTTCAGGCGAACCGAACCATGATTCCACAACGGCAGATCATCCATGTAAATCCTGCTTTGCGCTGCTGTTTATATTGGTTGAAGCAGTCCGTAAGCCGGGTTCTGTTCCCGAGTCGGGTTACCCCTTCCCGGGCGATGGTCATTCATCTGGGTATGCCGTTACCGACACCCTCAAGCAACCAACCCGGAGGCACGGGCGGGCCACCCTTAACGCCCCCCTATTTGGTCTTGCTCCTGACGGGGTTTACCTGGCATCCGACGTCACCGCCGGACCCGGTGAGCTCTTACCTCACCCTTTCACCCTTACCTGCCAAGGCAGGCGGACTTCTCTCTGTGGCACTTTTCCCTGGGGTCACCCCCGCTGGACGTTATCCAGCGTCACGCCCTATGGAGCCCGGACTTTCCTCCACCGAACAAGTCGGCAGCGGCCACCTGGACTACTTCAACCAAACTTGATGCAGAAGCACCTTGAAGTCGCGATGTTCGACTCCGCTCACCAACCGTACACTGAGCATTACCGAACGACGCGGCAACATGCCGCTCCTGCTGCTACTGTTGCTGCAACTTGAGGATCAGAATCCGCTGGCAATGGGGACAAGCCAGTAATTCCTCGTATTTATACAGATTATTGTATAACTGAGGTGGCAGATGCATATTGCATCCCATACAATACCCATCTCTGGCAATCGCAAGAGCATGGCCACGGCGCTGTTCACGGAGAATAGTAAACTTTTTCACCAGGCTGGCAGGTAATTCTTTGGTTACGCTTTCCCGACGATCAATATCCGTATCAATATCCGACTGAATCTTATCAATTTCAGCCTGCTTTGCCACAATCCGCTGAGCAGAATTTTCGGCAAGCTCATCGCATTTGCTCTTTTTTGCTGCAAGATCACCGGAAAGCTCTTCTATCTGGCTAATCTTCTGCAGCAACTGTTCTTCAATATCAGTCACCTGCTTCCTGGCAGCCGCAATTTCACGACCAACCGCCTGAAACTCTTTATTAGTCTTGATCTCCTTCATATTCGTTTCGGATCTGACGATGTTTTCCATTTCCGCAACGTGAATAGCCTCCAATCCGGCTTTTTCCGTTTCCAGCTGAGTCAGGCTGGTTTCAAGAATGGCAATTTCTTCACGAGCGGCTTCCACGCCTTGATTGATTCCACTCAGCTCAGCCTGCAATCCGCTCTGAGCGGCCTTAAGAGCATCGATCTGCTGATCAACCTCCTGCAATTCTTCCAGCATGTCCAGTTTCTTTTTCAAATTGATTCTCCCTTGCTGCAAATTTGTTTTTGACTGTTCCCTGCTATATTCTAAACGGATCAGTTTCCGTCTGGCACGCAACTACTTTGCAATCCGTATACCCGGCCATGACAAGAGCCCGGCCAAGTCGTTCAGTAATTTCGTGAACCATAATTATTTCAGTGGGAAAATGCCCGGCATCTATCACAGCCAGCCCCAAATCCTGGGCATCACGCGCATCGTGATATTTTACGTCACCGGTCACCAGCACATCTGCGCCCGACCGGGCCGCCTCACGCAGCAAAGATGCGCCGCTGCCGCTGCAGAGCGCCACCTTTGAAATTTCAGCATTTGGATCGCCCACATACCGTAGAGCTGGCGCTGACAGATTTATTTTCAGCTGACCGACATACCCCGCCAGTGTCACAGGTTCCGACAGATATCCTGTCCGCCCGAGACCGAGCACCTCCCCCTCATTCATGAGCGGGTAGACATCAAAGGCAGGCTCCTCATAGGGATGTGCCGCAAGCAACGCCTTTACGGCACGCGGTAACTGTGCGCGCAGTATCAGCATCTCAAGCCGCTCTTCGCGTACCTTTGTCAACGCCCCGACTTTTCCGGTAAACGGCTCCGCGCCCTCTAAAGGTGTGAACGTCCCCAGCCCTTCGGTTGCAAAGGAGCAGTCACGATAATTCCCCTGAGAAGCGGCAAAGGGGAACAGCGCAGAACGCACCAGCTCAAGCTGCTCAACCGGGACGAACACAATAAGTTTTACCAACGAACCAGTTGATGTAACCTTAAGCGGCGTCCAGCTGGAAAGCCCGATTTTACGAGCTAGCAGATCATTCAGTCCACCACTGGCAATATCGTAGTTGGTGTGCATAGAAACAATAGACAAGCCACCTTTGATTGCCTTTTGTATGAGAGCGCCGAGCGGATTTGCTGAAGAGATGGACTTGAGTGGTTTGAATATAAGAGGATGGTGAGTAACCAGCAGTTGACAGGAAGAGGAGATTGCAGAATCGATTACGTCGGGTGTTGGATCAAGCGCCACCATAACGCGTGTTACTTCGGCTGCAGGGTCACCGATTTGAAGTCCTGGATTATCCCATGCTTCCGCCAGAGCAATCGGAGCAATTTTGTTAATAATTCCAGCTATATCGGATGTTTTTGGAATTTTCATCGGCTACAATCAAAAAGAGTGCAACCTTGCGGTGTGCACTCTCGTGGTGAGGTATGATAACGGGAAGTTCCCAAATATCTGGCCGGCATCCGGCGGTTATTCCTCGATGTATGAAATGGTGGGCCCACCAGGACTCGAACCTGGGACCAACCGGTTATGAGCCGGTGGCTCTAGCCAACTGAGCTATAGGCCCGTAGGGGAGTTGAACAATAGATGAGACATCTGCCGCTGTCAAGATATTTTAGCATTTTTGATACGGTTACCAGCTTCTATTTTATAACAATTCCAAGTCCAAACTTTATGCCCGCGAGAGAAAACGACCATCCCGTGTATCGACTTTTACTTTTTCGCCGGACTCAAGATACGGAGGCACCCGTATTCTAAGTCCGGTTTCCAGTATCGCTTCTTTTGTTTCAGCCGTCGCAGTGGCGTTCTTCATGACCGGCGGCGTTTCCGTCACCGTCAACTCAACCGTCATCGGCAAATCGACATTAACCATACGCCCTTCAAACAAACCAAGGACAACTTCCGTACCATCAAGCAGATACAACGAAAGCGGCTCAAACTCATCCGCCGGCATCTCGAACTGTTCATAGTTTTCAAGATCCATGAACACGCCGTTGCCACCATCCGCATACAGGAACTGCCCTTTATGGCGTTCGAAATCGGCCTCATCAACCTTGTCGCCGGAGCGAAAGGTTTTCTCCAACACCTGGCCGGTGATCAGGTTGCGGTATTTGGTCTTTACCATCGTGTTGGCGCCACGCGCGGTGGGTGAGCTGACGTTGATATCGGTGATCAGGCAGGGTGCGCCGTCCAGTTGGATGACGAGTCCTTTTTTGAAATCAGATGTAGAAAACATAAAAACAGACTCTCCTTGATAATGTGTATATAAGTTTACCTCCCTGACAAGGAGGGTCGGCGGTGACAATCGTAGGTACTATTTCTTTCGATATTCTGCAGTCGGCCAGAACGGGATGCCGCCACGGGGAGTGAATTCGCCCCGCACCGTCAACCAGACCGGGCCGAGCAGTTTCACAAGATCGTTACAGATGCGATTGACACCAGCTTCGTGGAATTCGCCATGCATCCGGAACGAACCGAGATACATTTTCAGGCTCTTGCTCTCAACACAAAACTGGTCCGGCTGGTAATCAATAACGATATTCCCGAAATCAGGCTGACCGGTCATCGGGCAGAGGCAGGTAAATTCCGGGCATTCGATATGCAATGTCCCGACGGCCCCCGCCGGGTTCAGCTCTGCTTTGGCAAAAGGGTTCGGAAACGCTTCCAGCAAACCGGCATCCGGTTTGTCATAGCTGTAGGCGGTAGCGCCGGAACCGAGAGATTTCAGTTGATCGTGCAATTTCATTTAGTCACTTCCCAGTAGAAACGAATAGGTAAAACGGTGGCAACATAGCAACAAAGGTAATAACAGGCAATGTTTTTCAAACAGCCACCGGCAATACACTTCCAGCCTCAGGCATCAGATAGCAGCGCCACTCTTTTGGCAGCATCAAACCTGCAATCCCCATTGCCTCGTCAAGAGTCTGCGCCGGAATCAATCCCATTTCTTCAACCTGTTTGGCAGGAAACTGCGACACCAGAATGATCCGGAAGCGTTGGGCTTTCTGCAGCAGTGAGTAGGCGGTCTGACCGTTGATTTCATACTGCGCGCGTAGCGCTGTTTCAAACTCATCCAGCCGTTTATGGCGAAACCAGTTGAAGAACGTCCCGTTGCCGAAACCATCACGGCACTCCGCCAACAGAATCATCACCCCGCCGTCTTTGATGGACTGCGCCGCATATTCCATCGACTTATGGGCTTGAATAAGATTGATATCCTTGGGGAAACCGCCACAGGAGGCGACCACAAGATCACTTTTTTCTGCCAGCGGATAGGCAAATTGCTCGTGACAAAACCGGCATCCGGCCTCGTGCGCTTCACGCCAATCGCCGGCAAAAACAGCAATAATGCGCTTGTCCGCGGCCAGTACGGTATTAAGGATAAATGCCGGTTTCGCCAGAGCACATCCTTCGACCATCGCACGATGAACCGGATTCCCCTCAAGGTTGCCGGTGACTGCCAGCGGATTCTTGCCGCTCCCTTCACCAGGATTAAGCACGGTAAAGTGGCTGGCCATGCAGGCTTTACGACTGGCGATACCCGGCAGAACACTCTTGCGCCCTCCGCCGAATCCGGCAAAGTAATGAAAACCGATTGTTCCGGTCAGGATGAGGTGATCAGCCTCTACAGCCTTGCGGTTGATACGGACCTTGATACCGTTCGAGGTCGTGCCGATCAAGGACAGCGAATCATGATCGTCGCATTCGTGATCTGAAACACGTATCCGGCCATGCAGTGGGCCAAGAATCTTCTGATGTTCATGCTCGGTCTGCTTGCGATGAATGCCAAGAGCGATCAGAATTTCGATGTCATCATCGGCGATCCCCTGACGATTAAGCCGTTCCACCAGAAGCGGGAGGTATATTTCACTACCGGTATATCGGGTGATATCGGAAGTGACAATAACAACCTTTTCACCCGTCCTGAAGGAGGAGATAGATTTGTTACAGGCATCCAGCGCGGTTTTAATTATTTCTACGGGGGAAGCGTCGATGACAATGGGTGATGGAGTAATGACTCCCGCCAGGCGTTCCGGCGGGAGATTGAGAGGGAATGAGGTTGATCCGTATTTCAGTTCCATACGAGGAGTATCCGGTTAAATCCAGGCATCGCCGCCGTCGTACTCAAAATCGGCGCCTTTTGTTTTGGGAGTAGCCCTGAATTTTGCTTCGCGAGCAAGCCGGCGTACCCGCTCAGCGGCGGTTTCCCCCAGATCGGCAAGTTTCCCGCGAGTTTCGCGACCTGGTGCCGGGGCCAACAGCAGCGCGGCAGCGGCACCGATTACGGCTCCGGAAACAAAGGCAATCACAGCGGCAGCGGCATTATCATTGTTGGTTGACATGGCAGACTCCTTTATTAGTAAGTTAGAAATTATTTTCTGCGTTTTTTTGGCATAAATAAATTCGTTAACGCACTTATCCTGTTTATCAGGGCGTGGCATCACAATTAATATAAACGGCTTTATTTCTAGCACAGAGCAAGGGCGGAATCAAAACAAAATTCACCTTCCGTTGACACTCAATGACGAAGGTGGCTCAGATCACAAGCCCATGTTTGTCGAGAAGCGCCATAAAGCTTTGCCGCATCAACGGCTTGGTCAGATAATCATCGCAGCCGCCTACAACCAGAGCATCAATCATATCATCGGGATCACTGCTGCCGGTCACCACAAATACTGTTGCTCGTTTATCTCCATGCTCAGCCTCCAGCTCTCGAATGGATTTTAGCGCTTCATGACCGCTGATGCCAGGAAGTCCGATATCCATACAGATCAGATCGAAACGGCTTTCCGTCCGCAACGCATCTTCGACCAGACTGACAGCCTCTTCGCCACTTTCCGCCGAGACGGTGTCAGCACATCCTTCCAGAAAGAAGGCCAGCAAATCGCGGTTCATTTCCACGTCATCAACAATTAGCGCTCTCATAAGCCGTCTCCAGTTCGTGCTGCATTCATTTTTTTCAGGTCATTTTCGTGTTGCTGTATGAAAGTCTGTTCTATTGCCTGAGCCTTGAAAGAGAGCGGCGTCATACCGATATAACGAAGGCCTCCTTCAATCGTATTTTCTATGATACTGACAGGTCCCTTGCGGGCTTCAGCAATAGTGTCACTGATAATTCCGAGAGTAATATTAACCCCTTCATAAAGCATCTTTTTTACATTGATCTTCGGATTGCAATCTTCATGGACTCTTGAACGAACCTCCTGGGTACGTACCGTAATTGAGGCGCGCTTTTGGGCAAACTCCTTCACATCTATCGTCCCTTTTGGTGCTTCGCTGAACCCGGCAATCAGAAGTTTCAGTTCGTTAAACAAGCAATTGAGCTCTTCAAGGTCGCCATAATGAACGCCGGCAACCACACGAGTCCGGAGCGATGTTACGCTCCCGAGATTCCCGCATTCAATACCCGCCAGCGCAAAATATTCGCCTCCGGTCAAGCCTCCCTTGTTGACGGATATCACGCCCAGACACTTGATTTGAGAACATCTAATCTCAACCTCTGCCTTGACATCACCGGCACATTCTATCAACGAGTCATAGATGAAGTTGGCGGATATTGAACCGCCACAGTTGATCACACCGGTTCCCTGACCATTCATACCGCAAAATGAAATATCCCCGTCCGACTCAATCGTACAGACCCCTACATTTCCCTTTATTTTAATCCCTTTGGTGGCCTTGACGAAAAAACCGTCCAGCACGTCGCCCTTAACCTCGACATATCCCTTAAAAAAAATATTGCCGACCTTAAAATCAACATCACCGTCAATCTCATAGATATCCTCGACTGAAATCGAGTTATCCCGAAAACAGACGCGACCGGAGGCCTCAGCAAAAACACTCCGTTCATCGTCGCTCAGCCTGACATTTTGACCGATTATCAGCTTGGCCGGAGTCCCGGGTTGCGGCGGAATTATTTTCCCGGTAACGGTCCTGCCCGGTTCTCCTGTACCAGGAGGAATGATCGTCGCTATCAGATCCCCCGCATCGACATTCAGAAACGATTGTACATGACGGAAATCAACGATTTGAGCCAATTCTTCTTTCATTTCTGCTGCTGTTTCCTCAAGGTCATCGGAAACATCCAGAACAATTTGGCCATCTTCTCCCGGAGTCATTGGAATCCCACGCGACAACAGCAAACAACTAACGGCCTTTGCACTCGCTGCAGAATTCAGAAGAGTGGTCACCGCCTCCTCAATAATCCACGCTTTAAGACCGTATTTTGTCAGATTTTCCTGTAACTCGGAGTTCGTAAGAGGTGTGCCGCCGAGAGTTGATGGTTCATAGAAACAGAGACATTCCAAAGCGTCAGTACTGAGTTCAAACGCAAGAGTATAACCTTGGCGCTTGACTTCAAAGCGACTGGCCGTTTCGGCTCCCTTTATGAAAAGATTATCCGCCATATGGGACCTTCGTTATAATTTTATTTAATATTTGTGCTGATACACAGTTCAACTGCTATTATCGTACTACTAATAACCCAAAACATAACGCCCTGCAAATTGCTTTTTACATAGTAATATTCGTAACTACCATAATTACGCCACATGGGTGTTTTTATTGCGCCTCGTCTGCAACTCCCAAAGCACCTGCAGCCTCTGTGAACTCCCGGTATTCATGCTGCAGCAGGACAAGGCGCTGCGGCGCTTCCGACAGATCGCCCTCTTTAGCCGCTTTTTCCATCATCGCAGCCGTCTGATGCATCCGGAGAGCGGAGATATTTCCGGCCGATCCCTTAATGGCGTGAGCGTGCCGCCTAACTCCGTCCGCATCCTCTGCCGCTAGCGCCAGAACAAGCCCATCCAGCTGAGACACAACCCCTTTACAAAAAAGCCCCACAAAGCGGGTGATCATCTCTGGCCTTCCTCCAAGCCGCTCCAACAGCTCGTTCTGAGCAAAGATTTCAACAGCTTTGTCTGGTTCGTCCGACGACGTTTTAGGGGCAAATACAGTTATAGTGTCAACAGGCGCTTTTTCAACTGATTCTATCGAACGTAGGCAAAGTTTATTCAACGTCTGCAAGAGCTGGATCGGTTTGATCGGCTTGGCGAGATAATCGTCCATCCCGGCATCCAGGCAGACCTGACGATCCTCGTCCCCTGCAAAAGCCGTCATGGCCACAATCGGCACAGGCCTGCTCCTCCCTATGGTACGCTCGTATTCGCGGATAGCCATGGAAACCTGCAGCCCGTCAATTTCAGGCATCTGAATATCCAACAACACGATATCAAAACATTTGGATTTGTATACTTCAAGCGCCAACCTCCCGTTCTCCGCACACGTGATCAGGTGGCCGTGGGGCTCCAGAATGGCCTGCACCAGAGCACGGTTTATTTCCACATCATCAGCAAGAAGAATCTCAAGAGGAGCATGCCGGAGTGAACAGGAAGCGAAGACTGAGTCATTATCCGTTGTCAGCGACTCTTCGCTCCCCAACAGGAAACGGGCAGTAAAATAAAAACAGCTCCCCGCCCCCAACCAGCTTTCCACCCAGATCTTTCCATCCATCAACTCAACCAGTTTTTTACAGATGGCCAGACCAAGCCCGGTCCCTCCGAATTTTCTCGTGGTGGAGCTGTCAGCCTGTTCAAACTGGTTAAAGATCCGTTGGCAGGCTTCTTCCGCTATGCCGATGCCGGTATCGGTCACACGAACATGCAGCATAAAATCATCCATCTCCAGAGAGAACAGGCCGACGTCAACAGAGATAGTCCCTTTCTGACAGAACTTGATCGCATTCCCCACCAGATTTGTCAAAACCTGGCGCAACCGCCCCTGATCTCCCACCAGACAGGTCGGCACTACAGAGTCAACCTGGCAGGTTAGCTTGAGACCTTTTTCCTCAGCCCTCACCTGCAGCCCACCCAGACAGCGGCCGACCATATCACGGAGGTTAAACGGAGCCTTTTCCAGAGTGAATTTACCGGCTTCGATCTTCGAAAAATCCAGGATATCGTTGATGATCATCATAAGACTGTCGGCTGAATCTTTGATGGCGCGCAGATACAGCTTTTCCTTCTGTGGGGAAAGCCCTCCTTGCAGCAGCAAATCTGTCATCCCCATCACCCCGTTCATCGGGGTGCGAATTTCATGGCTCATATTGGCCAGGAAATCACTTTTTGCCAGACTTGCCGCCTCTGCCTGCAGGCGAGCCTCCTCCAGATCACGGGTTCTCGTCTGCACCCGTTCTTCCAAGTGTTGGGTGTGATCATGCAGCATACCGTATAAAGTGGTGCTTTCCAGAGCATAGGCGCATGTATACAGCACTATCGAAAGGGCGTTCAACGAGGGGGCATCCAACGCAGCCGAGTCGCCCGGCAGCACGCCGGCGAACATTCCCCTGACGCGTGACTGGGTGGACACAACCTGCAACAGGAGAGTCTCTCCCGTTCCTGTCGGAGCAAGGACGGCCTGGTTGCGGTTTAGCGCCCACGCAAAAGTACCGTCCATCATGAGTACCTCAACCAGAGTCTGGAAAGTGTCATGTACACCGGCAGGGTCGGCTACTACCAGCTCAAAGCTGCCGTCAGGCTGGCAGTCAAGAAAGCCGATGGACTGGAACGAGAATAATCGCCGCAGCTGACTGGCTGTTGCCTTGAAAATCCCCTCCCCATCCTTGGCGCGACTGAGGTCGCCCTGAAATTCACTGCTGGAGGCCAGCATCTCCAATATCAACATGAAGCGCTGATTGGACTCCTCTAGAAAACGGACTCGCTCCTGGAGAAACTCTTGTGATCTTGATATATCCTGATCAATCATCCGCTCCTCCCGACAGAATGGCAAAAGTCTCTGCGATCTGGGATTCCGACTGCTTAAGAACCATTCCCAACATGTGGGGCGACAACCCCAGCTGCTCCCAGGCCGGCTCATCAAGAGGCGGCACTCCCCGCTCGGCTCCCTGCCCCAACTCCATGGCCTGGCAGATGATGTCGGCAAGATGAATCAGAGCGGTTTCAAGGTGGAACTGCTCGGCAGAACCGGGATTGTGATGACAGGCTACCGGCTCACCAATGCTGGCAGGTATTTTCCATTTTTTCAGCAGCGCCCCGCCCAAATCGGCGTGATCAAAGCCAAGCCGCTCACGCTCCAGCTCCAGATAGAACCTGCCGGTATCCCGCTGTGCCTCCAGAAGCTCACGGCTTACCTCCGGCCGGGCGGCGGCCAGCACTACCTGCCCGACATCATGAAGCATGCCGGCAACAAAGAGGCGTTCCACATTGGACTCGCGCCGGTATACTGCCAGGCTGCGGGCAATGATGCCGCAAGCAATGCAGTGCCGCCAGTACGATGCCATATTAAGCAGATCCTCGGGAATCCCCTTGAATACCCCCATGACCGAAGCCGCCAACGCCAGATCACGCAACTGCTGGGTTCCGATGATCGTGACCGCTTTTGTGATGGAATCAACCCTTGCATAACAACCGAACATAGGGCTGTTGGCCAACCGGAGCAAGCGTGCAGTCAGCCCCTGATCTTCGGTAATAATTTTGGAGATATCATCAATGGAGCTGCGAGGATGATTGATCGCCTCATTCAGGCGTTCATAAAACAAGGGGAGAGAATAGACCGTGCTTGTTTCTTCAACCAGGCGTTCAAGAGTGATTGCCGTGTAATCAGACCGTGCCATGGTGAACCTTTCCAAGCGCCGCAAGACGCATCAGCTCTATAATGGCCGGATGGTTCCGATTCGTATGCCGAAAGAGAGGGGCCAATTCCTCTTCGGCATCTGCCAATTCCATCGGATCAACATCTGCCGGTATCTGGTCCGGGACTTCGTCACTGCCATGACCGGAAATATCGGCCTCCAGCACCCCCCAGGTATGGAAGATTACCAGATGTTTTTGCGTCAGTTCTGCCCCGGCCCCCAGAAGCATGCGCCCGGATCGGTCACAAACATCACTCGCCAAAACCATCCCGGTTTCAATGTTTTCTATGGCTACCTTTCCCACTAATCCTCCCGCAAACTCAACGGCAGCTCGCCGGACAGCATCAATTACTCATGCCTATTCCACATATGAATGTCAAATTAAAACAGGCTTAGTGAAACTTGGAAACAAACTACAGAACCCGCTTCAGATGCCTCCGGATCATATCCTCAAAATCGGCATCGCGACTGCCGCTGTAAACCAGTGACGAACCGATCTCGGCCGCCAGGATAGCGCAGAGGTATTTTTGCGGCAGCTTCCTGATCCGCTTTCGATAAGAGGCGGATTCCTGCAGCATGCGCGGCAAATGGCTGATAATGGCCTGACGGAAGGGAGCTTGCAGACAGAGTTCCGGGCGGATCGAAAAAAAATCGAACAGTTGCGAATAGAGCCTGTTGATATTCTGGCTGATAGTTTCGGAAATTTCACTGTAGAGCAGAGTCCCGCCGGACTCCCTGCGTCTCCGCAGAATCAGGAGAGCCTCGTCGGCGGCCCGTTTTTCGAGGATGGCCAATACATCTGCGGCATAGCGCTCTTTCTGCTCCATAAATTCACGCTCTGAAAGCAGCAGATTAGCGATAATCTCGTAGGATGACGATATAACTCCGCATTTGTTGGCTGAAGCGTCACGCATCAGAACCACACCGCTCTTTTGCAGCAGAATCCGCGCCTCAGGAGTTATGTAGGAGTTGGCGCCTTCTATGATAACCCCTGACGACGGCACCCCGTCATCATCCAGAAAGGAACGCCAGTTCTGGCCATCAATTGTTTCTGGCCGGCCACCGGCCGGAATAAAGAGATCCGCCTTAACCGTAAAGACCAGGCTGCTGTAGAGGCGGTTGAAATCATCGATGTCCAACCACTCCTCAACAAGTCCTGCAGCGGTGCGCATGACTTTGCAATGCGATTCCTTCAACCCTTCCATGCGCCGCCCGGACCGGAAAATAATATAGCCGCCTTCTCCCAGAAAATCAGGATTAAAGGCATCCAGATCGTTTATGAGCACAATACGGCGCAATTCATCATGGCTGATGCCGTTCGGGTCAAACAGCGCCGCCGTACCGTCCAGAATCAGGCGAACCAGCACTCCGGGGCTGCGCTCCAGGATGATGCGCAATGCATTACCTGCGACGTCTCCGTTCGGGCCGCCGGTCATCTTGAGCGAAAACGGATCGCTACGCATATCGATCCCGGCCGTTTCGGCCATGGTTATTTCCGCAAAAGTCACGACACCGGTAGAAGTGACTCCGTAATCTTTATGGTTTATGCCAAAACGCTTGCTGGACATAATGCCGACGCCAAGAATATAGCCGCGTTTTTTCGACAGCGCGGCTATGGCCTCAATCATGCCGTCGTGCATGTTCTCGTCGGGGCCGATCTCGATCGGCTCGTCATCCCCGTAGTAGTCAACGACCCGCCGGTCTCTGGCTACTCCGTTCTCGGTGATGAAAACATCAAGAAAGGCGTTGGCTATACCGTATTGAAGTTTGTAGAGCCGGTAATTCTCAGCCTCACTCCCTGCCTGTTCCAGATCAGATGCGTCCAGAACGACCACCAGCTTCGAGCCCCCCTCGTAGATATCCTTGTTCTTCAAATGCTGGGTATTGGCCAGGACATATACTTCACGAAAGATTGTATTAGCCGAAGTGATGTAATCATCGGCACTCCGGGCGATAACGGTGCGCCAGCCGCCACGGGCGATATCCGAAAACCCGACATGATACCCGGCGCCAAAACGGCTGAAGAAAAAGGTAACCCGGAACGGGAGAGTTTCGGGGAGATCTGCGGTAAATTCCGGACCAAGCAGCCGCAGATACCCTGGGTCAAGCCGGAAAGCCAGTGCCTGCTTTTCGTCTACAAAAAAGTTGGTCTTGAGAGTGTGAGTAACCAGCAGCAGGCAACAGCGATAGACAGACCGCCGGATATCGTCCAGCCATCGATGACCGGTATTGTACCCTTCCACGGCATCCTGCACTTCGGCAAGAGTATCAGAGTAAAGCTTCTCCCGCTCAGTCAAATCCGGGTCGAAGCGCAGCCGGAACAGGCGGAGCAGAAACTGCGCCATTTCGGGATGATCATAAAAGGCACTCTGAACATCCTCCAGGCCGAAACGCTCCGGCAGACCGTGGGCAAGACTGGTGTGACAGAAAGCGATGAACGCGTTTACCAGTGCGGCATCCTCACCGGAGAGAAGCCCTTCAACAACATAATCGAGATAGGCTGGTGACGATGTAGCCAGAATCTGCGTTGTACAAAGTTCCCGTTTCAGACGCACGGCCAACAGGCTTCCGGGAGTGAGTTCCTCATCATGACGACTGGTAACGTAAAATGAGCCGAGAAAATAGGGGTGAATTCCGTTTGAAATTGTTTGACAATAAGCTCTGCGAATCCCGACCTTCAGACGGTTAAAGACCTCCAGTAACTGCAGCAGGAACTCTCCCTCCGGAGGATTGCCAACCGCGAGCAACACGCGCGTTTCACTACGCCCGTCACGGACAATCCGGGTAATATCAAGGAACAGCCCCCCCGAAGCGTTACCGCTATCGAACAACCAGACCAGATAGGCGATCCGGGCAGGAGGAGACATCCGGATGTAATTCTCGTTATTAAGCCAGAGGATTTTCAGCAGCCGATCAAGTTTTTTCATTTCAAATGCAGGGAATGAAAAGCGCAGCTCCGCCCGCACCTTGCGCACCAGTGCCGTCGGGATATCAACCTCCTGATTCAGGTCGATCTCACCATTCTTGCGGCGATCGAATTCCAGGCGTTGAATTTCGATTTCATTTTCAAGGCCCGGCATGTTGGCATTGGAGTGAGAAAACATGGCATAGGAGATCTCGCGCTCCCCTACCCGGCGCAGCATCGAATAGAGCGAACCGGGGCGATCGACACAGGCTATTACCAGACGCTTCTCCTGATCGGTCAGAACCAGATGCCGGTTATGCTGCAAGCGCCCCATTTCCCTGGCCAGCAGCGCCAGAGCTTCCTCTTCATCTGCCATGGCCTGAAAAAAATAGGGACTCATGTGCTGCTGAAGCCAGGCGGCATTTTCTTCTGCTGCAATGCGAGACGCGTTAGCGCTGCGACGCACAATCGTTGGCAGGTGCATGTTCGTTTCTCCCTGGTAAAATTATGACGTCACAGTATAGCGTCATATTTACATTCAGCAACGATTTACTGCCTATTAAATCCGGCAAAGCTTTTCTATCAAAGCTTTTCTTGACCGTATACAGTTGAATTGTTATAGTCTCGCCGCAAATTTATATGGGAGTTAATATGTCGCTGGAACAGGGCTGTGTTCAGGTTTATACCGGTAACGGCAAAGGAAAAACAACTGCCTCACTCGGCCTTGCGTTGCGGGCAGTCGGGCGTGGCCTCAAGGTTTGCGTATTCCAGTTCATAAAAGGCGGTGGCCGCTACGGCGAGCATCTGGCCGCCGAAAAACTGGCGCCATTACTGACAATTATTCAGACCGGCAGGCCTGGATGGGTTAACACCACAGACATCACTGAGGACCGGCGTACCGCCCAGGAAGCATTTGTTCAGGCTGAGGAACTGCTGACCTCCGGAGAATATGACCTCTTTATCTGCGACGAAATCAACGGTGCTGTCGGCTTTGGTCTGATTGATGTCGATCAGGTACTGGAACTGATACGCCGAAGACCGGCAAAGACTGAACTGGTGTTGACCGGACGCAATGCCCATGAGAGAGTAATTGAAGCAGCCGATCTGGTAACGGAGATGCGCGAAATCAAGCATTACTATAAGGCGGGCGTTCCTGCCAGAACCGGCATAGAAATGTAGTACGAATCGGCAAAAACAAGGAATATTTTAACACTAACATACTGGAGGTAATTTACATGGCTGAAAGAACACTGCGCGTACTTGTCGGAAAACCGGGGTTGGATGGTCACGATCGTGGCGCAAAAATAATTGCCCGCGCCTTTCGTGACGCAGGCTTCGAAGTAATCTATACCGGCCTGCACCAGACTCCCGAGCAAATTGTCTCAGCCGCTATCCAGGAGGACGTTGACTGTGTCGGACTTTCAATTCTATCCGGAGCCCACAACACCCTGCTGCCTAAAGTCACACAGCTCTTCAAGGAAAAAGGGGCTGCTGACATCAAAGTATTCGGAGGCGGAGTTATTCCTGAAGAGGATATCCCAGGACTGAAGGCTGCCGGCATCTGCGAAGTCTTTACTCCGGGAACTTCGACTGAAGCCATAGTTGCCTGGGTGAAAGAAAACGTTCGACCGAGAGCGTAACAAATCCGCTTAATCAAGCTCACAACCGGCGGCGTGCATTTACTTGCCGACGCCGGTTGACTTCCCGACAATCCCTCCGGCTCAATCCAACCATCACTCTACTGTGTATTTATCTAACACTAATCACTACACCCTGCTGATGTCTGCAAGCGGTGTCATATGCCACCACAAAATGCAAGTGACTAATTCTTAAGCCATAGCTGTATAATTATAATGCAGTAGCCGCCTATGGCATGATGTCTGCTTACGAGTGCAGCACACAGTGGGTCGGCGTGCATATTTATCGTTCACTCCTGCCTACATTTTAATCTCTCAGGAGGCATCATGGCACAGGTTGACGCAAAAATTGAAACAATGTATCAGGAAGTTCTGAAACGTAACCCAGGTGAAACCGAATTCCATCAGGCCGTTCTCGAAGTTCTCGAATCCCTCGGACCGGTTGTAGCCAAGCACCCCGAGTACCTTGAGCGAAGAATCATCGAGCGCATATGTGAACCGGAACGCCAAATCATCTTCCGGGTACCTTGGCAGGATGATAAAGGCAAAGTACAGATCAACCGAGGCTTCCGCGTCGAGTTCAACAGCTCTTTGGGACCATACAAAGGCGGCCTACGCTTCCATCCATCCGTCTACCTTGGAATCATCAAGTTTCTCGGCTTTGAACAGTGCTTCAAAAACTCCCTGACCGGCCTCCCCATCGGAGGCGGCAAAGGTGGCTCCGACTTCGACCCCAAAGGCAAGTCCGATGACGAAGTCATGCGTTTTTGCCAGAGTTTTATGACCGAACTATATCGCCACATTGGCGAACACACCGACGTTCCAGCCGGCGACATCGGCGTAGGCGGCCGCGAAATCGGGTACATGTTCGGCCAGTACAAACGCATTACCAACCGCTACGAGCCAGGCGTCCTGACCGGAAAAGGCCTCACCTGGGGCGGATCTCTGGTTCGCACCGAAGCAACCGGCTACGGCGCAACCTTCTTTGTTAACGAAATGCTGAAAGCCCGCAAGGATTCCTTTGACGGCAAAACCTGCCTGGTCTCCGGTTCCGGCAACGTAGCCATCTACACCATTGAAAAGATCCATCAACTGGGCGGCAAATGCGTAGCCTGCTCCGACTCCAACGGCGTCATTTATGACGAAAAGGGACTTGATCTCGATCTGATCAAGCAGCTCAAAGAAGTTGAGCGTCGCCGCATTGAAGATTACACCAAAACCCACAAACACGCTAAATACATTGCAAAAGGCAACATCTGGGACATCCCTTGCCAAGTCGCCATGCCATCAGCAACCCAGAACGAGATCAACGGCAAGGATGCCGCTACTCTGGTTAAAAACGGCTGCATCGCTGTCGGCGAAGGCGCCAACATGCCGACCACACCTGAAGGTGTCAAAATATTCCTGGATGCAAAAATCGCCTATGGCCCCGGCAAAGCCGCCAACGCCGGCGGTGTTGCTACATCGGCTCTCGAAATGCAGCAGAATGCCGGTCGCGATTCATGGACCTTCGAGTTCACCGAGAAAAAGCTGGAAGACATTATGATAAACATCCACCGCAACTGCTTTGACACAGCTGCGGAATACGGCGCACCTGGCAATTATGTACTTGGCGCCAACATCTGCGGCTTCATCAAGATTGCAAACGCCATGGTTGCTCACGGTCTGGTCTAATTTTCAGCAACAAAGTTATCTAAAAAGCCCGGCACAGTGCCGGGCTTTTTTTATTACATAAATTAAACGCCTACAGCAAAACATCGATCATTCGCAAACCTTCAAGCGCACCGCATGGCATCGATATATGCGGGGCTTTTATCTCCGGTTCGCGGGGATTGATACGAATGACGGTTGCATGTTCGAGGTTCCAGCCGATGCGTTCCGATGTAGCCCGAATCGTGGGGATAGCGCTTCCTGCGCCCATCTCAATCACCGCGATAGGACGGCCGGCATTGTTTTTCAAAAACAGGTCAAAAAGATATTCCTGAGTGTTGGCACGATCCGGCAGCCATGACCGGTCACCGAACATGAGAATATTTGGGCGGCTGACCTCGCCGCAATCCCGGCAGCGGGGAAGCGGCGGGCGAGCCCTCATACTGGCTTCATCAATCCGGATGACCTCGTCATTATTCCAAATGGCACTGCCGCACGGAGTCTGACATTGCAGCCAGTGAATCGAGCCATGCACCTCATACACCCGATCGTCGGCATAGCCCGCTTTCTGGAACTGCCCGTCAACATTGGAAGTGACAACAAAATACTCTGCGCTGTTCCGCTCAATCCATTTCTTGATAATATGAAAACCTTCGTGCGAAATTGTCTCCCGGTACAGATTGGTGCGGTGTCCGTAGAACCCCCAGCCAAAAGCGGGATCGTCGGCAAAATGCTGCGGGTTGGCGCAGTCGATGAAGGAGACTCCCAGGCGAGAGTACGCAGGATAAGCATTCCAGAAACCTTGATCGCCACGAAAATCGGGCAAACCGGAATCGACACCCATACCAGCCCCGGCTGTAACAACGAAAACTTCTGCTTCTCTGATTATCGAGGCGGCATGACTTATCATGGGGTTCTCCTTTCACAGCAGGGAAGACGGCCTGAAGAGAGGTGTTTTTTTGCGGCACTATATCGACAAGAGCGTGGAGTGGCAAGCGATAATAGCCGCTAAAACAAGGGGATATCATTGATCGCCACAGCAATCCACCTTGACAGAAAGCTGCGCGGCATGGTATCTCAATAGCGTACTGCATGTTGTATGACAATTGAATAAAGGATCATGGTGCCCGCACGGGCTTGATAGGGAAGAGGGGTGCAGTTCCACAGGAACGATTCCCCCGCGGACCCGCCGCTGTAAGCGAGGACGAAAGGCATTTATGTCACTGGTCGGCAGACCGGGAAGGCGCCTGGAGGATGAATCGCGAGCCAGAAGACCTGCCATTGATCCTTACCATCAGCAATTTCCCGGGGGACTGGGAAGATGGCACACAAGTAATTGGATTTTAAATACGAAAAGTCCGCATACTGCTTCGGCAGGTGCGGACTTTTTTTATTGCCGCATCAGCTGTGCCGTCGGGGAGAATACATCAATGCACATAATGGAAGGTTTTTTGCCGGTAGCTCACGCAGCCGCCTGGGGCGCAGTTTCGACGGTCTGTGTCGGTTTTGGACTCCGCTCCATTGCCAACTCGATCAAGACCAAACCAGAGCTCAAGATGCTTCTGGGGGTATCGACCGCATTTACCTTTATTCTGTCTGCACTTAAGCTCCCTTCACTGACCGGCAGCTGTTCTCATCCGACCGGCACCGGCCTGGGAGCAATTTTGTTCGGGCCGCTGGCCATGGCACCGGTTGCGGCTATCGTACTGCTTTTTCAGGCGGTTCTACTGGCGCATGGCGGCCTGACAACACTGGGAGCCAACATATTCTCGATGGGAGTAGTCGGTCCATTGGCAGGCTACGGCATCTACCGTCTGACCAGAATAATCGGTTTATCAACCAGTCTGACAATTTTTCTGGCAGCATCTCTGGCCGACCTGGCCACATACATCACCACAGCTACACAGTTGGCGCTCGCCTTTCCAGATCCGGCTGGTGGTTTTGCGGCTTCCCTGATCAAGTTTCTCGGCATTTTTGCAGTTACCCAGATCCCGCTGGCGATCAGCGAAGGACTGCTGACGGTGCTTATCTATTCATTCATACAGAAACATAGCAGCGATGAGCTTACCAGCCTCGGTTTCAATATGAACGCTGAAGAAGAACGAATATGAACACACGGCTCAAAAACGGCATACTGATTGCCGCCGTTGCAGCCGTGACAATTCTCCCGTTGGTGATTGTCAAACATCCCACCGCAAGAGCTGACGGCACACAAGCTGTAGTTTTTAAAGGTTCGGACGACCAGGCAGCAGCAGCCGTCAAGACAATAGCACCAGGCTATAAACCATGGTTCGCACCCATCTTTAAAACTCCCAGCCCTGAAATAGACACCTTGTTATTTACCCTGCAGGCCGCCATTGGTGCCGGATTTATCGGCTATTATGTCGGCTACTCCCGCGGGCGAGCCAAGATGAACGCAAACAAATCGGACTCCAAGCATGCGCATTGACACCTATGCCTACAGCAACCGCTGGCGACAGGTGCATCCGGGAGAAAAAGGACTTTTTGCCCTGTTCGGCCTGACAGCATCACTGCTCAGCAAATCTCCGCTGCTGCCGTTTGGTATCGCAGCCGTCATGGCGGCAACGACCATATTGGGCGCCGGAATCCCCTGGCGTGAGTATCTGCGTCTTGCCCTATTTCCCACACTTTTTTTGCTCTGGAGTTGTCTGGCGTTGGCTGTCAGTTTCTCAGGAGGCGAGTTTTATCTTGTCAATATTCCCGCGCTCAAAGCGACGATCAGCCTTAGCAGGCAGGGCATTGGACAGGCGGAACTCGCTTTGGCCCGTTCCCTTGGAGCCACCCTGAGCCTGCTGTTCCTGGCACTGACCACACCTATGACTGAAATCACGGGGCTGCTGCGCTCGCTTGGCACCCCCAAACTGCTGATAGAACTTATGACGATTGCCTATCGACAAATATTCGTCTTCCTTGAAATTGCCGGACAAATACGTGCGGCACAGGAAGCACGCCTCGGTTACGCCTCTGTCCGTATTGCAATGAAATCCCTTGCGGGTCTAACCGGCAACATTCTGCTGCGCAGTCTCAGTCGTGCACGCCAGAATCATCACGGCCTGCTTGCCAGAGGCTATGACAGCGAGCTACTGTTCCTCTCCCCCCGTCACACCTGGTCACTACGCAATCTGATCGCCGCAGTAACTATTGGAACGACCTTAAACGTTCTCGCTCTGGTCATTCGTCCATGACACCTTCCATAATAGAACTACAGGAGGTATCGTTCACCTATCCGGGTGACATTGTCGCCCTGAACACCTTTTCGGCAACCTTTGCACGCGGCCGCCGCACCGCCGTCCTCGGGCGCAACGGCTCCGGGAAAACCACCCTCTTCTCGCTTCTTAACGGCCTGCAGCGTCCACAGAAGGGCGCGGTCCTGTTTGGCGGCGAACCGATTCGCTATGACCGCCAGGGACTCCTGAAACTACGCCAATCGGTTGGAATGGTATTTCAGGATCCGGACAGCCAGCTCTTTTCTGCCTGTATCTACGAAGACATCTCATTCGGCCCGTTCAACATCGGCCTGCCTGAAGCGGAGGTCCGAACCCGTGTCGAAACCGCTCTGCAGCAGATGAGACTGACTGGACTGGAAAACCGTCCGACCCATTCACTCTCATTTGGCCAGAAAAAACGGGCCTGCATTGCCGGAGTACTGGCTATGCATCCGCAGGTATTGGTTCT
This sequence comes from Geobacter sp., assembly GCA_025360785.1. Lineage (GTDB taxonomy): Bacteria > Desulfobacterota > Desulfuromonadia > Geobacterales > Pseudopelobacteraceae > JACRCG01. Next base: position 31,449 of record JANYBN010000028.1, read on the forward strand.
CGACGAACCATTTGCCGGACTTGATCCGGTTATGACAGCGGAATTCATGACCATACTCGACGAACTCCATCAGGGAGGCACCAGTCTGATCATTGCCACGCACGACCTTGACCTGGCCTACGCCTGGGCTGACGACGTAATAATCCTTCAGGATGGCCGACTGCTGGCTCAGGGAGAAGCACTGAAACTTCTGGTGCAGCCGCTGGTACATGCCGAACTCGGTGCAGCGCCGATTGTCGCCGAACTCAGCAGTGCGCTCACCTTGACCGGAACCGGTGTATATGATAAGTGGTATCAGCCGCGTACCGGAGCGGAACTTGTGCGGGCAGTTCTAAATCAGAACAGACAGGAGAATGAACAATGATCATCGTAACCGGAGGAGCGGGCCTGATCGGCAGCGCTATAGTCCAGCAGTTGAACCGGCTTGGCAGGGAAGACATTCTGATAGTGGACCACCTTGGTCACACTGATAAATGGCGCAACCTGGCGCCGCTCCGCTTCATGGATTACCTGGAAAAGGATGTTTTCGAGAGGATGCTGGATGGAGGTTCACTGGCCGGGCGTCTGCCGGGCAGCCAGAGCCTGGACGCGGTCATTCATTTGGGGGCCTGCTCTGCCACGACCGAACCGGATGCGACCTATCTGATCAACAACAACTTTGAGTATACCCGCAAATTGGCCTTGACCGCTCTGTCAGCCAATGCCCGATTTATCTACGCCTCCAGCGCCGCAACTTACGGAGACGGAGAACATGGCTTTGTCGATGATGACAGCCAACTGCCGCTGCTCCGGCCGATGAATATGTATGGTTACTCCAAGCAGCTTTTCGACTTGTGGGCGATGCGCCAGGGAATCCTCGACAAAATCGTCGGCATCAAATATTTCAACGTCTATGGCCCCAATGAGCAGCACAAAGGTGAAATGCGCTCGCTGGTGCTGAAAGCCTATGAACAGATCGGCGTCACCGGAGCACTCCGGCTGTTCAAGTCGCATCGTCCGGAATACGGCGATGGCGAGCAGTTGCGCGACTTTATCTACGTCAAGGACGCCGCCGCCATGACACTACATTTCTTAGAGAACCGGGATGCAGGCGGGATCTTTAACGTCGGGGGGGGCACTACTGTCAGCTGGAACCGGCTGGCCCGCGCTGTCTTCAGCGCCATGGATAAGCCGGTCAATATCGAGTATATCGACATGCCGGAATCGATCAGCAACACCTATCAGTACCTGACCTGTGCCGAAACTTCCAAGATCCGTGCCGCAGGGTATTCGGAGGCGGTCACCTCAGTGGAGGAGGCGGTTGCCGATTATATCAGAAACTATCTGGTCCCCGGAAAAAGGCTTGGCGACTGAGAGCAGGCGCAATAGAGACTCGATAACGCATACTCTCTTTTTCGACTCTGTTACCGTTCCAATCAGAGTTCAGAAACACCTTCCTGTTTCTGAAGCGCTCCCACTCATGGGTTTGTGATCGCAAGTCGGAAACCACCGACCTTGACTTTAGTAGTGCGCAAAGAAGTAGAGATGCGAGCAGTTGTTGTTACCAAGTCCGCAGCATTATACCAGCTCCCGCCCAAACTGATGCGATTCAAACCAGACAAATCACTCACCCACTCCCATACATTGCCGCTCATATCATAAATTTCAAGGCCGTTGCCCTTCTTTTGGCCAACAATATGGGTGGAGCCTGCAGAGTTTCCTGAATACCAGGCAACGGTTTCAACATTAAGAAGGGAGTCTTTAGGATCGATAACGCCGCTGTACAGCTGATCCTTCCCGCCGCTCTTTGCAGCGTACTGCCACTCCTCCTCCGTCGGAAGACGGTAACTTATGCCGCTCATGCCATTAAGTGTGGCGATGAAGTTCATAGCATCATCCCAGCTCACTGTCTCAACCGGGCAGTCCAATCCACAAGCGGTGAAGGTCGAAGGATTGCTCCCCATGACTGCAATCCACTCTCTCTGTGTCACTTCGTACTTACCGATAGAAAAAGTTCCCACATTCACAAGTAATGGAGTAATCGCTGATCCGGTAACTTTGGTTCTAGCATTTACGGCAGCGCAATATTCCGATTTTTCGACTCCGACTGTCGCCCGAACGCGGTAGGAGTAGGGAGTATCAGCTGAAAGGCCTGCGTCCATTTTGGTAGTTACATTAGTATCAACTGTAATTTTGGTAACAATGCCACTTGATCCATCCGTACGCTCAATCTCGTAGCTGAATGTTTTGTTCGCATTGTTCCACTCAAGGTTTATGAGATTCGATGAAGCAGCAGTGGCTTTCAATCCCGACGGAACGATGGGAACTGCTGTCGCCACAAAATTCTTTGCAGATAGATTCGCGCCGTTTACCGTGACTGCCAGAGTTGGCGGATCGAAGGTATAATCGGTTTTGCCTGGAGTCAATGTGTAACTGCCGTCCTGTAGGCCACTGAAGCTGTACTTGCCGCCGATGTCGGTAGTTGCAGCAGAGGAACTGCTGCCAGCCAGAGTGACCGTAACATCCGCCAACGCCGACCCGCCGTTGGTGATCGTACCGGAGACACTATAGGTTTGCACAGGAGTTGTGGCGGTCGCCTCATTACTATACCCTGAATCCCCGACGTCGCTTGTTGCCCTCACCTTGTAATAGTAGACAGTAGAAGCAGAAGGGGTAAGATCGTTGTAGCTGGTTGCACTGACTGCAGCTGTGCCGATCTGTGCATAGATCCCGTCTAATCCGGTTTTGCGCTCAATCTTGTAGCCGGTTTCATATTTCGCATTATCCACCCAGACAAGGTTAATCTGGCTGAAAGAGGTAGCAGCAGCAGTCAGGCCGGTAGGGGCTGCCGGTGGCGTCACCTTCTCCAACGTAACCGGTTCTAAAGTGTTTATCCCCTGCACCAGCTTAACATTGAGGACAACTGCCTGATAGATAACAAGGGGGGGCACACCTGAGTCCAGCCCCTGAAACGTGATGGTCCTGTTGTCCCCAATCGGTACGTTGGCAATGAAGCCGGTACGGGCCGAAGCGACGAAATCAGCACTTACCGACTCCATGCCGGGGCCGGAAACGGTCATCCTGACGGTGATCACCTCGGGCGGGATGTCGGACGCGGCGAGCCCCACTGACTTGGCAACCGGCCACTTAAGACGGAAGGCAATACCGGCGCCATTACCTTCCTGTGTATGATTTTCGCCGCCGCCACAAGAGAAGAGCAGGGTGCTGATGAGAAGCAGAAGGATCAGGCGCAGTGCAGATTGTCCGGGTGTTGTTGTCATACAGTTGTCTCCGTTATCGGTTCATTCGGAACAATTACGTCTTGTAATACTACTTTTTGATGTCATGAAAAAACGACTCCAATCTCACCACGATCCGGTCACAGTCGTTGTCCCGCCAACACCGCCACCCGAACTTCCGCTGCTTTTACCCCCACCGGCAGCAAGGGCGATCAGTCCACCGGCAACTGCCGCCAGACCAAGCCCCCCCCACAACCACCAGTTGGTGCCGGAGTTTTCCGCACTTTTCGGAGGTTCCTCCATTATTTTATTAGAAAGTCTGGGATCATCCCACTTTGGCTCCGGCTTTCTGTCCGGGCTATTTGGGACGAAGTATTCGGTTGATGTACTGTCATTGAAACCGCTAAAATCGACCGCATAAAGCTGCATCGGAAAAAACGTGGCCAACACGATTATAGTGATTATTCGATTCATGTGAGTCTCCCGAACTGAATATATTCCCTGGCCGGACAAGCCGGAACAAAAATTCAAGGAATAGTGCAACAATTATTCATTTTCTGGACTTTAGACTTCTGTAGCGATCTTTGAAAAATGTTGCTTTGCCCGAAAAAATAGCTTGACAGCGGGGCTAAGGTCCAGAAAATGAATAATTGTTGCACTATTCCTTGAATTTTTGTTCCGGCTTGTCCGGCCAGGGAATATATTCAGT